>JBFKEA010000023.1:0-17929 GCA_041619375.1 Spongiibacter sp. | reverse complement strand
TCGCGCTGGCGCATATGTGTCGCTAGATGGCAGCCGTTTCTCGGTGTTGGCACCACTGTTTCGCAATCAGCGTCTCATGCACAGTCAGGTAGATGGCGAGCTGTGGTTTGACTGGGAAGCCGGTCGGCGAATGGCGGTGCGTGGGGAGCTGCGTGCCGAGGAATTGCCGGCCGGCTCGCTGTGGGGCTCGGATGAGCAGTTCAACAATGTCACGATGCGCTTTCTGGGCCGCCATTACGATGGTTTCTGGCGAATTGGTTTCAGTGAGTTTTCGGCATTGTGGCGGGACCAGTTGTTGAATCTGGCGGGTTTGTCACTAGAGCACCCCCGGCCGGCACTGTGGGAATTTGCCCTGCCTGAGTTGGATATTGCCGCCAGCGCCGATTTGATCAAAGCCAGCGGTATGGGCGGCGGGGAGTTGCGCGAGGTGTTAGATACCTTGGCGCCATCCGGGCGGCTGCGCCATTTGCGAATCAGCGTCGCCGGGGGTGAGACACTCGACTATTCCCTGCGCAGCGAGCTCGACGAAGTATCGCTGTTGCCGTGGCATGGCGCTCCGGGGGTGCAGGGCTTGAGCGGTTACCTGCAGATTGAGCGCGATGCAGGCCGCTTGTTAATCGATAGCCAGAACACTGAACTTGCCTTCCCCCAGCTGTATCCCGCTTCCTTTGTCTTTGCCTCGCTGCGCAGTGAGCTGCGTTGGCAGTTGCGCGATGAACATTTGCGGCTGTTCAGTTCGCCCATACAGGCCCGCGACACTCAGCAGCGTCCCCTTCACGCGCTGCTGCGCTTAGATATCCCCCTGCAGGCCGATGCGGAGCGGGCGCCGGAGATGACGCTGGCCATCGCGGCTAAAGACTTGCCGTTGGCGACGGCCCGCAGTTATGTGCCGCAGACTTTGGATAGCGGACTGAGGGAGTGGTTGGCTGGCAGTCTGCGCGCCGGTCGCGCGCAGAGCGCGGCTTTTCTCTATCGCGGCTCGCTGCGGGCCGACGACAGCTTGGGGCGCAGCCTACAGTTAGCGCTGGATGTGAGTGATTTGGAATTGGTCTTCGACCCCCAGTGGCCCGCGCTGGTCACTGCGCAGGCTGACGTATACCTAGATGACGCGGAGCTCTGGGGCAGCGTGGCAGAGGGCCAGTTGAGCGGTATTGGCCTCACCGATGTGCGGGTGCGTATTGCGGATAATGACGGGCCGCATTTGGCCGTAACAGCGGCGGCAAAGGCGCGGGCAAGCGCGATACAGTCGCTGTTTCGCGACAGTCCACTGGGCGAGCTGAGCGGAAATGTGATCGGCGACTGGCAGCTAAAGGGCGGTGCAACGGCGCAATTCGCGCTGCAGCTCCCGCTGTCGGCGGGTGGCCAGCCGACAGTGCAGTTAGACAGCCAGCTGTCGCTTGCCAGGTTGGCCTTGCCGTCATTAAACCTGTCGATAACTGACGTTCGTGGGCCACTGCGTTACAGCAGTGCAGAGGGATTGACTAGCCCGCAGTTAAATGCGCGTTTATTTGGCGAGCCGTTGCGCGCCAGTATCCGTCAGCATCAGCAGGGCGTGGAGCTGCAAGCCAACACCGAAGTGGACATGGCAGAGCTACAGCGCTGGTTGGGCCAGCCGGCGCTGGGCTTTGCCCGCGGGCGCACGGCGTTGTCCATGAGTCTGCAAGCTGGCGGCGAGGCGGCCGGCTTGGAGCTTCGCTCAAGCATGCGTGGTGTCGATGTGCGCCTTCCACAGCCATTGTACAAGTCGGCAGATGAGGCTCGCGCGCTGACGGTCAAGCAGTCGTTTACTGACCCGCAGGCGCCACTGAGTATTACTTTTGGTGACTTACTCAGCATGCAATATCGCGCCGCTGATGGCGACGAGGCCGCTGCGCTGACGTTAACCTTGGGTTCCGGGCCGCCAGCGGCGCTGCGCAGCGGTATCGTCAATGTCGCTGGTGAGCTGGAGTTTGCCGCGGTAGATCAGTGGCAGAGGGCGTTGGAGCGCTATCTGCAGTGGCAGGCCCAGCAGGGCGAGGCGGAAAGCCAACCGGGGCTGGCCGTGCGCGTCGACCGTCTGCGCATTGGTGAATTGGAGGTGCTGGGGCAGATTCAGCACGCCGCCAGTGTGAGTGCGCGCTCTGACGAACGCGCCTGGACTCTGCGCATTGACAGTGATGAATTGGCCGGAAATATTGAGCTGCCGCTGCGTAGCGGTGACCCTTATGTGCTGATGCTGGAGCGCCTCTCCCTGCCAGTGGCAGAGGGGGCAGGCGGTACCGACAGTGTACTCGCCGAGCAAGACCCGCGGAGTTTTCCCGCTCTGGATGTGGATATTGAGGCGCTGAGTGTCGGTGGTAAGTCCTATGGGCGCCTTGGTTTCGATTTGCGCCCCGATGCGCGGGGCGCCCACTTTTTGGCCCTGCGCGGCCAGCTGTTGGGGGTGGATTTGGGCGACGCCCGTCGCGACAATGCCCTGCATTGGTGGTATCGGGACGGCGGCCGCCCCAGCGCGCAATTGAAGGGCAAATTCTCGGTGCGCGACCTCGGTGCGGTGATGCAGGCACTGGGTTACGATCGTGCGCTGGATACGCGCTCGGGACAGTTCGATGTCAATCTTAGCTGGCTTGGCTCACCCGATCAGTGGACGATGCGCGGTAGTCAGGGGCGGGTAAAGTTTGCGTTAAAGAACGGCCGGTTTTTAAAGACCTCCGATGCCGCAAGCGGCGCATTGCGGGTGCTGGGCATCTTTAATATGACCAATATCGTGCGTCGCCTGAAGTTTGATTTTCGCGATGTTTTTCGCAAGGGCGTGCATTTTGATGACATGGGCGGTGAACTGAGTTTTACCGGGCAGAGCTTATTGCTCAGCCAGCCGCTGGAAGTGAGCGGTCCATCGAGCCGGTTCCAGATGAGCGGCAGTATCGATTTGCACAGCGAGGCGCTGGATATGCGTCTGGTGGCCACGTTGCCGGTGGGCAGTAATTTGCCCTGGGTGGCGGCGTTAGTGGGCGGCCTGCCGGCGGCAGCCGGTGCCTATGTGGTGACTAAGGTGTTTGAGGAGCAGGTCGACAGTTTTTCCAGTGCGGTCTATGACATCCGCGGCACGGTGCAGCAGCCGGAGCTGTCCTTTCGTAAAATCTTTGACGCTTCTCAGTCCGAAGTGAAACCGGAGCGCCTGCCATGAAGCTGTGTTTGTCGGCGATCCAAATGGTTTCCGGGGCCGATGTGCAGGCCAATTTGCGCAGCGCGCTGCGGCTGTTGGAGCAAGCGGCCGGTGCCGGTGCGCAACTGGTGGTGTTGCCTGAGAACTTTGCACTGTTTGGGTCGACCGAGCAGTTGCGGGGGCGCGCTGAGCTTGAGCAGCAGCAGGCAGAGCTGCGCGGTTTTATTGCCGAGCAGTCTCGCCGTTTGGGCTTGTGGGTGGTAGGCGGCACCCTGCCGCTGCCCGCAGAAGATGGTCGCTGCTATGCCGTGTCTGTGGTCTATTCTAGCGCCGGCGAGTGCGTGGCAGAGTACCGCAAGATCCATCTTTTTGACGCGGTGGTGGGCGATGCCCAGCAGCGTTATCGCGAATCGGATAGCTATGCTCCCGGTGACACACCGTTGGTGTTTGACAGTCCCTGGGGGCGTGTTGGTGTGGCGGTGTGTTATGACCTGCGCTTTCCAGAGCTGTTTCGTCTGATGTTGGCGCAGGGGATGGAGGTGTTGGCATTGCCGGCTGCCTTCACGCGTCGCACGGGGATGGCACACTGGCTACCGCTGCTGCGCGCCCGTGCAATTGAGAATCAGATTGCGGTGGTGGCGGCTAATCAGGGCGGAATCCACAATCAGCGTCGCGAAACCTCCGGTGGTTCCTGCATTATCGACAGCTGGGGGACAGTGTTGCGCGAATTGGGCTTTGGCGAAGGTCAGGCCTGTGCGGCGGTCGATATGAGCGCGCAGCGGGAGCTGCGCGAACGCATGCCGGTATTGGCTCACCGGCGTTTCTAAATACCCCGCGCGGATTCTTCCTCGTTGGCAATTTCCTGTAGTTCGCGCAGATAGCGAAACAGCTTTCGGGCTGCTGCCGGTGGCTTGTTGGCCGCTTTATCTTTACTCACCTGCAGCAATAACTGTCGCAGGCGCTGTCGGTCGGCGTTGGGGAAGCGCTGCAGCGCCTCCCCAATGGCCGGTGGGCCGCTTTCCAGTAGTCGGTCGCGCAGCGCTTCGAGCTCGTGGAAACGCTTGGCCAAGGCTTTTTGCCCCTGCTCTTGCTCGTTGAGTGCCGCTTCAATCGCTTCGGCATCGATGAGCCGCATCAGTTTGCCGATATATTGCATTTGCCGGCGCAGACCCTCGCGGCTTTTAATGCGGCGAGCGGTGGCGATCGCCTCCTTTAAATCGGGGTCGCTGATCGGAACCCGTGCTAAGTCGGCGCTGCTGAGTTTGACCAATTTGCTGCCGAGTTTTTGCAGCGCTTCCATCTCTCGCTTGAGGGCGGTTTTACTGGGGCGTTCCTGTTCACTATCTGTCACGGTAATTTGCTCTGTAGCAGTGGAGCGGGCGTGGCCGGCTCAGGCGTAGAAGTAGGTGGCGAGGCCCAAAAAGGACATAAATCCAACCACATCGGTAACGGTCGTTAGCACGACGCCGCCAGCCAGTGCGGGGTCGATATTCAAGGATTTAAGAATCAGCGGCAGCAGTGCGCCGGCCAGCGAGGCGGTGATCAGGTTGATAACCATTGCGGCGGCAATAATGACGCCGATCAACGGGTCGCTGAACCAATAGCTGGCCGCGAGCGCGACGACGACAGCCCACATTAGGCCGTTTATCAGCCCTACCAGCAGTTCCCGGTTGACCAGCCAGCGGCTGTTGTTGCGGCTGATGTGGCCCAGCGCCATCCCGCGTATGACTACCGTGAGGGTCTGGGTGCCGGCGACGCCGCCCATGCTGGCGACGATAGGCATTAGCACAGCCAACGCGACGACTTTTTCTATCGTGCCTTCAAAGAGATTGATAACTCCCGAGGCGATAAAAGCGGTCAGCAGGTTGATACCCAGCCAGATAGCGCGGCGCGGCGCGGTGGTCATCACCGAGGCAAAGGTGTCTTCGTCCTCGTCGAGGCCGGCCATGCTCATCAGTGAGTGGTCTGATTCCTCGCGGATAACATCGACAACATCATCGATGGTGATGCGTCCCAATAGCAGTTGTTTGTCGTCCACCACTGGCGCGCTGACCCAGTCGCGACGTTCAAATAGCTGGGCGACCTCGCGGGCGGGCATGGATGCCGGTATGGGCTCCACTTCCGTGTCCATGATTTCCCGTACGGTCACGCTGGGGTCGGAGACCAGCAGCTTACGCAGGGATAGCACGCCAATAAATTGGTCGTTGCGGTTAACTACCAGCAGACTGTCGGTCATTTCTGGCAATTCTTCGTGGCGGCGCAGGTAGCGCAGGGCAACGTCGAGGGTGATGTTTGGCCGCACCGTGATGGTGTCAGTGTTCATCAGGCCGCCGGCGCTGTCTTCGTCGTAGGATAGAATGTGCTCGACGCGCAGACGATCCTGATGGTCCATCGATTCTAAAACTTCGCGGATCACTCGATCCGGAAGTTGTTGGAGGATGTCGGCGATATCGTCGGCTTCAAGGCCTTCGGTAATCGCGGCAACTTCTTCGGCATCCATGTGCCGCAGAAATTGGCTCTGCACTTCGTCGCTGAGATGCTGGAGGATATCGCCTTCGTTCTCGACATCGACCAGTTGCCATAGTACCGCCCGAATTTTTTGCGGTGTGGATTCAATGAGGTGGGCGGCGTCGACTGGAGGTAGGCCGTTAAGCATCCGCCGGATTTGCAAAAAAGCGCCGGAGCCCAGTGCCTCGTTGAGTAGCTCGAGGCGGTTTTCGGCTTGCTGCTGTTCTCCGGTTTGGGCCATGAAACTCCCCGCTCTACTGTCGCCTTACCGCCGGTTGGCCGCTGCGTGTTATGGCTGGAATTATCCTTGAATCTGCGGCGGGCAACAATTGCCCGAAGAGGAAATCATGCGGAAAAGCGCCGTATTGCGTCTACTCGCCTTCGTCGAAACGGCGTTGAATCAGCTCCACGATGGCCTGCAGTGCGCTGTTTTCGTCTTCGCCCTCGCAGCGAATTTGCAATGTGGTGCCCTTACTGGCGGCGAGCATCATTACTGCCATTATGCTTTTTCCGTCTACCCAGTTACCGCCGGCGCAAACTTTGACAGATGCAGCAAAAGCACTGCTGGTGCTGACAAACTTTGACGCGGCCCGGGCGTGTAGGCCAAGCTTGTTGATGATTGTAATCTGGGTTTCTTGCATTGGCTCGTTCAGCGCCGATTAGTGCTGCAGTTCGCGGTGGCGAACCTGTAAGCTCGGGTAGCTGCTGCGCAGCGCTCCGGCCAGCTTTTCAACCATGTATACTGAGCGATGTTGCCCGCCGGTGCAACCGATGGCGATAGTAAAATAACTTCGTCCTGCGGTTTCAATTTCGGGTAGCCAGTGCAACATGTAACCGAGGATGTCGTTGTACATTCGCTGCACTTGGGCCTCGTTATCGAGAAAATCCTGCACGGCCCGGTCGCAGCCGGTCAAGGCCCGCAGCGACTCATTCCAGTGGGGGTTGGGTAGCATGCGCAGGTCGTAGACCTGGTCGGCATCAATTGGCAGGCCGCGTTTAAAACCAAAGGATTTTAATTGCACCGCCATGCGGCTGGCGTCGACTCCGAGAACGCGGTCGCGGATGGTGGCGCGCAGCTGGTGGACGGTCATGTCACTGGTGTCGATGGTGAGCGAAGCCTCGGCAACGATGGCTTCTAGCAGCACGGCTTCTTGTTTAATGGCGTCGCTTAGCGGCTGCGACTCAGTGCTGAGCGGGTGACGGCGGCGAGTTTCGCTGAAGCGCTTGATCAGCTTTTCATCGCTGGCATCGAGAAAAATAATACTCAGGGTGGCGAGCTGCCGTACTTGTTGGCAGAGCGTCTGAAATTGCGACAGCTCGTGGGGCGAGTTGCGAGCGTCGATGCAGACCGCGACGCGTTGATGCACCTTCAGCTCGCTTTGTGACAACTCTTGAATCAGTGCCGGCAAAAGTGACACCGGCAAGTTATCGATAGCGTAAAAGCCCTCATCTTCCAGTTGGTGCAGCGCGGTACTTTTGCCTGAACCGGAGCGACCACTGAGGATGATGAGCTTCATCTTCGTGGCTCCTTAACTGCCGGTGGCGCGTTCGAAGAGCGCCGCGTCGCTGTCGGCGCTGCGCAGTTTCTGCCGGAAGCTATCTTCGTTAAAGACATTGGCAAGGCTGGCTAAGACCTTGATGTGTTCATCGTGTGCCTCGGCGGGCACGATAAGGGCGAACACTAGGTCAACCGGTTGGTCGTCAATGGCTTCGAAATCAATGGGTTCGGCGAGTTTCAATAAAATACCGGTAATTTCCGTGCACTGCTGACTGCGGCAGTGCGGAATGGCAACGCCGTGGCCTATGCCCGTGCTGCCGAGGCGCTCGCGGGCCAGGAGCTCATTGAACAGCTCGTCGGCATTGAACTGGCCGTTGTCCTCGCTGACGTAAATGGATATCTGCTCAAGCAGACGTTTTTTACTGCCCACGGACGTACCGCAGTGGGTACGTCCTGGGCTGAGTATTGAGTCAAAAGTCATAGTTTCAGTGTGTCCGGAAAAGCACTGGGGCTTAGCGGCCCCGGTTTTTTTCCTTGTGTTTAATGAGCTGGCGATCAAGCTTGTCAGTCAAGCTGTCGATGGCCGCGTACATGTCTTCGGATTCGCAGGTGGCAAACAGGTCTGCCCCTGCGACGTGCACCGTCGCCTCCGCCTTTTGAATAAGTTTTTCCACAGATAGGGTGACATCGGTATTAGTAATATTGTCGAAATGACGCTGCAGTTTGCCAAGCTTGTTATTGACGTAATCGCGCAGTGCCGGAGTGACATCTACGTGGTGACCACTGACAGTTATCTGCATATCTTGCTCCTTCATCGCTGAGAACATCCGGCGCCTCCCGGCGCTTCGTTGCGGCCTCGCAAACGCGAGCCGGTTAAACCAGTCGCTTCCGCTCGTTGGAGGGCGGAATGACTAGTGATTCTCGATATTTTGCAATGGTTCGCCGGGCAACCTTAATACCCTGCTCGGCGAGCAGTTCAGTTATTTTGCTGTCGCTAAGTGGCTTGCGGGGATTTTCCGCCGCAATCAATTTCTTAATCAGTGCGCGAATGGCTGTCGATGAGCATTCGCCGCCAGTGTCGGTAGAGACATGGCTAGAGAAAAAGTATTTTAGTTCATATATGCCCCGGGGGGTGTGCATATACTTTTGCGTAGTGACCCGCGAAATTGTTGATTCGTGCATACTCACGGCGTCGGCAATGTCGTGCAGTACCAGCGGCTTCATCGCCTCTTCGCCGTATTCCAAGAAGCCGCGTTGGTATTCAACGATTTTGCTGGCGACCTTCATCAGTGTTTCGTTACGGCTCTGTAGGCTTTTGATAAACCAGCGCGCCTCTTGCAAGTTGTCGCGGATATAATCTTTGTCGTTAGTGTTGCTGCCCTGCTTGGCCAGCGAGGCATAGTGGGCATTAATCTGGATTTTCGGCGCGATATCGGGGTTCAGCTCGACCAGCCAGCGGCCGTCTTTTTTGCTGACAAATACATCGGGTACGACGTATTCGGTGTCGTCTTGGCCCACACTGTCGCCGGGGGTGGGGTTGAGCGACTGAATGAGTAGCAGTGTATCGCGCAGCTGTTCTTCTTTGAGGCGACAGCGGCGCATAATTTGGCTGTAGTCGCGGTTGCCCAGCTGGGCCATGTGCTGTTCGACAATCTGTATAGCCTGTGCAAGGAATGGGGTGTTGCTAGGCAGTTGTCGCAATTGAATTAGTAGGCACTCTTGCAGGTCGCGGCCGCCGACGCCGGGTGGGTCAAACTGCTGGATTAAATGCAGAACTGCATTGACCTCTTCGATCTCAATATTTTCGTTGTCAAAGGCGTCGACGAGTTCTTCGGGGCTGACGGTGAGGCGCCCCTTGTCGTTAATGGCATCGATAATGGCGTCGGCGATGACGCGGTCGAGCTCCGACAGTCGGCTGAGGTTGAGCTGCCAACGCAGGTGATCTTGCAGGGATTCGGAGCTGCCGTGACGGTAATCGTCATTGAGGTTGTCGTCGCTGGCGGCGCTGGAGGAGGAAGCGGGGGCGCTGCTTTGGTAGACGTCTTCCCACTGGCTGTCGACGGGCAGGTCCTCTGGGATTTCGCTGCGCTCGGCCCATTCGCTGTCGGCCTCATTGCCGCCGGTCTCGCTCTCGCTGCTCTCCGTCTTGCTGTCGCTGCTTTTACTTTGGCTGTTGCTGTCCTGGGCTTCGGGGCCGTCGCTGTCTTCCTCGACTTCAAGCAGTGGATTGGAGTCCAGTGCGGACTGGATCTCCTGTTGCAGGTCGAGGGTGGAAAGCTGTAATAAACGAATCGCCTGTTGCAGCTGGGGCGTCATGGTCAGCTGTTGGCCGACCTTAAGCTGGAGCGATTGTTTCATAGGCAGTGACTTCTACTACAAACATACCTGGGAGAGGTGGCGCTATTTGCAGCGGTTCGCGGCAATGCGTCAAGCTCAGTGTAGACGCGCAGCGATGCGGCTGCAATAGCCTTGCAAAGCAATTGCTGTGCCGTTTTTGCACTCACAGGGTAAACGTGTCGCCGAGGTAGATATCGCGCACGATTTGGTTGTTGAGCACCGACTCCGCATTGCCCTCGGCGACAATGCGGCCTTCGCCGACGATATAGGCTTTTTCGCAGATATCGAGCGTCTCGCGGACATTGTGATCGGTGATCAGTACGCCGATTCCGCGAGCCTGGAGGTGGCGAATAATTTGCTGGATGTCATTGACCGAAATGGGGTCTACTCCGGCAAAGGGCTCGTCTAGCAGAATGAAGCTGGGCTCGGTCGCCAGGGCGCGGGCGATTTCGACGCGTCGCCGCTCGCCGCCCGACAGCGCCATGCCTGGGGACTGGCGGATGTGGGTGATGTGAAATTCCTGCAGCAAGGCGTCGAGCTTTTCGCGGCGCTGCTTGCGGTTGAGGTCGCGGCGGGTTTCGAGGATTGCCATGATGTTGTCGGCGACGCTGAGCTTGCGGAAAATCGACGCCTCTTGGGGGAGATAGCCGACGCCGTGTTGCGCGCGCCCCTGTATTGATAGTGGGGTTAAGTCTTTGTCGTCGAGCTGGATGCGGCCGCGGTCGGCATTGACGATGCCGACAATCATATAGAAACAGGTGGTCTTGCCGGCGCCGTTGGGGCCCAGCAGGCCGACGATTTCGCCGCTGTTAATGCTCAGAGAGACATCTTTGATGATTTCGCGGCCCTTGTAGGCTTTGGCGAGGTTGCTGGCTTTAAGTAACGGCATGTTAGCGGCGGGTCCCGGGGACTGGTGAATCGGCAGCGGGTGATTCGGCGGCGGTGCCGGTGTCGTCGCCGGGGTCTTTCACTGCGCCGCTTTGCTGCGGTTGCAGCGTCATTTGTACGCGCCCGTCCAGCGAGTGACTGCCACCGTCGGCAATTACCATTTGTTTGCGGCCGCTGTAGACAATGCGGTCGCCGCTGATTTTAGAGCCTTGGTGACGGATGGTGGCATCTCTCTGCAGCAGGATTTCCTCGTCACTCAGGCTGTATTCGATCAATCGGGCGCTGGCGACAACGACCCCTTCGCCGGCGCGGGGTTGCTGTTCAAAATGGGCCGGGCTGCCGTGGGCGATGACCTTTTGCACTTTGCGGTCGGACTCTACGATGATTAGCTTGTCGGCACGGATCTTAAGGCTGCCTTGGGACATGCTGACATTGCCGGTGTAGATGCCGCGGTTGTTCTCGTAGGTCGCCTTGTCGGAGCTGAGGTTGATCGCTTGGCGACGGTCCTCGGGCAGTGCTTGGGCGGCGCTGCCAATCGCAATGGAGATAAGCAGGGCTGCGGACGATTTACTCAGGTTCATAGTGTCCCTTTACCTGCGACAGTAGTTCGACTTTTTCCCGCTGCAGATCGGCGGTCATCCCCACCGAACGGGTTTCGCCGTTGGGGAGCTTCAGGCTTAGCGGCTGGTCAGTGCTGACGATGCTTTGCTCCAGGTCAATGCTGAGCTGCTCGGTGCGAATTTGTGCCTCGCGGATCAAGTCCTCAACCAGTACTTGATTGCGCAGCTGGAGTTGCTGGCCGTTTTGCGACAGTGTGCCGGTCGCGGCCTGCGCCGTCCATGGTCGCTGTGCGCCGATATTGCCAATGTAGTGGGGCTGGCTGAGGCGCACGTCGCCGCTGGAGACCATTCTGTCAGCGCTGTCGGCCCGCCAGCGGTAGGCGATGGCGCCATCTCGGCGATACTTCAGCCCTTCTATGGCTTGCAGGTGAGAGTCTACGTCGGGTATGGCCTCGAAGCTTTCGCTGAGGCTCAGTTTACCGCTTTCGCTGAACTGGGTGAGGTAAATCACCGTCCCGGCAATCGCAGCGAGTACCGACAGCACGGAGGTCGCATTGATGTTGAAAGCGGGGGAGGCCATTTACAGGAATTGCTCCAGTGCGGCGTTGAGTTTGCCCTGAGACATCAGGATAAGCTCGGCGATTTCGCGCACGGCGCCGCTGCCACCCGCGGCGCGGGTCTGCCAGTCGGCATGGCGGGCGACGAAATGGTGGCCGTTGGCCACGGTAATGCCGAGTCCGGCGGCGCGGATGGCCGCCAAGTCGGGCAGATCATCGCCGACATAGGCGATTTGTTCGTACTTCAGTCCGAGGTCGCTGCGCAGTTCTTCCAGTGCGGTGCCCTTGTCTTCGCGGCCCTGATAGATCAGCTCGATGCTGAGTTCGGCGGCGCGGCGCAGCAGTAGCTCGGAGGTGCGACCGGTAATGATCGCCGGTCGGATGCCGGCGTCGCGCAGCAGTTTGATGCCGAGGCCGTCGAGGATGCTGAAGGCCTTCATTTCTTCGCCGCTGTTACCGAACAGCAGGCTGCCGTCGGTAAGCACGCCGTCTACGTCCATGGCCAGAAGGCTTATTGAGCGGGCTTTTTCTATGACTGTTTGCATGCGGTTTTCTCAGTTAGGCGACGCCGGCCTTCAGCAGGTCGTGGGTGTGTACAACGCCAATGGGGCGGCGTTCGTCGTCGAGGGCGACCAGAACCGTAATCTTGTTGTCTTCCATAATACGCAGCGCTTCGGCGGCCAGTGTGCCGGGCTTAATGCTGCGACAATTGGCCGTCATAACATCGTCAATGCTGGCGCGGTGAATGTCTGCGCCTTTGTCGATCGCACGGCGCAGGTCGCCATCGGTGAAAATGCCAGCCAGTCGGCCGTCGGCGTCTAGTACGGTGGTCATGCCCAACGCCTTGCTGCTCATTTCCAGCAGGGCCTCGCTGAGCGGCACCCCGCAGTTGACCCGCGGAATTTCCTCGCCGGTGTGCATGATATTGTCGATTTTTAGCAGCAGTCGCCGGCCCAGTGCGCCCCCGGGGTGAGAAAAGGCAAAATCATCAGCGGTAAAGCCGCGGGCCTCTAGGAGGGCGATCGCCAGCGCATCGCCCATTACCAGTGATACGGTGGTGCTGGAGGTGGGGGCGAGGTTAAGTGGACAGGCTTCCTGTTCGACGCCGACGTCGAGGTGAACGTCGGCGCTGGTGGCGAGTTCTGAGTTGGGCTTGCCGGTCATGGCGATAACGGGCACTGCCAGTAGCTTTAATAGCGGAATCAGCGTGACCAGCTCGGCGGTGGAGCCGGAATTAGACAGGGCGATAACGACATCGCCGGCGGTAATCATGCCCATATCACCGTGGCTGGCCTCGCCCGGATGCACAAAAAATGCCGGGGTGCCGGTGCTGGCCAGTGTCGCGGCAAGCTTGTTGCCGATATGGCCGGACTTGCCCATGCCGGTCACGACGACGCGGCCCCGACAGTTGAGCAGCAAGTCGCAGGCGCGGCTAAAACTGTCGTCGATGCGTTGGCCGAGCGCGCTGACGGCGTCGCGCTCCATGGCGATAACTCGCGTGGCGGTGTCGATATAGGAAGATGGCATGGTGAAAAAATAAGACCTCGTTATCGCTGGAATGTCGTTAAGCGGCGACTAATTTTCGCTATGATAATTTCCAATGTGAAAAATTAACAGGTTTACCTCGTCGTCGAGGAGGGAGCCAATTACGTAAACTGCGGTCTGAATCCGCAGAGTGGGGTCGGTATTGCAGGAGTTGCAGCTGGCCGATGCCGACAATTGGAGATTGAACGAATGTTGAAGAAAATCACGGTGGCACTGTGTTTGCTGGTGTTTACCAGTCTTGCTGTTTCAGCGGATGCGCCCCAGCCTGGCCCCCATGAAGTGGTGGCGGGTACCACGCAGGAATTGATGAAGGTGATAGAAGAGGCGCGCACTTACGTCGCTAAAGACCCTCAGCGATTCAATAATGAAGTGCGCCGGATTATGGATGAAGTGGTGGACTTTCAGAGCTTTGCCCGCGGCGTGATGGGCAAATACGGTAGTCGCCAGTATTACCAGAGCCTGCGCAGTGAAGAGGAGCGGGCGCAATTTCGCGAGCACGTGATCCGCTTTACTCAAAATTTTAAGGATGGCTTGATCAACACCTACGCCAAGGGCTTGCTGGGCTTTAACGGCAATAAAATCGAGGTGCTGCCGCTGCCCGCAGACGCCGACTTGTCGGGCAGTGTCGGTGTGCGCCAGCACATCTACGGTGAGCGCGCTGCGCCCTACGAGGTGGTATACACCCTGCGTCGCGATCGCGACGGCAGCTGGAAGCTGCGCAATGTTATTATTGAGGGCTTAAACCTCGGTTTAATTTACCAAAATCAGTTCCTCACGGCGGTGGCTACTCACAATGGCGACCTGAATAAGGTCATTGACAGTTGGACCGTCGCTCCGAAAGACGTCATGGAGCAGGCAGCTAAATAGCGGCGCGGCGGCGGTCTTCTCGCCAAGGCCGTCGCAATTGCGTACAATTCGCCGCCTGTTTTTCGGATTTACGGAATCTTACGGGCATGCAAACAGAACAAATTCTGGCGCGACTCAACGAACACTTTGCCGACGGCGTTTTCGAGGTTAGCGGCGAGGGCAATCACTTTGATGTGCAGGTGGTTAGCGAGGCCTTTGAGGGCTTGCGTGCCGTGCGTCGCCAGCAGCTTGTTTACGCTGCCGTTAATGACTGGATTAAAGACGGCTCTCTTCACGCTATTAATATCAAGGCGCTCACTCCCGCCGAGGCCCAATAGGGCGAATCGGCGCCCAGCAGCGCAGGAGTTTTCATGGATAAATTGCTAATCCGCGGCGGTGGTCCGCTCAGCGGAGAGATCCGGGTATCGGGTTCGAAAAACGCGGCACTGCCGATTCTTGCCGCTACGCTGCTGTCCAGCGAGCCGGTGCGGGTCAGCAATTTGCCACATCTGCACGATATCACCACCATGATTGCGCTGCTGCGCAGTATGGGTACCGAGCTGCTGGTCGATGAGAGGCTCGGTGTCGAGATTAACGGTGCGACGACCAAGCAGACCACCGCTCCCTACGAGCTGGTCAAGACCATGCGCGCCTCGATTCTGGTGCTCGGCCCGCTGCTGGCCCATTTTGGTCACGCGCGGGTGTCGTTTCCCGGCGGCTGTGCCATTGGCAGCCGGCCGGTAGATCAGCATTTGCGCGGTTTGGAGGCCATGGGCGCCCATATTGAGGTGGATGAAGGGTATATCACCGCCAGCTCGCCCACGGGACGGTTGAAGGGTGCGCATATTCTGTTTGATATGGTCACCGTAGGTGGCACCGAAAATGTGATGATGGCGGCTTGTTTGGCCGACGGGCGCACGGTGCTGGAAAATGCCGCTCGCGAGCCGGAAATTATTGATCTGGCCAACTGCCTGATCGCGATGGGAGCGAAGATCTCCGGTCACGGCAGCGCGACTATTACGATCGATGGCGTGGACAAGCTCGGCGGCTGCAATTACTCGGTGATGCCGGACCGTATCGAGGCCGGTACTTACCTAGTCGCCGCCGCAGCCAGCCGCGGTAAGATCCGGCTGCGCGATATCGACCCCAATACGCTGGAAGCCGTGCTGGTTAAGTTGGAAGAGGCCGGCGCCGAAGTCGAGCAGGGCGAGGATTGGATTCGCCTGGATATGCACGGTCGCCGCCCCAAGGCGGTGAGCTTTAAAACAATGCCCTATCCGGGCTTCCCCACCGATATGCAGGCCCAGTTTACCGCGATGAACGCGGTTGCCGACGGTGTGTCTCGGGTGAGTGAAACGATTTTTGAGAACCGATTGATTCAGGCTCACGAGATGAATCGCATGGGTGCCAAGATCAGTGTTGAGGGTAACAGCGCAGTGATCACCGGCACCGAGCGCTTGAAAGGCGCACCGGTAATGGCCAGTGACTTGCGCGCCTCGGCCAGCTTGGTCATTGCCGGCCTAGTGGCCGACGGTGAAACCGTGGTCGATCGCATCTATCATATCGATCGTGGTTACGAGTGTATTGAAGAGAAATTTCTCTCTCTTGGTGCCGATATTCGCCGCATTAGCGGCTGATTAGCGGTGCCAGAGATCGCTGGCAGTACTTGCCGGCGCCGCCCAGTTCAGGAGTTTTACGCGTGGATCAGCCCATCACCATCGCCCTTACCAAGGGGCGCATTCTCAAGGAAACCTTGCCGCTGCTCGCCGAGGCGGGCATCGCGCCGCTGGAAGATATTTCCAGTAGCCGCAAGCTGATCTTCGCGACCAATCATCCGCATATTCAATTGATAGTGATTCGCGGCACCGATGTGCCGACCTATGTGAAGCTCGGTTCGGCTGACATTGGTATTGCAGGCAAGGATATGTTGCTGGAGCTGGGGGCGGAGGATATGTATGAGCCGCTAGACTTGAATATCGCCCGCTGCAAGCTGATGACGGCCGGACGTGTGGGCGAGGCACTGCCCCAGGGGCGGGTGCGGGTTGCGACGAAATTCGTCAATGTGGCGCGCCGCCATTTTGCTGAGCGCGGTATTCAGGTGGAGTTGATTAAGCTCTACGGGGCAATGGAGCTGGCGCCGCTGATGGATTTAGCCGACCTGATCGTCGATATTGTGGATACGGGCAATACGTTGCGCGCCAACGGCATGGAGCCCCGCGAGTTGATTTCGCCAGTCAGCTCACGGCTGGTGGTGAATCGCGCGGCGATGAAGCGCAAGCACCACAGCATTCAGGAGATTGTCGACAATCTGGCGCGAGCGGTAGCGCTGCGCAGCGCGGAGGTGTGAGATGAGTCAATTACGGCTGCGCCGCTTGAAAGCTGCCGACGCGGGCTTTGACCTTGAGTTGGAGCGTTTGCTGGCTTGGGACTCGGTGTCTGACGTCGAGGTAGCGACCACTGTCGCCTCGGTGATTGCCGATATTCGCCAGCGTGGTGATACGGCTTTGTTGGACTACACGCAGCGCTTCGACGGCGTTGAGGTCGCTTCGGTAGCAGAACTGGAGTTTAGCCAGCAGCAACTGCAGGCGGCGCTGCAGCGCATTGAGCCCGACCAGCGCCAGGCATTGGAAGATGCCGCGCAGCGGATCCGCCGCTATCACCAGCGCCAGCAGCAGGACTCCTGGCAGTATCGCGAGGATGACGGCACTGTGCTCGGTCAGCAAATTCGCGGTATGGACCGGGTCGGCCTGTATGTGCCGGGCGGCAAGGCCAGTTATCCCTCGTCAGTATTGATGAACGCCATTCCCGCCAAGGTGGCTGGCGTCGGCGAGTTGATCGCGGTATCTCCCACGCCCAAAGGCTATGTCAACGACATGGTACTGGCCGCTGCGGCGATTGCCGGCGTAGACCGGCTGTTCGCGGTAGGCGGCGCGCAGGCCATCGCGGCGCTGGCCTTCGGCACAGAAACACTGCCGCGTGTGGACAAAATTGTCGGCCCGGGCAATATTTATGTGGCGACCGCCAAGCGTCAGGTATTCGGCTCTGTGGGGCTGGACATGATTGCTGGCCCGTCGGAAATTTTGGTGATCTGCGACGGTCAAACCGATCCCGACTGGATAGCGATGGATCTGTTTTCGCAGGCCGAACACGACGAGGACGCCCAGTCGCTGCTGGTCAGCCCCGACAGTGATTATTTGGCGCGGGTGGAGCAGAGCATTGAGCGCCTGCTGCCCGAGATGGAACGCGGCGATATTATCCGCGAGTCGCTGGCCGCGCGCGGCGCATTGATCGAAGTCGCCGATATGGCGCAGGCCATTGAGCTAGTGAATCGCATTGCGCCCGAGCATTTGGAGCTGTCGGTGGCTGAGCCCGAGCAATATTTGCCGCAAATTCGCCACGCCGGCGCTATTTTTCTCGGTCGCCACACGCCCGAGGCGCTGGGCGACTACTGCGCTGGCCCTAATCATGTTCTGCCGACCTCGGGTACGGCGCGTTTTTCGTCGCCGCTGGGGGTTTACGACTTCCAAAAGCGGTCGTCGATTATTAATTGCTCGGTGGCGGGGGCGGCGACGCTGGCGCGCACCGCATCGATATTGGCGCGTGGTGAATCCTTGACTGCACACGCACGCAGTGCCGAATATCGCTTGCGCCAAGAGGATGAACAATGAGCCGGTTTTGGAGCCCTTTTGTCGAAGACTTAGAGCCCTATGTGCCAGGTGAGCAGCCAAAGCTGGATAACCTCACCAAGCTGAATACCAATGAGAATCCCTTTCCGCCGTCGCCCAAGGCGGTCGAGGCGATTCAGGCCGCGCTGGGCAGCGAGCTGCGCCTATATCCAGACCCCAATGCGGAAAGTTTGCGCCGTGCGGTGGCCCAGTACTACGGTTTGGCGATGGAGCAGGTTTTTGCCGGCAATGGTTCAGACGAGGTGCTGGCGCATATTTTCCACGGTTTGTTTCAGCACGGCCGGCCGCTGCTGTTTCCCGATATTACCTACAGTTTTTATCCGGTTTACTGCCAGTTGTACGGTATTCCCTTTGAGCGC
>JBFKEA010000022.1:0-18042 GCA_041619375.1 Spongiibacter sp. | reverse complement strand
GCCTTGCCGGCGATGCAGAAATCACTGCGCGGCCAGTTTGATTCGCTGCTCAATTTGTTGATTGCCGCGCGCGAGGCCATGGTGCCACTGCGGCCGATGTTAAGTGAACTGCTGATGACAGCCAGCGAGCGCCAGGGCAACCGGCAGCTGCGCTTTGAAGACGGCTGTGTGCCGGCCGAGTTGGCGGCGCAGGCGCGGGAGTTGCGCGCCGGTTTTGGCGCGGTGGTCCAGCACTGCGAGGCACTGGTATCCACCCTGCAAGAGGGGCTCGACAAGGGGACGCTGGAACAGCGTCGCGACGAGCTGGAGCAGTGGCTGGGAGATGTGGCGGCGATGCGTTTTCGCTGCCAAAACATACTGGCTTTGTGGCAGTCCTACGCCAGCGATAGCACTAAAGAGAAGCCGCCGATTGCGCGCTGGCTGGCGCAGGTGGATGCCGGTCAGGGCTTGCGGGATATAGAGCTGAATAGCAGTCCAATACTGGCGGCCAAAACCCTGCAGTCTTCGTTGTGGTCGCGCTGCTACGGCGCAGTACTCACCTCGGCGACGCTGACCGCGCTGGGCAGTTTTAAGCGTTTCAGTATGCGCGCGGGGCTCTATGAGGACGCCAGTTTTGAGGTGGTGCCCAGCCCGTTTCAGCACGCCGAGGCGGGCGAGTTGCATATTCCTGCGATGGGCTGCGATGCCGGTGATGCCGAGGCGCACACTGCCGCGCTTATTGAAATGCTGCCAGAAATGCTGGATAAAAACGCCGGCAGCTTGGTGCTGTTTGCCTCGCGTCGCCAGCTCAATGCGGTATACGAGGGAATCCCTCTGTCGCTGCGCAAGTTAGTACTGGCGCAGGGCGAGCTGCCCAAGCACGAAATATTAAGCCAGCATCGCGGGCGCCTCGATGACGGCAAGGGCAGTGTTATCTTCGGCTTGGCCAGTTTTGCCGAGGGCGTCGACTTGCCGGGTAAGTACTGCTCGCATGTGGTGATTGCGAAAATTCCCTTTGCGGTGCCAGAGGATCCGGTAGAGGAGGCCTTGGCCGAGTGGATTAGCCGCAATAACGGCAATCCCTTTATGGAAATTACCGTGCCGGACGCGGCGGTGAGATTGATTCAGGCCAGCGGTCGATTGCTGCGCAGTGAAAGTGATCGCGGCCGTATCAGTATCCTGGATCGGCGTATCGTCACCCGTCAGTACGGCCGTCAAATGCTGGCCTCGATGCCGCCCTACCAGCAGATCATTGAGTAGCTGATGAGTCGCTATCACGATATTGCCGCCATATTGATCGACATCGAAGCTGAGCTGCGCTGTATCGGCCACTGGGATCGCCAGTCGCCGCCGCCGGAAGCGCTGCGCAGCGAGCAGCCGTTTGCGGTGGATACCCTGGCCTTTAATCAGTGGCTGCAGTTTATTTTTATCCCGCGCATGCGCTTTTTGGTGGAGCAGCAACAGGCACTGCCCGGTGCCTGCAGTATTGCGCCGATGGCCGAGGAGTTTTATCGCGGGCAGAACTTGCCGGTTGCCGAGCTGCTCGATGCGCTGCGGCGCATCGATGCTCTGTTGGGCGGGAGTTGAGTTTAGGGCGTTAAAGCTTAGTGGGCGCTGCCGCCATCTTCGGCGGCCATTACCATGCGCACTAAGTGGGCCAGTGAGCGCACGCCCATTTTTTCCATTACCCGTGCGCGGTGGATCTCCACAGTGCGTTGGCTAATGTCCAAATCGTAGGCGATCACTTTATTGGCTTTGCCCTCGATCATTAACTCCATCACTTGTTTTTCGCGCGGGGTCAATTCGGCAAGGCGTTCAATAATTTTGTGTTTTTCTTCCAGGTCGGCGCGATTTTCAGCGTCGGCGGCAATCGCCTGCTGGATCTTGCCGAGCAGCTCCTCTTCGCGATAGGGCTTCTGCACAAAATCAACAGCGCCGCGCTGCATGGCTTCGACAGCCATCGGTACGTCGCCGTGGCCGGTGACAAAGATGATTGGCAGTATTGAGTTGCGCATATTCAACTGGCGCTGTAATTCCATGCCATTCATGCCGGGCATGCGGATATCCAATACCATGCAGCCCGCCATATCGGTGGAAAAGTCCTCCAGGAAGGCGTCAGCTCGGGAGTAGGCGGCAACGTGGTGGCCCACAGATTCTAGGACCATCTGCAGTGAGTCGCGAACGGCGTCATCGTCCTCAACCAAGTAGACAGTGGTTTCTTTTGTCATTATCCCGTCCTTGTTTTATCAGGCGTCTGCCAAGCAGATTAGCCGAAATCGACAGGCTTTTGCTAGCCTATGAGGTAAATTCGCGGATAAGACACTGGCGAAGCGCGATCTGAGCCGATAAGCTGCCTGTTTAGGTGCCTTAGGGCGGCCGATTCAAGAGTAAAGGGTGCGCATGAAATCGAAGCGCAGTTTAGTACAGATATACCTTCTCAGCCTGGTTGCCCTGTCGGCGATTCCGCTGGCGGTATTGGGCTATATCTGGATCGCCAAGGAATACGAACGCTATACCCAACAGAGCGAGGATTGGCGCGACAGCTATATTGAGTCGCGTCGCGAGCTGCTGCGTCGCGAAGTCGACAAAGTGGTGGAGTACCTGGAATTTCGCCAAAAGCAGCTCAACAGCCAGTTGTACAGCGATCTGCGCCACCAGGTGGCTATCGGTCTGTCGTTAATCGAAAATACCCGCAAAGAATTTGTCGGCGAGAGTCGCGCCGAGCAGCGCAACCGCCTGCGCACCACCATGAGTTCACTGAGCTTTCACGACAATAGCGGTTTCTTCTTCCTTTTTGACGCCTCGGGTCAGGCCATTCTGCCTCCCATGCACCCGGCGGGCGACCGGCGCTTGCGTGACGGCAAGGTGTTAAAGGCCTTTGCCGAACAGGTTCGCGCGGTGACCCGCGACAAGAACTACGACTTTGTCGAATATCGAGTGACCGATGCCAGCCGCCCCGGCAGCAGCGAGCGCAACTTCAGTTTTGTCTACTACTACGAGCCCCTGCAGCTGTATATGGGCGCCAGTGTCTATTTGCGCGATGAAGTGGCGCGGGTACAGCGGGAAGTGGTCGAGCGCATTGCCGCGGTGCCGGTGGATACCGAAAATTCGATTTTGTTTGTGGTGGATGGCGATGGCCGGCAATTGGTCAATGGCTACAATCCGGAAACGGTCGGTGAACCTGTGCCCGAGGTGTTGGCGGCGGCGCAGGGGATCGACCCCCAGAGCAACAGCCTCTTTACTGAATTGAGCTGGCGCAATCGCGAGGGTCGCCAGCAGCCGGTGGTGTCCTATATTCGCCGCTACCAGCCCTGGGGCTGGACGCTGGGCTCGGCGGTGTTTCTTGACGAACTCAATGCCAAGCTGGTGGCAGAGCGATCGGCACTGCAGCAGCGGGTGGAAGAGCACATCCTGTTTATCGTGCTGATCGCCTTCGGCTTGATGCTGTTTTCGATGATTGCCGCGCGCTGGTTGGCGCGCCACAGCGCTCATGGCTTCAAGATTTTCCAGCAGTTTTTTGCCGATGCTAGCAAACGCTCCACGTTTATCGATGTCGAGCGTTTGCCCTTCGCCGAGTTTCAGCACTTGGCGGAAGACGCCAATTTCATGGTGGAAAAGCGCACCGAGACCGAGCGTGCACTGAAACTCAGCGAACGCCGCTTCCAGTTAGCGCTGGACGCGGCACAAAACCACCTTTGGGATCTGGATCTGAGCACCGGCTTGGTAACGGTGGGCGCGAGTTTCTTCCGCTCGCTGGGCTATGCACCGCCGTCTAAACCCTATGCGGTCGGAGCTTTTAAGGAGATTGCCTATCCCGATGATCTGCAGATTATTGCCTCGGCGGTAGATAGTTGGTTGGGCTTGGCTACCGGTAACAGTGTTGAATTCCGCGTGCGCGACAGCGACGGTAATTATCACTGGATCTACAGCCGTGGTGACGTGGTGGAAAACGACGAGCGTGACCAACCGCTGCGGGCGATGGGTATCATGACCGACATCACCGAGCGCAAGCGTATGGAGCAGGACCTGGTCGATGCCCGCATTGCGGCCGAAGATGCCCTGCATGCCAAGAGTCAGTTCTTGTCGAGTGTTAGCCACGAGCTGCGTACCCCGCTAAACGGTGTGCTGGGTTACGCGCAGCTATTGCAGAAGGAAAAAGACTTTCCCGAAGACAGTCAAGAGTACCTGCGGGCCATCGAAAGTTGCGGCAAGCATCTGCTGAATTTGATCAACGATGTGTTGGATCTGGCGAAGATTGAAAGCGGCAATGTCAACATTGTCTGCGAGGTGAATGACCTGCGCGAGGTGATTGCCAGCGTGGGCGATATCGTCGGTCACCGGGCAAAATCCAAGGGCTTGGAGTTTGTTATCGACGTTGCTGATGATGTGCAGAGTCAGCTGCAATTTGATGCGGTGAAGCTGCGCCAGGTACTGGTTAACTTACTGGATAACGCGGTTAAATTCACCAACACTGGCCGGGTGTCATTAACCGTGCGCGTCGACCAGCTTACCGAAGGGCTGCAATTTGAAGTCAATGACTCGGGTATTGGTATTCCCGAGCATAAACTGCGCGACGTTTTTGAGCCCTTTCGCCAGGTTAACCCTCAAGACGGCAAAGGTACCGGTTTGGGCTTGTCTATTTGTCGGCGTCTGGTCGAGGCCATGGGCGGCAGCCTCAATGTGCGCAGTGAAGAGGGGCGTGGCAGCTGCTTCTATTTCCATATTCCACTGATGCCAGTGTTTGATAGCTCGCAGCCGGCCTTGTTGCCCGCTGGTGAGTTGGTTGCGGATGCCGAGGCAGAGGACGATAGCCGCGCCATTGTGGGTAATCCCGCAGTCATTGTTGCCGATGATGTGGCGGTAAACCGCCAAGTGCTATTGGGCATGCTCGAGGATATTACCAGCGATGTGCGCGAAGCCGCCAACGGCCGTGAGGTGATCGATTTGCTCAATGAACGCGATGCCCGGGTAATTCTGATGGATCTGCGTATGCCTGAGATGGACGGTATGGAGGCGACGCGTATTATCAAGCAGGAGTTGAAGCGCGACGTGGCGATTGTGATGGCTTCTGCGACCACCGATGAGGGGATGGTTGAAGAGGCACGCTCTGTCGGTTGCGATGATTTTCTGCCCAAGCCGATCAGTATGGTCGATTTATTCAAGGTGATGGCACGCTACTGTGAGTCCGACCCCACGACGCCGCGTGCGGCAAGTGTCGCGCCGCCGGTGCTGAAGTCGGATTATATTGCCTCGCCGGCCGCTGAGGGAGTATCTCTGGTGTTGCCAGAGTCGCTGCAGCGAAACTTGATTGAAGCCGTAGAGCTGGGTGATGTTACCGGTTTGCGTGAGCTGCTGAGTGGTTTGCGCAAGCGCTATCCGCAGCAGAGTGAGTTTGTAGACGAGGCGGAGCGGCTGTTGCGCGACTTTGACTTCGAGCGCCTAGGTCGTCTGTTCCAGCAGCTCGGTGAGAGAGCCAGTCTCAATGATGCATGAACGCGGTGGTGAACAGATACTGTTGGTGGATGATAACCCCACCAATCTGCAGGTGTTGTTCAAAACACTGGAAGGGAGCGGTTACCGCTTGTTGGCAGCTCGCGATGGCGAAGCGGCATTGTATACCGCCAAATATGCCAAACCCTCGCTGGTGCTGCTCGATGTCATGATGCCGGGTATGGATGGCTTTGAGGTGTGTGAGCGCTTAAAGGCTGACCCGGAAACTGCTGATATTGTCGTTATCTTCTTGTCGGCGCTCACTGACAGTCAGTCTAAGGTTCACGGCCTGGCGATCGGTGGGGTCGACTATATCGCCAAACCCTTTCAGGCCGACGAGGTACTGGCGCGGGTGCGCACCCATATTAAATTGCAGCGCTTGGAACGGGCGCTGGCGCGACGAAACACTGAACTCGAAGATGAAAATCAGCGTATTCTCAACGCCGTTGAGGAGGGTATTTTCGGCCTTGATGCCGAAGGGCGGGTGTCGTCGATGAATGCCCGTGCAGCAGTGTTGACCGGCTGGCCACAGGCGGATGCGCTGGGTGAGCCACTGTTGGCGCTGGAGTTGTTTCCCGGTGATGATGCCCTGAACCAATCGCTATCACTGCTATGTGAGGCCGGTGTCAGCCTGCGCAAAAACCACGTGGAACTCACCAGCCGCGACGGCGTTTTGGTGCAGGTTGCGCTCAGCGGCAGCGCGCGTGCCGAAGGGGGCGCGGTTTTGGTGCTGCGCGATATTGGTGAGTGGCTGGCGAACCAGCGGGCTCTGGAGCAGGCGCGCAGTGAAGTCGACCACCAGCGACAGCACCTCGCACACATCGAGCGGCTGAGCACCGGCGGTGAAATGGCGGCTGGTATCGCTCACGAGGTCAACCAACCGCTGACGGCGGTGACCAATTACGCGCGGGTAGCTCAGCGCCTGTTAACAGATATTCCCGAGGCGACGCGGGTAAAGCTCGACGATGTGCTGACAAAAATTGGTGTGCAAGCGGAGCGCGCGTCGGCGGTGATCCAGCGGATGCGCAGCTATGTGAAAAAACCATCGGGCGCCAAGTCTGTGATCGCACTGAATGAATTACTCGACGATGTGTTGGCCTTGGCGGAGATTGACTCCAAGGTGAACCACACCCGTGTGGTGCTGGTGGGGGCGAGTGATTTGCCCGAGATATACGGCGATGAGGTGCAGATTCAACAGGTCGCGCTGAATTTGATTCGCAATGCCATGGAGTCTTCCGCGGCGGCGGGCAGCCCGCGGCCGGTAGAGGTCAGCACCTTTTTTCTGAACAACCGGGTCGGTTTTAGGGTGCGGGATTTTGGCCTAGGCTTGGCAAAAGAGGTTGAAGAACAGCTGTTTAGTCCCTTTGTTACCTCGAAGGAAGGGGGGATGGGTATCGGCTTGTCGGTGTCGCAAACGATTATGCAAGGCCACGGCGGTGATATTCGTTACGAAGCCAACCCTGGCGGCGGCGCGGTATTCAGCTGTGAGTTCCCCCCCGCCGCGCCGACGACAGACAGCTAGCGGTGGCACAGGCTAGCGACGAGCTGCGGCGCATTACCCTGAGCGGTGAATCCCTCAGCTATCGCTTGCGTCGAAACCCCCGCCGGCAGAGGCGTTTAGCGGTATTGGTGTCGCCTGCCGGCGATGTCGAAGTGCGGGCGCCGCTGGCCGCGTCGCAGTCGCAAATCGACGCCCTACTGAGGCGCCACAGCCAGTGGTTGCGCGACTGCCGCGAGCGCGCAGCGGCATCGCCGCCGGTGCCAGAGGCCTTGCGCTACGCTGACGATGCCGAGTTTTGGTATCTTGGTGAGGTCTGGCACCTGCGTTTGCGAGAGGGGCGCGGCGCCGACGCGCACGGCGCTTCTCGGCAGTTATCTCTCGGTGTTAATGATTGCCAGCCGCAGCGGGTGAAGCAGGCGCTGTGGCGCTGGTATCGCCAGCGCGCTGCCGAGGATTTTAGCACCCGCCTCGCGCGCTGCTGTGCTGATCTACCTTGGTCACAGAGTGTGCCGCCACTGCGCTTGCGGGCCATGCGGTCGCGCTGGGGGAGTTGTTCGTCGCGCGGCATCTGCTTGAATACGCGCCTGATTCAGGCGCCTCCGGCCTGTATTGATATGGTGATTGTTCACGAGCTCTGTCATCTGCGGGAAATGAACCACAGTCCACGCTTCTATGCGCTGATGGATGCAGCCATGCCCGACTGGCGGCGTCACAGTCAGCGCCTCGACCAACTCAGTGCCGCCTTGCTCGGCGATTAATCTGCTGGGCGGTGCTGGGAAACAGCGGTAAATAACAGCAAGCCACTTTCCACCAGTGAATCTAAACTCTCCCGATACTCATTGAGCACCCAGCGCCGCGCCATTTGCACCACCGCGCCGACAAGGCCCGCGTAAATCATTGCGGTATTGGTCGGTTTGGCAAAATCGGCAATGCCCAGCGTCTGGGCGAGCTCTCCAATCAGCTCGGCAAACTCTTCCATCGCCTGGTAATACAGGGCATCCATCGCCTTGCTGACGCCAAATATCTCAAACAGGATCACCCGCGCCAGTGCCGGCTGTTGCTGCAAGGTCTCGAAAAAGGCCTGCAGGCCCGTGCGCATGGTGCGCTCGGTGTCGAGTCCGGGTTGCTGGATTGCGGTCAGCATGGCGTCGCGCAATGCCGCCGTTTGCTGTTGGTACAGCTCGCCGAGGAGCGCCTCGCGGTTGCTGAATGATTCGTAGAAGTAACGTTCGGTCAGGCCGGCGGCGGCGCAGAGATTGCGCACGGTGGTGTTGTTGTAACCCTGGCTGGAGACGATATCCAGCGCGGCTGCGAGCAGCAGTTGATGGCGCTCAGCACGGCGGGCGTCGGAGCTTTGGCCGCGATAACTGCGGCGCGTGGGTGCAGGGGTGTCAGTCATCGCAAAATTTTGACATGGCTTGTTGTCAAATGTAAAGTGACAATGGTCGTTGTCAGACTGGGGTGAGGAGCTCGCTGGCGCGATTTCATCTCTTACACATCCATTGAATGCCAGCGGCAGGTGCTGGGTACAGGTAGATAATATGACGGACCAGCAGGATTTTGATTTTGACTATCTCGTCATCGGCTCGGGTTTTGGCGGCTCGGTGTCGGCCCACCGCTTGACCCAAAAGGGCTATTCCGTGGCGGTTGTTGAGGCCGGCAAACGCTGGAATGCCGATAACCTGCCGCGCAGCAACTGGATGTTCTGGCGCTGGTTGTGGCGGCCGCTACTGGGCTTGCGTGGGTTTTTTAATATTCGCTGGTTTCGCCATGTGCTGATTTTGCAGGGCAATGCGGTGGGCGGGGGTTCGGTGACCTATGCCAATACGCTGCTGGTGCCCAAAGACATTGTTTGGCAGCAGGGTAGTTGGGCCGGTCTGCAAGACTGGCAACAAGAGATGCCCAGACACTACGATGCGGCCAAGAGAATGCTCGGAGTGGTCGAAAACCGCATTTTGGGGCCCGCCGATGAAGCACTTAAGAGTGTGGCGGACGATGCCGGCTGCGGCGACAGTTTTTATCGCACCCAAGTGGGGGTGTTTTTCGGCGATGAGGGCGACGAGCCCGGCACGCGCTACGAGGACCCGTACTTTGGCGGTGAGGGTCCGGCGCGCAATAGCTGCATCGCCTGCGGCGGCTGTATGGTTGGCTGTCGTCACAATGCTAAAAATAGTCTGGATAAAAACTATCTCTACTTTGCCGAAAAGCAGGGCGCCGAGGTGTTTGCTGAGAGCAAGGTGATCGATGTGCGGCCGCTGGGCGCCGCCGACGGCAGCGACGGCTATGAGGTGACGGCAGTAAGCAGCACCAGCTTACTGCCCTTGCGCAAGCGTCGCTGGAAGGTGCGTTCGGTGGTGTTTGCCGCCTCGTCGCTGGGCACCCAAGATTTACTGTTCAAACTGCGTGATAAGGGTTCATTACCTAATATTTCGCAGCAGTTGGGTCGCCGTGTACGGACCAATGCCGAGTCGCTGATCGGCGTGCGAGTGCCGGGAGACCCGCAGATGGATAAGGGTATCGCCATTGGCTCTGGGGTCTACCTCGACGAGCACACCCATGTTGAAGCCACGCGATATCCTCGCGGCTCCGATGCGATGGGGGTGTTGGTGACGGCGATGACCCGTGGCAGCAAAGGCCCTGAGCGGATTGGTGTGTGGCTGAAAACGATCGCTAAATTACTGCTTACTCAGCCATTGCGAGGTATTAGCATGTTGGTGCCGTTTGGCTTGGCCTCCCAGACGATTATTTTTCTATGCATGCAAACCCTAGAAGGCCATATCGATATGCGCTATCAGCGGCGGTGGTATTGGCCATTCAGCAAGCGCATGACCAGCCACGGTGACAAGATTCCCGCCTACATTCCGCAGGCCAGCGATTTTGCCCAACGCGCTGCCGAGAATCTGGGGGGCATGGCGGGAAGCTTATTGACCGAGGTGCTGTTTAATATTCCCGCCACTGCACACTGCATGGGCGGGGCGGCGATGGGGAAATCGCCGGAAGAGGGGGTGATCGACTACCGCAACCGGGTGTTTGGCTATGACAATCTTTATGTCTGTGACGGCTCGATGCTCGGCGCGAATCTCGGCGTTAACCCCTCGCTGACAATCACTGCGCTGACCGAACATGCGATGAGTCATATTCCCGCTAAACAGCATGCCGAGCAGAGCCAAGCCGCCTAGCGCAAGGCCTTAGGGTCACAGCGGCAGTTGCAGGGAAAAGTGGCCGCCGAGTTCGCGTTTGCCGGCGGCGGTCATACTGACTTCCATTAGCAGTGAGCGGCCCAGTGTGTAGCGCAGCCCGGCACTGCCGGTGTCGCGCTCGTAGCGGTGCTGGACGAAGTTGTAGCCGAGCAGCAGATTAAAGCGTTGGCTCAGTCTCAGACTGCTGGAAATATTGATATCGCGGCGATCGGGGACTTCAACAAAGCTGGCGCGCGGCACAATGTCGGCCATGACCTGCAGCTGCCCCCAGCTGCGGCGGTAGTCGAAGCCGGCCAGCAGCCGGCTGCGCTGTTGGTAGACGCTGCCGCTGAGGCCCTTCATCTTTTGGGTATAGAGATCTTTTGCCAACAGTTGCAGGCCGACGCGTCCCACTTGGTGACGAAGGCCGACGTCGGCGTTGAGTTGCAGGTGGCTTTTTATGTCGGCATCCCAGTCGTAAACCTGGTTTTCTTCGTAGTCGTTGTAGTCGATGCGGCGCTCCATCAGGCTGATCACCTGCAGCTTGCCCAGCACGCCGAATTCGGTATTGGGCAGCGCCGGCAGACGGAAGTGGTAATTGAGGCCAAGGTGGTTTTGCAGCACCGCCGAGACATTCATATAGGATTCTAAGTCCGGGCCGCCAAACACGCCGGTGATGCCGGCAAAGCGCAGTCGAGTTTCGTCGTCTTCGTCGTAGTAGAAGCGTGCAGTGCCGCGCAGCTCGCTGCCCAGTTGATAGTGCAGGGGGCTTTCGTCGGCAGTGGCAAGAATCAGCGCCGCGCGGCTGCGCAGACTGGTGGTGGCGCCGTCCAGTGCCTCAAGGGCGTCGACGAGCTCCTGTTCGTCACCGGGAATTAGCAGAAAACCGCGGGAGCGCGCCTCGAGGTCTTCGCCTTCCTCTTTGACCTCCAGAGCTTTTTCCAGCAGATCGTCGCGGTCGTCGAAGTAAATTTCACCATAGCTATACAGTAAGGTTTCCTCATTGTCGCGACTGTGATGTGCGTCGGCGGGGTTACCGTACAAGTGGTTTAAGTTGACGCGGGCGCTGTCGGCCGCAGCGGGCAGGCATAGTCCTAGCAGGCCGATTGCGGCCAACAGTTTGATGAATCGGGGCACGGAGTCTCCACAGTCGCCGCGGCGACAATTGCAGCGCACTGCTAATGGCGCCAGTCATTATTGATATGCTTGGCGAGCATAGCGGGCAAGATCCTATGCGACAAGCGCTGCGGCGCGTTCTTCGGTATTATCGCCAGCACTCCCGCAAAGGGAGAATATTAATAATAAGGAGTTTGGCCGAGCAATGAGTTCAGAGGTTTGTTCTGTAGCCCAACGTAAAACCGTGTGCAGCTACCCGTGGGCACTGCGGGTGATCCGCCGCGTAGTTGGCGGTTTGTTCGCCTTGCGCGGATGGCAGTTTGATACGCAGTGCCCTGCGGCGCGCAAATATGTCATGGTCGTTGCTCCGCATACCAGTAACTGGGATTTTTTTCTGATGGTGGCCCTGGGTGCCAGTCTCGGGCGGCAAGTGCGCTTTATGGGCAAGCACAGCTTGTTTGTCGGGCCGCTGGGCAGTGTGCTGCGCTGGTTGGGCGGGATCGCGGTAGAGCGCGAAAGTCGGCACAATTTTGTTGAGCAAATGGTGGCGCAATTTGCTGACACTGACGACATGGTGTTGATTATCGCCCCGGAGGGTACTCGCAAGCCGGTACCGCGCTGGAAGGCGGGCTTTTATCATATTGCCCACGGCGCGGGGGTGCCGATAGTGCCGGTGTATTTGGATTACGGCGCTAAACGCGCCGGCTTTGCCGAGCCCTGTTGGCCCAGTGGCAGTTTGCATGAGGACATGCCGCGTATTCAGCAACACTATGTTGCGGTCCAGGCTCGCCACCCGGCGGGCGACAGCAGTCACCCGGATAAAATGCGCTAGGTAGATTACCCGATAACGCCATGCACCGCTGAGCGACAAAATGCTAGGTTGTGGTTATCGACTACAATCAGCTCTAAAACACAGCGAGGCGAGGCGGTAAGTTATGAGTGAATTCTGGCGCAGCCTGTTGGGGCCAGAGATGCCGCCCCACGGGCATTGCTATCTGTGGAATGAGCAGCTAGTCACTTTGCATGTGGTCAGCGACGTGTTAATTACGCTGTCCTATTTCACGATTCCTGTTGCACTAATCTACCTAGTGCGGCGCCGCGAAGATCTGAAATTTAATTATATGTTTCTGATGTTTGCGGTGTTTATCTTTGCCTGTGGGGCCACTCACTTGGTGAATATTCTCAATGTCTGGTACGGCGCATACTGGCTCAGTGGTAGCGTGAAGGCGGTGACCGCTTTGGCCTCCGTTGGCACGGCGATACTGGTGTGGCCACTGATCCCCAAGGCGCTGGCACTACCCAGCAACGCTCAGTTAGTGGAGCTCAATCGTCGCCTGCAAGCTGAGGTCACCGAAAACCGCCGCCAAAACCAGGAGGTGGAGCGATTGACGGCAGATTTGCGTGAGCTGGTAGATCTGCGTACTGAAGAGCTGGCGGAAGCTCGGCTGACCAAGACCTTGTTGGAAAAAGCCAATGAATCGCTGAGCCATAGCAATACCGCGCTGGAGGAGTTTTCCCGTGCTAGTAGTGAGAGCTTTGTCGAGCCGCTGCGGGTGATTGATGTCTACAGTAAGCGCCTACAGGAGCGCGGTGATGAGGCTTTGGTAGGGGAGCCCCGTGAGTGGCTGGAAAAGCTTTGTGACGCCAGTCAGCAAGTGTCGAAACTGAATGCCGGGCTGCTGCGCTACCTTCAGCTGCCACTCGATGAGTGTAGTGAAGAAGTGAATGTGGATGAGTTGCTTGACCGCGAAATGGCTAAAATCGGACTGGATGACGAGGTCACAGTGACTCGCCAACAGCTGGGTACGGCGGTATTGCCGGTGAAAACCGTGGCACTGATTCTTGGTGAATTGTTGGGCAATGCTGCGCGGTTTCGCAGTGAGCGGCCACTGCAGATAGAAATTGGCCTGCTGCCGATGCAAGCCAGCGGTGAGTTCGGTTTGTATGTGCGCGACAACGGCCGAGGTATTCCGGCCTCGCAACAGCAGCGGGTGTTTACCTTATTTGAACACTATCGTTCCGAAGGGCCGGGCGTGGGGCTGGCTGCAGTGCGGCGTTTGGTACACGAATACGGTGGCAGTATTGACTTGATTAGCGATGGTCACAGCGGCAGTGAGTTTCAGTTGCGCTTCCCGCCGTTGTAATTTACTGCTCTGGCGGCGGCTTGTATTGGCTGAGCCGCTGCATCATTCGCTGAGCACTGTCTCGGTCTTGTGACCACAGCTGCGTTGCCAGTGTCGCTGCGCAGTCGCGACTCATCACCAGGTGCCGGCGAAAGCGTCGGCAGTGCCGACAGATCAGCCAGTGCATACGCAATTGCAGGCCCTGCCAGCCCTGCGGAGTTTGGTCGAGATGATCACTGGCCAATTGGCTGACTTCTTTACAGTTCAGCATTCACCTGTCTCCTGAAAATGATCGACAATATCCAGCAGTTTCATCCGCGCGCGGTGCAAAAGCACTCGCACATTACTGTCGCTTAGCAATAGCTGTGTGGCAATGTCGGCCAGCGGCATTTGCTCGATGTCGCGGAGCATAAAAACCGCTTTTTGGTTTTCCGGTAGTTGCGTCAGAGTTTTTTCAATACAGCGACGCAGCTGGTTTTCTTCCAAAAGGCGCTCCGGGCTGTCTAATTCCCAACGCGCCGGTGGCAACTGCCAGTGACCTGAAGAGGTAAAACGCTGCTCGGCCAATGCTTCTGGTATGTGTTCTGTATCGGCGAGGTTTATATGGCGCTTTTCCTTGCGCAGTCGCGATTTGGCCTCGTTGCTGACGATTTGAATCATCCAGGTTGACAGTGTTGAGCGCCCCTCGAAGCGTGCGATGCCACGGTAGATTGATGTCCATGACTCCTGTACAACATCTTCGGCAAAGACATCGCCGATGATGGCCCGGGCAACAATAAGCAGGCGCTGGTTATAGCGGCTGATTAAATCCTGAAAGGCGGCGTTGTCGCCGTTGCGCAGGCGTTGCAGTAGGGCATTATCTTGTTCAGCTTGGGACGACACGTAGGGTTGCCTTTTTCTATAGCGCCAGCGGGCCCTATAGTGTCCCCGATATAGGGGGGCGGCGGCAATGCCTGGTGCTGTTTGAGTGGTCATGCTGCTCACTGTCGTCCAGGGCGTCGCCCCAGATAATAATCGACACTGACGTAGCGGCCTCCGCCGAGTTTTAATAAAGCCAGCAGCATAACAAAATATGTGGTGGCGAATTCAATGCCGTTATTCAGAATCACAAAGTTGCCACTGCTGGTTAACCAGTCGTAGTGACCGTGCTGCTGCAGCAGTGCTCTGGCCGCATCCAGTTTCTCCGCGGAAGCCTGCACGCGCGCATTGGCAAAGGGTGCGGAGGGATCTGCGATGGCCTGCCAGCCAAATGGCCAGTGTACCGTTGCGGCGGCGACCAGCATGACTGCTGCCAGCGGCACCGCAATCCAGCGGGTGGCGAGCCCAAGCAACAACAGCGCGGCGCCGGCCAGTTCAGTCGCGGTCGCTAGACCAGCCATCAGTGTTGGCATGGGCAGCCCGAGCCCCCATTCGGGATTGCCAAACCAGGCCGCAGTATCGTTAAAGTGGCGATACTTATTGCTGCCGGCCATCCACAACACGGGGACTAAATAAAGACGCAGGGCGAGAGAGGGCAGGCCGTCAATCGGACTCAGCCAGTTGCACAGGTGCTGCACACAGCGACTATAGTGGTGGCGGATGTTCGCAATCGTCGGCATTGTGGTGACTCCTGGGCTAGTGGGCTTTCTGTTGAGACGCGCCGATTGCCGGCTTGTTACAGTAGGGGGCTGTAGGGATTGGCGCGATTGCTAAATAGCGGTAAATATATCTGCTGCGTTGTAACAAGTTATTGCGCTGGGCATCTATGCTATAACGCAGCGGCTTTGGCTGGTGTAAACAAACATTCGTTTTATATTTGGTGAGCAAGAGGTAAGGCTATGAACAAAACAACAGTAACGGCACTAACGGCGGCCATGTTTGCAAGCGGTATGGCTTCGGCAGCTGTTAACGACACAGGTAACCCGTTCAGCGCACAGCCTTTGAGCAGCGGCTACCAACAAGTCGACTTCTCGAAAGCCTCTGAGGGCAAGTGTGGCGAAGGCAAATGTGGTGGTGACAAAGTCAAAGCCGAGGGCAAATGCGGTGAAGGCAAATGCGGTGGCGACAAGGCCAAAGGCGAAGGCAAGCGCGGCGAGCACCATTGTGATGGTCATAAAGCCAAAGGCGAAGGTAAATGCGGCGAAGGTAAGTGCGGCGGCGATAAGGCCAAAGCGGAAGGTAAATGCGGTGAGGCAAAATGCGGGGCTGACAAGTCCCGTGCAGAGGGCAAGTGTGGCGAGGGCAAGTGCGGCCACTAAACTGATGGCGGCGTCGATGCCGCCAGCCATGTCTGGCAAAGGCCGCCACAGCTATTTATAGTGTGGCGACTGCGCCGCGGTGCAGCCCTGTAAAATTCAAACTAGGCGGTGCTGTGGCGCACATTTTTTCAACTCTTTCTGATGATAAGCGGCGCTTGTGGATTGGCGTCAGCCTGTCGCTGCTCACGGTATTTCTATCTGCGACCGTTGCCGCTGTAGGTAAACACCTTGCCGGTATGCAGGTACATGTGTCGGCGATGATTGTCGCCCAATACAGCATTTCCTTTTTGTTTACCTTGCCTGGACTGGCGCGCAGCGGTTTGGGGAGTCTGCGCACCGAGCGTCCGGCGATGCACCTGTTGCGCGGCCTGAGTGGCGTCGCGTGCTTCTATTGCTATTTTTTTGCGCTGAGTAAAATTTCCCTGCTAGAAGCGACCTTGCTACGCAACAGCGCGCCGCTGATGGTGCCGCTGCTAATCTATTTGGCCCTGCGCGAGCCGATTAGCCGGCGCAGCTTGCCCCCCTTGCTGATTGGTTTTGCCGGAGTGGTGTTGGTGTTGCGCCCCGGCTTCTCCGAGCTGAGTCTCTGGCATTTGGTGGCGCTGGGGTCGGGGCTGGGGCTGGCGATATCGATGATTACTACCCGCCTGTTGGCCGCGACCGAGCCGGCGAGCCGCATTCTGTTTTTCTATTTTGCGGTGTCATTGCTGGTCAGCGTGCCCTTTTTTCTCTGGCAGGGCGGTGGTATCTCGCCCGCCGCCTATCCCTGGTTGCTGTATATGGGGGTGGTGATATACCTGTGTTTCCTGCTTTACACCTGGGCCTATCGCTATGTGTCGGCCTCGGCCTTGGCACCCACCAGTTATTTTGCCGTGGTCTTTGGCGGCCTGCTGGATTGGCTGTTGTGGGGGGTATTGCCCGACCAGCTAACGCTGGCCGGTATTGCCCTAGTGATGCTCGGCGGGGTGCTGGTTATCGGCGGCCGCGACGAGGCTAAGACTTAAGCGGCGGATACAGCTCGGGCAGCGCCGCAGACTTAGCTTTTCGCTCGGCGCTGCGCCGGTCGCTGGTAACGGTGTTGAGTAGTCCGGCAAAGTCGGGGCTGGCGCCATTTGGCGCGTACAGCGCGGCATTGAGCTGGGCGATATAGGGCGCTAGGTCGGGGTGTCTGTCGGCTAGCGTTTCCAGGCTTTGGTAGTGTGCCTGCCCGCACTGTGCCCAGTGTTGCAAAGCCGCACGGGTGGCGAGGGTATCGCGCTGCTTGCAGGCTTTTCTGAGTGCTGCCAGCGCGGTTTTTTGCTGCGAGTTGTCATCACTGGCTGGTGGTGTCGCGGCAGTCTTAGTGCGTCGCGCCAGCAAAAACAGCGACAGCAGATTGCCCAACAGCAGTACGGCGATCGCGATGTAGTAGGTCAGGTGGCTGTGCGCGTCGGCGGCGCCGCTAGGCTCGGCTGTGGGCGCGCTGACGCTGTTGGGTGCAGTGTCGGCAAGTGGCACCGGTGGGCGGACCGCAGTGTCGGTACTGCCCGGCGCCGCGACGACATGGACTTGCCGCGCGGGCAACACCGCCAGCTGTGGTTGATTGTTGCGGGTATCCCACCAGGCAATGCGGATCTCCGGCAACTCATAGCGACCGGGGCGCGTTGGGATAATGGCGCTGGACTCGCTGCGCAGGCCGACCAAAATTTGTTCTTCACTGCTGTTTTGCAAACTCGGCTGGTCGGGGTAGACCTTGGCGTCGGCCAGCGCGTAGGCGGGCAGCGCTGGTAGTTGCGCCGCCATCAGGCCCTCGGCGCGAATATCGACGCGCCGGGTAATCGATTGTCCGACCTGCAGTTGCTCGGGGTCACCGCTCCACTCCTCGAAGATTTCCAGCTTGCTGGCCGGCAGCCACACCGCACCGTCAAACTCGGCGGGCGGCGCCTGAATGTCGAGCTGTATCGGCGGGCTGCGGCGCACCAGCAGGCGACCGGGATCGAGCAGCGAGGGGCGGTAGCTTTCTACACGCGCCTGCAGGGTCAGCGCGGGGATATCCAGGGGGCCGCTGCGCTGCGGGAAGATCGCATAGCGGCGTTCAATGACCTGATAGGTACGGCCGTCGATGCGCTGCCGGTAGCGGCTTTCTCCCAGTGACTCGACCAGTGCATTGTCGACCTCCAAGGCGTCCAGCGAGGCATCGAGAAAGTTGACCGAGCTGAACAGTTTGACACTGTACTCCAGCATTTGCTGTACATAACCGCGGCGCGGGCTGATATCGGCCTCCAGCCACACTTGCCGGTTGTCGGCACGCTGTTGACGGCTGCTGGTCGCCGGTTCAACAGTAATGGTAATGGCCTTGGTGAACTTGTCGCCCATGGCAATGGCGGGGATGGTGATATCCCCCTCGCGCTTGGGCGCCAGTGTGTAGTCCCACTGGC
>JBFKEA010000021.1:0-18224 GCA_041619375.1 Spongiibacter sp. | reverse complement strand
TGCGGGGGCAGCCCCACATACTCGATGTTTTTATTCGTATTGATGACCCCTACAGCTATCTGCTGATGCAGGTGATGGCGGACTTCTGTCGCCGTTTTTGTGTCCAGCCGCGCTGGCACTGCATCGTTGATTCGCCCGCCGAGATGTATCCCGAGCAGTTGATGTGGCGTGACTACGCCAGCCGTGATGCCGCCCAGTTGGCCGCCTGTTACGGGCTCGATTTTCCGCAGCCAGCGGCGGACCTGAGCCAGGGTGCGATTGACAGTGCGGCCGCTGCGCTGCTGCGAACGGCGCCTGACAACTACCCCCGCCTTGCCTGCGAGATATTGGGCCAGCTGTGGCGGGGCGCTGGCGGCCCGGCAGAGTGCGGGCTGAGGCCCGATGAGCGCGCGCGTTTACTCAGTAATCAACAGCTCCTGCAGCGGCTGGGCCACTACGCGGGGGCGATGATCTACTATGGCGGCGAGTGGTACTGGGGGATCGATCGCCTGGATCACCTCGAGCGTCGCTTAATTGATCTGGGCGCGGCGCACAGTGCCGACGAACAGCCGTATTTTACGCGTGCGTATCGCGACTTTTGTCGCGGTGTTGCCGGCGATATTCCCGCGGCGCGGCGCGCGTTGGTGATCTACTGGTCGGCGCGCAGTCCCTACTCCTATCTCGCCCTAGAGAGGGCCAGCGTGCTGGCGCGTCACTACCAGCTCAGTTTGACGATTAAGCCGGTTATGCCGATGATGATGCGGGGCATGGCCGTGCCGCCCAGTAAAAAAATGTATATCTTTCATGACACTAAGCGCGAGGCCGATAAGCTGGGAATTCCCTATGGCTTTGTCGCCGACCCATTGGGCAGTGCGGTAGAGCGCTGCTACGCGTTGTGCGATTACGCCGAGCGGGAGGGTTTGCTGGAGGACTACCTGCTGAGCTTTGCCCGCGGGGTAAACGCCGAGGGCATCCGTGCCGACAGTGATCGCGGTTTGCGCAAAATTGTCGAGCGCTGTGGCTTGGACTGGGCACAGGCAAAAGCGCTGCTGGGTGACAGCAGCTGGCGGAGCTGGGCACAAAAGAATCTGGAAGAGATGTATGCCATGGGCTGCTGGGGCGTCCCCAGTTTTCGCTATGGCGAGCTGACCTTGTGGGGGCAAGACCGCCTCGGCTTGGTAGAGAACGCCATGCTTAGTACCTCGGCCCTGAATCGCTGTTAGGCCGCGGGCTGTCGGTCGCAGCACCACGCTAAATTTTCGTCTGCTTTTCCCGCTAGAAGTTGTAGCCGCTCGGCGCCGAGCTAATCGGTGTTGCGTCCGGGATAATTGCGGCGGTAGGTGGCCGCGCCCATGGCGGCAATCTGCAGGTCGATCATGCGCTCAAAGGCGGGGAGAATATTGCTGTAGTCGCAGCCCTGGTCCAGGGTATTCAGGGCGATAACGGCGGCTTCAATGGTAGACAGGCCGTCGCTGCGCGGCGATTTGCGGATGCGGTAATTACTGGGTGTCGTGGGCTTGATTGCCAAGCACGGCAACTCTTTCAACCAAGGGTTTAAGTGCATCAGGCGTGCGACCTTGCGCCAGCTGCCATCGAGCAGCAGCAGTTGCCGAAACGGTTGTTGGCGCGCCTGCTGATGACTGATGGCCGCCTCGCCCGGGAACACCAGTAGGCAGTCGCGGCGCCAGTGCTCCCCGAGCACGGTCTCTGGGTCAAATTGTTCGCCCACCCACAGGCGGCTGCCGCGCAGCGAGCGAGCTAATAGCGGTGCCGACGATAGGGCGTGTTTGGCTTCTTTCGGGTCCTGGAGAATCACCAGCCGGAAGCGGCAGTCGCGTTCAACCAATACCGCGCACAGGCAGGTTGTTTGCGGACGGCCACAGCCGTCGCAGATTTTTCGTTTTCCCACCTTGGGTTCCTGTCGCGATGTCGGTTTATAATTGCCCTCCATTACTATAAATGAAAAGGATCTTCATGAGTCACTGGACACCCTCTAAAATCCCCGATCTGTCAGCGAAGACGGCCCTGGTAACCGGTGCTAATAGCGGTATCGGCTTTGAAACGGCTGCGTTGCTGGCGTCGGCGGGCGCGCGGGTCGTCATTAGCTGCCGGGGCGCGGTAAAGGCTGAGCAGACAATTGCGCGTTTGTGCCAGCGAGCGCCACAGGCCGAGATTACGGCCGTGGAGATGGACCTTGCCGATCTGGCATCGGTGCGCCGCGCCGCGCAGCAGTTGGCAGCGGGTTGCACGCAGCTGGACATATTGATTAACAATGCTGGGGTGATGGGGCTACCTCTGCAGCGCAACGCCGCCGGTCATGAAATGTTATTTGCGGTAAATCACCTGGGTCATTTTGCCCTCACCGGTTTGCTACTGCCACTGCTCTGCGCGGCGCCGGCCCCGCGGGTGGTGACCGTGTCCAGCCTGGCGGCGCGCAAGGGCAGCCTGCCGATGGATGATCTTAACTGGCAGCGAGAGGCGTACTCGAAAATGGCGGCTTACGGCCGCGCCAAATTGGCAAATTTGTGTTTTGCCATGGAGTTACAGCGGCGCTTTGATGCCCGGGGAGTGAATGCGATCAGCACCGCGGCCCACCCCGGCTATGCCGCGACCAATGTCGCCTTTGCCGGTGATGCCCCGCGCAGCCTCGGCCGTCGTCTGTGGATGTTTATTGCGCGTCTGGGCAATCAACTGCTGGCACAGCCGGCAGAGCGCGGCGCCTGGCCGAGTGTGTATGCGGCGACCGCAGAAAATGTTGGCAAAGGTTTTTACTACGGCCCTGCCGGGCCCTTTGAGTTTCGCGGTCCGCCGGTAAGGGTCGAGCCGGTGCCTGCTGCGCTCGACCCGCAGCTGGGGCGCCAGCTATGGCAGCGTTCAGAAGAACTGAGTGAGGTGCGTTTTCTATGACGGCAATGGAGTTACACGAGCTGCTGCTGTTCACTTACGCCTCGCTTTCCGTACTGGTGTTTGTAGTGCTGAACTTTTTTATCAAGGCGGCCTACGGCCGGCATGACTCTGAAGACAAGGCCTGGTGGTGGGGCCCAGGTGTGCCAACGCGCTGGGCCTGGGTGATTATGGAAATGCCCTCGTCACTGGGGTTTGCGCTGATTTATTTTATGGGTCAGCACGCCTTTCAGCCGGTGCCGCTGCTGTTGTTTGCGCTGTGGCAGGTGCATTATTTCCAGCGCAGCTTCATCTATCCATTTAAGCGCAGTGTCAAACCGGGAGATAAAACCCCGCTGCTTTTGCCGCTGATTGCCCTGTTCAGCAACCTGGGCATTTCATTCCTCAATGCCGGGATTCTGTCGTGGACGGAACTGGGCGCTAGCTATGAGGCTAGCTGGTTGGCGGACCCACGGCTGATCATTGGCATCGGCATTTTTGCCTTGGGCTATTACGTCAATCGCCGCGCCGATGCGATGTTGGCAGCGCTGCGGAAACCGGGTGAAAGCGGTTATAAAATTCCCCGCGGCTGGTTGTATGAATACGTATCCTGCCCCAACTACCTCGGCGAGGTACTGGTGTGGTGTGGCTGGGCGGTGGCGACCTGGTCACTGGCGGGGGCGGTGTTTGTGCTGTGGACCGTCGCCAATCTACTGCCCCGCGCGCTGAGCAATCATCAGTGGTATTTGCAAACCTTTGAGGACTACCCCAGCCATCGCAAGGCGGTGGTTCCGGGCCTTCTATGAGGTTTCGCCAGCGCCGGCCTCCGGCGCTGGCAGTGGCGCACTAGTCGGCCAGCTCGGGCAAGTTCTTAAACAGCTCGAGGGCTTCTGGGTTGGCCAGCGCGTCGATGTTTTTCACGGTTTTACCGTGCACCACATCGCGCACCGCCAGCTCGACAATTTTTCCACTGATGGTGCGCGGAATATCGCTGACAGCGATGATTTTCGCTGGTACATGTCGCGGTGTAGTTTCACTGCGAATAGTCTGGCGGATACGCTGCGCCAAGGCATCGTCGAGTTGCAGGCCGCTGCGCAGCACCACAAACAGCACTACGCGAACATCGCCACTGTGTTGCTGGCCGATGCAGATGCTGTCGACGACCTCGTCAATTTTCTCTACTTGGCGGTAGATTTCTGCGGTGCCAATGCGCACGCCTCCGGGGTTGAGCACGGCGTCGGAGCGGCCGTGAATAATCATCCCGCCGTGTTCAGTGATCTCGCCGTAATCGCCGTGGGCCCATACGCCGGGGTAGTTTTCAAAATAGGCGGCGCGGTATTTTGTTTGTTGCGGGTCGTTCCAAAAGCCAATAGGGGCACTGGGGAAGGGACGGCGGCACACCATCTCGCCCTTCTCACCGACAACCGGCTGGCCTTGATCATTCCAAATTTCAACGGCCATGCCCAGGCCTATACACTGTATTTCTCCGGCGTAGACCGGCAGGCAGGGGTTGCCCAATACAAAGCAGGAGAGGATGTCGGTGCCGCCCGAAATGGATGATAGGCAGATATCGTTTTTGATGTCGCGGTAGACATAGCGAAAACTGTCATCGGAGAGCGGCGAGCCGGTAGATAGCAGGGCCTTGAGTGCGCTGAGCTGATGGCTGATCCGCGGTTTAACACTGGCTTTTTGCAGGGCCTCAATGTATTTGGCACTGCAGCCAAAAATACTAATGGACTCCTGTTCGGCCATGTCGATCAGTGATTGTGGCTGTGGATAAAACGGCGAGCCATCATAAAGCACAAGTGTGGCGCCGCTGGCGAGGCCGCTCACCAGCCAGTTCCACATCATCCAGCCGCAGGTGGAGTAGTAAAACAGCACATCATCGCTTTTCAAATCGCTGTGTAGTCGATGTTCTTTGAGGTGTTGAATCAGGCTGCCACCGGCGCTGTGAACAATGCACTTGGGCACACCGGTGGTGCCAGAAGAATACATGATGTACAGCGGGTGATCGAAAGGTAGCTGCTCAAAATGGATGTCGCCGGTCGGCTGTGTGGTTAATACCTCACCCCACAGCCGGGCGCCAGCCGGCGGGGTGATTGCGTCGGCCGCCCGGCTCACGGGGACGATGATCAGCTGCTGAATGCTGTCGATCTGCGCGCTGATCTGGGCAATACGGGGTAGGCTGTCTAGGGTTTTGCCGCCGTAAAAATAGCCGTCGCAGGCAAATAGTACTTTAGGCTGGATTTGACCAAAGCGATCCATTACGCCGTTTATGCCAAAGTCCGGCGAGCAGGACGACCATACCGCACCGATGCTGGCCGTGGCGAGCATCGCCACCACGGTTTCACTGATATTGGGCATGAAGCCGGCCACGCGATCGCCACTGACAACACCCATGCTACGCAGCGCTGCCGCAAGCTGACTCACCTGCTGGTAGAGGTCTGTGTAACTGAGTTCGCGGCGCTGACCATTTTCCAGGCGCGAGATCAGCGCGGTTTTATCACTGCGATTACGCAGCAGGTTTTCCGCAAAATTCAGCCGTGCACCACTAAACCAGCGCGCGCCGGGAAATTTATCGGCATCGACCAGTACTTCGCGGGGAGGTTGGGAAGCGAGAATGTCGCAAAATTCCCATACGGCCTGCCAGAACAGCTCGACGCAATCCACTGACCAGCGCTGCAGCGCCTGATAGTTGTCGAAAGCCAGTCCGTACTTGGCCTCGAGGTGGGCGGCAAACTGCGCCATATTGCTGTCGGCAATGCGCGCAGCGCAAGGCTGCCAAAGTGCTGGGTTCATGGTTGAGGGTCCGTTTGTGCTGATTGACCTAGCTTGCCGAGTTGGTATATTTTTATCAAATTAATAATAGTCATCAATTTATAGTTTTTATTTATGAATGCCAGTATCAAACAATTGCGCGCTTTTGTGGCCGTTGCCGAGACTGGCAGCTTTGCGGAGGCCGGAGAGCGACTGAGCATTTCTCAGCCGGCACTGAGTATTGCCGTCAGAAAATTGGAAGAGCTACTCGGTGGCGCGCTGTTTGTGCGCTCGACAAGAGCCCTGTCGCTAAGCCCCGAGGGCGAGGTTTTTTTGCCCGTAGCCCAGCGCTTGCTGCGCGATTGGTCCGATGCGTTCGACGATGTGCAGCGGCTCTATGCTCTACAGCAGGGCAAGCTGAGCATAGCGGCCATGCCGGCGTTTGCCAGTTCACGTTTGCCTCGCGTGCTGGCCGAATACCGCAAGCGTCATCCGAATATCGCCATTGCGGTGCGCGATATCGTGATGGAGGAGCTGATCGACGCCGTTCGCGGCGGGCGGGTGGAGCTGGGTGTGGCGTTTGAGCCGGAAAACGTCGACGGCATTGAGTTTGAACCACTGTTTGATGACCGCTTTGTGGCGGTGCTGCCAGCAAATCATCCGCTGACGGCCCAGCCGCAGCTGCGGCTGGGGCAGCTGCTTAGCGATGTGCTAATTACCCTGAATCGCGGCTCCAGTACGCGGCAGTGGACGGACGCCGCGATGGCTCGCGAAGATTGTCAGCCGCCGAGCATTTTTGAGGCCTTTCAGCTCACTACGGTTGGGGCAATGGTGGCGGCGGGCCTAGGGGTGGCGCTGGTTCCGGCGCTGTGTAGCGAACAGATGCATCAATTGGGCGCCCAGTGCAGGCCGATTACCGGCCCGGGCATAGAGCGTCGCGTGGGTATTATCTGTCGCCGGCGTCATCAGTTGTCGTCTGCGGCGATGGCCTTGCGCAGCTTGCTATTGGAACGGGCGGGTACTCGGTAGCGCGACAGCGCGGTTTTTGGCTGCCAACGGTTGAGTCTGGCGGGCTCGCTACGGTATCTTGTTGGGCCTTGGTGTTGGCACTGCTAACAATAAATTTGCTCTAGAGGAATCCGTTGATGCTGTCGTTTTTACCGCCAGTAATAAGAGGGCTTATTGCCGGCTGTTTGCTGGTGACCAACACATTGTTACTCGCACCCTTTTTGATGGCGATCTCTCTGCTCAGGTTTCTGATTCCGGTGCCGGCTTGGCAGAGCAGTTTTACTGCAGCGGCAATCTCGATTGCCGAGTTGTGGATCAGTATTAACGCCTTCTGGATGCGCCTGACACAAAACATGCAGTGGCAGGTTGATGGCGTTGAGCAGCTCGATAGGGAACAGTGGTATCTGGTGACTGCCAATCATCAGTCCTGGGCCGATATCTTTATTTTGCAGTACCTGCTCAACCGCAAGATCCCCATGCTCAAGTTCTTCCTGAAACAAGAGCTGATCTGGGTGCCGGTGATCGGCCTGTGTTGGTGGGCGCTGGACTTCCCCTTTATGAAGCGCTACAGCAAAGAGTATTTGGCTAAGCACCCGGAAAAGCGCGGTCAGGACTTTGAAAGCACCCGTCGCGCCTGTGAAAAATTTGAGCACCTGCCGGTAGCGGTGTTCAATTTCCTCGAGGGGACGCGTTATACGTCGGCCAAGCACGAGGCACAGCAGTCGCCCTATAAATGGCTGTTAAAGCCCAAATCGGGGGGGATTGCCTTTGTGATCGGGGCGATGGGCAATAGTATTAATACCCTAGTGGATATCACTATCGCCTACCCTGGGCATACCCAGCCGTCATTTGCGGATTTTATGTGCGGTAGGGTCAGCCAGGTGCAAGTAGTCGTGCAACAACAACCCATCCCGAAAGAGTTTTTGAACCGCAGTTACAGTGAAGATGAAGCGTTTCGCTACGAATTTCAGCAGTGGGTGACCGAACTCTGGCAGGAAAAAGACGCTTTGATGGAAAGGCTCCATCAGCGCCAGGGTGAACAGCGGTCAAGTGCTGCGACAGCCTTGCCGCAAAGCGAACAGCCGCCCGCGTTGGATGGCGATTAAATGAGGCACGCAGTAGGTGATGTTTGCATTGGGGTCAGGGTATATACCGATCTCCGTCTAAGGTAACTTATTCTACAATAGGATCACAGCTCGCAAGCCGTGGTGTCACTGTGGAAGAGTACAGTACAGACGATGCGCATTTAGGACGATTTGGCCCTCATGGACGCATCAGCTTTTATTTTATGCAGGGGAATATCGTCGTTTATAAGGCGATGGGGCCCTTTAACTTAGAGCTGCTGGAGGCTTTCGCACAGGTTGAGCCGGGGATTATCGAAAAGTTTCAGCGTGGCGTCGGCCCCTGGGTAGAAGTGATCATTTTCGAAAAATCCTGCTTGGCGATGGCCGAGTGCATCGATGTGTTTAGCGCCTACCTCAAGGATATGAAGGCCAAGGAACTCTACCCCCGCGCCAGCGCGATGGTAATAGGGCGAGACGTTGAAGGCTCGGCCTTTATGACCAAGATCTATCAACAATGTTATCGCGAAGCGGGTTTCGAGTTCCGCCTGTTTGATAATCGCGACGACGCCATTGACTGGGTAAAAACCTACTTGCCCGCGCCCTGATCGCGACCGTCGTCTGCGCTATCGTGCTTTTCTTCGCGGCTAACTATCTATCTCTAACCTTCCCGTTAAATACACGCTGCCGCTAGGGTGTTTTCTCGTTTGTCGTCAGGTTTTTTTAGGCCCTTTAGTTTTTAATTTATGCTGCTTACCTATATAGGTTAGTGCTATCCCGTCTAGTTTTGTCCCTCGGCCTGTAAGGTCAAATCCTAAGCTCTATAAGTGATTTAATCTATAAGTATTGGGAGTATCCGTTTTTTTATTATTTGAGTTATTTTTTTGGTATTTTCGATACGGTTTATAGGGTGTTTCACCTATCGAATATAGGGTTTTTATTTCTCCAGACTTGAGGTGTGTGAACTATTCTTAGTTTCCGGGAAGTAAAAACTAGGAAGTTTAAAAGGCCGTGGTTATGTGCGAGTTAATAGGGATTTTGATCGGCAAGCAAGTGGATGAAGTTGGGCTTGTTGGCATGAATCAACTGAATTTCAGCACGGATAATCCCCCATCATCTGGCAATGACAACAAAGATAAACCAGCGCTAAAAATGGGTGTTAGGTTTATTTTAGGTATACAAATATTGCTTAAGAAAAAACCATTATCGATGACTTTTCCAGCGGTCTTACAGAAGGCCCCGCGTCGCACGTTAACCGCCACGAGATTGCTCTTCAGAATACTGAAGCCGATTCTCGGAATTGTGGCGATGCTCAGCTCTATTAACGGGGTTGCTTTGCAGCTTAGAGGTGGCGGTTATCACTTTGGAGCTGGCGAGCCGCGACGGATATCGCGCGGATCGGCAGAAATAAGATATAGCAGCGGTTTGGTATTTGAACAGAATAAGGTTTTTCGCGGCGGTGGTCACGGCAAGCGTATGGCTGGTAAGTGTTAGTTTTACGCGCGGGCCTAGCTGTTACCCGCGGCTTTTAACTGCGGCGACTGCGCAGAGCTAAGTGCGGATATAACGGATGGTTGAGTACTGGCTATCTGTAGTCGAGTCAGTACAGGGAGCGGTGGTTTAAAAGGGGCGAATCTCCACGGATAGAGAGGGCGAAGCTTTGACTAAACAAACGGTAAACAACTGGTCACGGTATAAGGACGAGCGTTTCACTGGCCTGGATGATTGTGGTGAAAATGTCTGTGCCTGGCATGTTATCTGGACGAAAAGTAACTTCGAGCGGTTGGTCAGAGATCAGCTGCTTGCCAAGGGCTACGAGGTCTTCCTGCCGATGATCGATCAGTGGTCAATTCGCCCCCTTGGGAGTGAGCACCAAGGCGAACGGCCGAGTAAGTACTCTCTAGAGGTGCCGATGTTTAAAGGTTATCTCTTTGTCCATCAGAAAATGGACCGTCACGCCTACCTCGACGTCAGTAATACCAAGGGGGTGGCGCAATTGCTAGGCACCCGCTGGAACAACCTCGGGGTTATTCCCGAGGATGAGATAGCAGCGATTATGCTGCTGGCAAATAACCATGCGCCGCTGATGCCCTATCCGTATTTAAAGTTGGGCGAGAAGGTAAAAATTATTCGCGGTCCCATGACCAACGCTCACGGCACTTTAGTGAAACAGGACGCCGAGAAAGGCGTTTTTGTGGTGTCGGTGAATATGCTCAAACAGAGTATTGCGATGGATGTCGATATAGCAGATGTGATGCCGATATGAACATGATCAAAAGAACAATGAAGCGCTCCACGGCGGCGGCGACAATGGCGGTTGCTATTTCGACTGTGTCAGTGGCTCACGCGGAAACCTTTATCATTCCCTCTCTCAGTGTGACGGAGATATACGATGACAATATCTTCTTTGACAGCTCGGAAAAGATATCCGATCGCATTACTCGCCTCAGCCCGGGCTTACAGGTCGGCTACTATTCGCGAAAGTTAAATTTCGGCAGTAGTTTTACCTTTGATGCCGAGCGCTACAGTGATAATGACAGTCAGAATTCGGATATGACCCGAAAATACGGCGATGTTGAATTTGAGTACAAGCCTGATAGCCGCTTGAGCCTCTTTGCAGATGCTCATTACACCAAGTCAGATACCCCGGAAGATATCAGCATACGCACTGGTGGCATTAGGCAGGGGCTGTTGATCGCGCGGGCGACCGCAGAGCAAACTCGCGTTCGCCCCGGTCTTAGCTACCGTTTTCGTCGCGATTTGCAGGGGTCGTTGGCCTATAGCCAGATAGATGAGAAATTGATTGGCACGGGCGAAAGTGAAACACGGCAATTCGAAGCTGAGCTGGTAAAAACCCTGTCAAAAAACAATGATCTTAGCGCGGGCTATACCGCCAATCGCTACCAGTTCGAACTGGACGCAGCGGGTAACTCTCCCAGTGGCCAACAAGGCGAGCAGGAGACAAAAATTCCCTGGCTAGGGCTGCGCCACCGACTGGGGCCGAGAACGAGTGTTGCCGCCAAGGCCGGGCCGAGGTTGTCCGATGACACCTCCGGTGCGTTTTTGCTGGCTAGCCTTAGCTTTATCAACCCAACACTGGAGACGAAGTTTGAGTACGAGCGCAGTGAAACCACTGTGCTGGGTGACTTCGTAGTACTTGAGTACGACAGCTACTCAGTTGATATCGCTAAAAAGATTGGCCCTCGCTATGAAATCAATTTCTCTCCCAATTACACCAAGATTTCTCAAGACAATAGCTCAATCGATATCTATAGGGTGTTTTTGGAAGGCAAGTACAAGGTGAATAACTTTGTCTATCTCTCGGCCACCGTTGATTCCTCGGTGCAAAAGGATCACGCCCCCGGCGGTAGTGCCGACACACTCAAACGAAATGTATTTCAGCTTAGCGTGACCTTTATTTATCCGCCGCGCAGAAAGGGAGTGGAAGATTATGGCGATTAAAAGACCCTCTAATGCCGCTGTGGGAGGTGTTTCCCGGCGGCCCGGCTACGGCAGGCTTGCATGCTGGGTTTTTCTTTCGGTATGGATCGGCATTGCCGGCGGACTCTCGGCCTGTTCATCCTCAAGTACCACCCCTACATCGGTCGATCCCGGTGAATTTTCGCCAGCCGAGAAGTATGTGATTGGGCCCTCCGATGTGCTGTCTATAGGTGTGTGGAATCATAAGGAGTTGAACCGGACGGTCACTGTGCGTCCCGACGGGAAAATCTCGTTTTCTCTGGTGGGCGATATTGTCGCTGCGGGCCTCGCGCCCTGGGAGCTCCAAGTGGCTATGGAGCAGGCACTCAAGGATTACATCAATATCGTCCCCGGCGAGGTGACGGTTGTTGTCGATGAGGTACACAGCTACAAGGTGTCGGTCACGGGCGAGGTTAGAGAGCCGGGGCGCTTTGAATTTCACAACCAGGTATCGATCCTCGATGCCCTGGCGGCGGCGGGTGGCTTAACCGAGTTTGCGTCGCGCCAAAATATCGTGATATTTCGCCAATATCACGGTCAGCCTCAACGTATCGAGTTTGACTACGACAGCATTATTAAGTCAAAAACCTCAACGATGCCGGTGTTACTTTTCCCTGGAGATATCATTCTGGTCCCATAAGGCTCGGCCTAGGGAGGAGTGATAGATAAAGGCAATCAGTCCAAATGGTGGTATAGCATGAACGACGATAATGTTCAGACTTCTCCGCTCGACGCTATCCTGAATTTGTGGCGGCGACGCAAATGGCTGATGGTGGTTATTTTCAGCTCCATTGCCGTATTAACACTCAGCACGGCCGTCTCCCTGCCGTCGATCTACCGCTCGTCGACCACCATGTTGTTCGGTCAGGATGAAATTTCCGAGTCGATGGTGAAAACCAGCGCCGGCAACGAATTGGCTCTTCAGCTCGGCATTATTCAGCAAGCGGTACTCAGCCGCGGACAAATTCAGCAGATTATTGAAGCGTATAACCTCTACCCACAGCTGCGCAGGGCCTTGCCGCCGGAAGTGGCGATTGAGCGTTTTAGGAAGGACACCAAGATTGAGCAACGGGCTGCCAAGCAAGCCCAGTGGGGGCAGAATTCGATTTTCTCGGTTGAGATAAGCTACCAGGGCTGGGAGCCCAAACAAGCGGCTGAGGTTGCCAATGAACTGGCTCGCCGGTTTAAACAGGAAAATCGCCGCTTGAGAACAGGCCAGGCATCCCGTACTACGGCGTTTATTGCCCAAGAGCTGGAGCAGGCAAAAGCGGCATTTATCGTTGAAGAAAAACGCATCAATGCCTTTAAGAATCGTCACATCGGCGAGCTGCCCGAACAGCAACAAATTAACCTTGTGACATTGGGCCGCTTAAATACCGAGTTGAGGTTAAACGGCGAAAAACAATTGCGCATACTCAGCAAAGGCGATGCCGCCTCCCTGACTGCTACTGGTGAGAAAAATACGTCGGGCTTGAGCGGCACAGAGCGCCTTGCGCATCTAAAACGCCGGCTGGCCGAGCAACGCACGCTTTATACCGAATACTACCCCGGCATTGTGCGCTTGAAGGAGGAAATTCGCCAACTCGAACAGCAAATGGCGGATGGTGTCAGCAGCGATAGTTCGTCGTCATTGGGGGCTTATCGAAGCGCGGATGAAGAGGAACTGGCAAGGCTGAAGCTCGCCGAAAACGAACTAAAGAAAAAGATTGCGAGAATCATGAACCGAATTGAAGGCACGCCAAAGATTGATCAGCAGTTAAAGCGATTTGCCTATGATTATGACAGTGCCAAAGAAGAATACTTGTCATTGCAGAAGAAGTACCAGGATGCACAGCTTGCTGAATCGCTAGAGGCGAAACAGAGCCAGCACTTCAAAGTTATTGAGGCCGCGATTCCGGCATCTTACCCCACTGGACCAAATCGTATCCGGCTGATGCTGGCGGGTTTAGTGCTGGCGGGACTGGTTACGGCTGCGGTGCTCTTTATGGTCGAGATTCGCGATTCAAGCTTCCATGTTATCGATGACATACGCAATTTTACCAGCGTGCCGGTGTTGGCAAGTGTTGCACATATACAAACGCCACGGGAGCGAATCACAACACGGTTGAACGGCGCAGTGCTTTTAATATCGTTCGTAATTTTCATAATTCTGCTAGCTATCTTAGGGCAAGCCTTGGGGCAGGGTGCCGAGCAGTTAGTTTGGGCTTTGACTAGCTAAGGGTGGGTGATATATGAGCAGCGTGAAAAAGGCCATTGGCACAGTAGGTGAGAGCACTGTAGGCGTTGCGCCCTTGTCGTTGAAAAATGATAAGGGTTCACACAGCGGTGTGGTTGATGCCCGATTGGTGAGCTTGCTGAAGCCGGGCTCGAGTGGTGCGGAGAGTTATTCCAGGCTGCGTCTGTCGGTGGAGAGAATGCGCCGTGCCGATCAGGGCTTGGTGGTTGCCGTCACCAGTCCTGGAAAAGGAGACGGAAAAACCCTGACTGCCCTTAATCTTGCCGGTGCCCTTGCACAGAACGATAAGTCGTCGGTATTGCTAATAGAGCTCAATCTTCGCGCCGATTCGCGAAATGTCACCAGCTATCTGGATTTGAAAACCGTTCGTGGGCACGGGGTTATTGATTGGATTCGCAATGAAAAAATGGCTATCGCTGATGTCACGCGCTACCTGCCCGGCTTTAACCTGCGGCTGATTCTGGCCGGCGGCAAGGTCGATCTGCCTTATGAGCTGTTAAATTCACCGCGCCTAGAATTGCTGTTAAACGAGGTGCGCAGCCGCTATGACTATATTGTTGTCGATGTGCCACATTGTACCGAACTGCCCGACATCGAATTGGTTTCACGTTTCGTAGACGGCTTTCTGATAGTGGTTAAAGCTGGCTTTACCCAGAGAAAACTGCTGGCCGAAACCTTTGAATCACTGGGCAATGATAAGGTCATTGGTGTTGTTTTTAACGATGTTTGATTGTCGCGAGTTAGCCTCGCGATAACAGCCCTTGTCTGAGGCGCGGCCGAAGTAAATGCTCCCCGCCCAATTCTCGAAATTTTTCGTCAAGCGCTCACGCTGCACTGGCAACTGCTCTGCTAGTCAGTGCTATTCAGTGCAAATTTTGTCTTACCGGTAACGGTACCGGCTTCGTCTGAACCCTTACCCGAGGAGTCTCCTGTGATTGACTCGCCTTTACATTCAGCTAAAAGAACGATTCTGGTTGGCAGCGGCCCGCTGATGTGTCGTTTGCAGACGCAAATTGCCGCCTGTCGACCTGCTGATATTCAGGTAATTGGCGTGGTGTCATCAGCGGCAGTGGCCTGCAGCGATCAGCAGGAGTATCGCGTTATTGGGCGCTTGGACGAGTTACACAAACTGGTTGAGCGCGAACAGCCGGATTTGATAATCGTGTCTATCGACGCTGACAAACGCGGGCTGGTCGATCGACAGTTACTGGAGGCGGGGATGCTGCACGACATCGTCGTTGAGCACGCCGAAGACGTGTACGAGCGTTTGACGGGTAAGCTGCCGATCGAAAGTTATCAAGCCGAGCATGTTATCTATTCGCCAGAATTTCACCCCAGTCACTGGCGCTGCAGTATCGCCCGGCTTTACAGCTTGCTGGGGGCTGTTGTCGGCCTGCTGGTCACAGCGCCGCTAATGTTGTTGATCGCTTTAATGATAAAGCTCGATAGCGGTGGCTCGGTGCTATTTATACAGGAGCGGCTCGGCCTGCAAGGGCGGCCCTTCAAGTTGTATAAGTTTCGTACCATGACGCCGACCGCCGAGCAGCGCTCTGAATGGGAGGGCGATAACCTAGAGCGGATTACACCGGTAGGGCACTGGCTGCGGCGATACCGGCTGGACGAGCTTCCGCAGCTGTTTAATGTTTTAAAAGGGGATATGAACCTTGTTGGGCCCAGGCCCCACCCCGCCAGCAATTTTGCGCTGTTTGTGCTGGCGTCGCGCAATGCTGCAAGCTCGGCGGCGGAGATCCCTTTTTATTCAATGCGGTCACGGGTGCTTCCCGGTATTACTGGCTGGGCGCAGGTTCGCTATTGCTATGCCAATAATCTGCAGGAAGAAATCGAAAAGTTGCGCTTCGATCTGTACTACATCAAACATTATTCCATCTGGCTAGATCTGCGAATTATGGCGGAAACCATCGGCATCGTTGTCGGTAGAAAGCCGCCTGCAGTCAATCCTGCTATCGCTGAGCTGGCTGCAGATCATGTCGAACCCGGGCCCAATCTTGAGCCCCTTGGCAATAGCCTACCGCTAAAGGCGATTGCCGGCAGCGTTCAGCAAGCACATCAGCCGGTGCAACAACACCATGACGACGAAATAAGGCAGGCCAATCAGCGTGTTTAGCCTGATTAACTGCAGGCTTATCCAGACTCACGCACAATTATTGGGTGGAGCGATATCGTGGAACAGTTAAGACAAGTCGTTAACAATACCGTAGATAGTGATCATATTACCTACAACGATCTCATGCGCCGCATCAGTCTCGGTACGGCGCGGGTCGCCATTATCGGTCAGGGCTATGTCGGGCTGCCGCTGGCGGTCGCTTTTGCCCGCGAGGGCTTCCGGGTGAGTGGCATGGATATTGACGTTCAGCGTATTGAGCGGCTTAAGAGCCACAATGCCAGCAGCCCTGATGTGACTGACGACGAGATTGAGCGCTTGAGTCTCTCGGGGCATTACATGCCGTCGTCTGACTTTTCGGTGCTGAAGGAATGTGATGTCATCCTGATTTGTGTGCCGACTCCGCTACGCAAATCCAAGGACCCCGATATCTCTTATGTGCTGGCGACTGCCGAGCGGTTGGCCGCGGATCTGAGAGTGGGTCAGCTGATTATTCTCGAATCGACCACCTACCCCGGCACCACGGAGGAACTGCTGTTACCGCTTTTTGAGTCCCGAGGACTGGTAGTGGGTGAGGACTTCTTCCTGGCATTTTCTCCAGAGAGAATCGACCCGGGTAACAAGCAATTTCGGGTCAGGGATATTCCCAAGGTCACGGGGGGTATAACCAGCCGTTGTACTACCTTGGCGGCGACCTTATACCGCAAGATTGTAGACCAAGTAGTCGAGGCGTCATCGCCGACGGTGGCGGAATTGGCCAAGCTTTATGAGAATGTTTTTCGCAGTGTCAATATTGCGCTGGCGAACGAGTTTTCCTTGATGTGTCGCCAGTTGGGGGTCAGTTCGCGGGAGGTGATCAACGCCTCGGCGAGCAAACCCTTTGGGTTTATGGCGTTTTACCCAGGGCCAGGTATCGGCGGCCACTGCATTCCGATAGACCCTGCGTATTTGGCTTGGAAAATGCGTTTCAGTAATTACCAAACGCGTTTTATCCCGCTCGCCGAGGAAATCAACCAGTCAATGCCCGGTCATGTGGTAAACCTAGTCGACGAGGCCTTGAACCAGCGCCGGCGGTGTCTTAATGGCGCAAGGGTATTGGCCATGGGGGTTGCCTATAAGCGAGGTGTCGGCGATATCCGCGAATCGCCGGCGTTACAGGTGTTGTCCAATCTAATGAACAAGGGGGCGGAAATTTCCTACACCGACCCCTACGTTCCCTTTATCGAAATTAATGGTATTGCACTCAAGTCTGTTCCGGAGAGTGACGAGTTACTTTCCGGCGTCGACTGTATTTTAATTCTTACCGATCACACTGAGTTTGATTATAAGAAAGTCATCGACTCTGGCGTGCTCATCGTTGATACCCGAGATGCTACCTGGGGAATGACGGCAGCAAACGGACAAATTGTGCGGCTATAGCGATGAACTCCGACGCACAATGGTGGCGAGCCACTAGCCGGACGCCAGCTCTGACTCCTGCCGCGCCGCGCGCTGCGAAGGGGGCGGGTTCCAATGTACCGTTTTATGCGCTGTTGGCATTTACCTTTATCATGCTGCTGTCGCCGCAGTCGTGGCTGCCCGCGCTGGCCCCCCTGCGACTCGCCTTGTTAAGCGCTCTGGTGGCCGTGCTCGCCCACGCCTACAGCTGCCTGCGCCGCGGATTGCCGGTGATTACATTCTGTCCGGTGGTGACAATCACCTTGAGTCTACTGGCGTGGATCGTACTGACCATCCCGTTTTCCATGTGGCCAGGTGGCAGTGTCGAGTACCTAGTTGCGAATTACTCGAAAACCTTAATTATTTTTGTGCTGCTGATGCACGTGGTCGACAGCTTTCACAAGCTTAACAAGGTCTGTTGGTGGCTGGTGTTAATGTCCATTCCCTTGGCACTGACTACGATCTTCAACTATGTCTCCGGGCAGTATCTGGAGGGCGCCGATGCGCGCGTGCACGGCTACCAGGCGGGGTTGACGGCGAACCCCAATGATATGGCCTTAATGCTCAATCTTATCTTTTGTCTGTGTATAGCCTTGTTGCTGTCAGCAGATAGTGCTTTTAAGCGTCTGCTGCTGCTCGCCATTGCCGCGGTGATTGTCGCGGCGATAGTGGCCACCTTTTCACGAGCAGGTTTTCTTACCCTGGGTGTGATCGTAATCTGCTATGCCTGGAACCTGCGAAACAGCCGGCATCGAATTTGGGTTGCGGTGGCTTTATTTTTCGCGGTTGCGGCACTGCCACTGGCTCCGTCAAATTATCTGCAGCGCATCAACTCCATCGTTAACATCGAGACCGATGCGACAGGGTCTGCACAGAGTCGCCTCAGTGATATGAAAACGGCGTTAAAACGCAGTGCGGCTCAGCCCATTTTTGGCGCCGGTATCGGCATGGATATTCTGGCCTTAAACGAGGCGCGTGGGGAGCAGTGGCTGCAGGTGCACAATGTCTATCTGCAGTTTCTTTTGGACCTGGGCATTCTAGGCTTGGGCTTGTTCCTAGCACTTTATTACAAGTGTTATGAGGGGCTGAGCAAGCTGATCCGGCGGGGGCGGTCGCAGCACACGATGTCCGCGCTGGTGAATATCGGCATCGGCTTGAAAATCAGCCTTATCGCTTTTGCCGTATCGGCGATGTTTTATCCCGTTGCCTACAATTTCTATTTTTATTATATGGCCGGTTTGGCCGTCGCCGCGTGGCGAAT
>JBFKEA010000020.1:0-18962 GCA_041619375.1 Spongiibacter sp. | reverse complement strand
TCTCCGGCAAATGGGCGGCCTCATGCAGACGGATGATTGGGCGTTGCCGAGTGCGGGGCTACCATGAGGCTGTTAATAATACTTAATCCGCCTGCACGACGCAGCCAATCTGCATTCACAGGCCCGATGCCGGAAAAACAACTATGACAGAACAAAACTGGGATCACAGCGTAGACGTGCTGGTGGTCGGTAGTGGTAACGGCGCCATGACCGCCGCCCTGAGTTGCTATGAGATGGGCGTGAAAGACGTCTTGTTGGTGGAAAAGTCCGCGCAGGTGGGCGGCACCAGTGCGACCTCTGGAGGCGGCGTGTGGATTCCCAATAACCGCTATGCCAAAGCGGCTGGCGCCCAGGACAGCATTGCTGATGCCAAGCAGTACTTGCTCAATACCACGCCTGAAGGGGCTGTGCCCGAGGAGATGGTCGACGCCTACCTGGAAAACGGTCCGAAAATGGTCGACTTTCTGCATCAGCGCAGCGACGTTCGCTATGAAACGCTGGAGCACTACCCGGATTACTACACCAATGTAGAAGGCTCGCGCACCGGTCACCGTTCGATGGAGCCAGAGCGTTTTGACTCCTCGCTGCTCGGCGACGATGTTAAGCGCCTGCGTCCCTCCCACCATATGATGCGCCTGTTCGATCGCATTTACTTCACCCAGGTTGAGGCGGCATTGTTGACCTTGCAGGGGCCGGGTTGGGTCAAGCTGACGCTGAAGTTGATGGCCAGTTACTTTCTGGACTTTGGCTGGTTGCTGCGCGGCCGGAAAACGGGTCGCAAAGTCTGCACTGGCGCCGCGGGTGTGGCGCGGCTGTGGTATTCGCTGAAAAAGCGCGATATTCCGCTGTGGACAGAGACACCGATGCTGTCGCTGATTGAAGAAGATGGCCGTGTGGTTGGCGCCGAAGTCAGCAAAAATGGCCAGCGCATGCGTATTCAAGCGCGCAAGGGCGTGGTGTTGGCGGCCGGTGGTTTTGAAAAGAATCAGGCGATGCGCGAGCAGTATCTGCCGGCGCCAACCAGCACGGCTTGGAGTGGCGGCGTAGACGGCAACACCGGTGATGCGATTCAGGAAGGTATGCGCCTGGGAGCGGCGACCCGTTTAATGGATGGCGCCTGGTGGTGCACCACGATATCGGTGCCCGGCGAGCCTGCGCCGCGACTGAGTATTATGGAGAAGTCGTTTCCCGGTTCGTGCATGGTGAATATGAACGGTGAACGTTTTGCCAATGAATCGCAAAATTATATGGCCTTTCAGAAAGAGTTGTATAAGGCCCATACCGAGGAAAACCCCTGTTCGCCGATGTATCAAATTTTCGACGCGCGCTTCCGTCGCGATTATATTGTCGGGCCGCTGATGACCGCCCAGCTCAAACCCGACTGGACGATTCCCAAGCAGTGGTTTGACAGCAAGCTGGTGGGTAAAGCGGACAGTGTGCGTGAGCTGGCTGAGCAACTCGGTATCAACGCCGATAATTTGGAGAAGACCGTTGCGAATATGAACGGCTATGCCAAAACCGGTAAAGATCCCGAGTTTCAGCGCGGCGATTCAGCCTATGATCGTTATTACGGCGATCAGCGCTTTGAGCCGAACCCCTGTTTGGGGGCGATCGACGAGGCGCCGTTCTACGCCATTCGCGTCGATGCTGGTGACTTTGGCACCCAGGGTGGCTTGGCGACTAACCCCAATGCCCAAGTGATGAAGGAAGATGGTGCGGCGATCGACGGCTTGTATGCCGTGGGTAACTGCAGCGCAGCGGTGCTGCCCACCTATCCTGGCCCGGGCTCGACACTGGGCCCGGCGATGACGTTTGCCTACCAAGCTGCCAAGCACATTAGCGGCTACCAAGACTAAAGGCTTTAGCGGCGGGGCGTCAGCCCCGCCGCGGCCTTTACCCCCTCAATCAGTCCTTCCTAATATGCTCCTCTTGCCTTTTTTTGCCGGCCATTTCCCGAGTTGAATGGGCCCGAATTGGCGTTCCCTGTACGGCCTTTCTTCGGTTAATTACTCGGTGCTAACGTTAATGGTCGTGGCGAAGCGTCGCGGTTGTATCGCCGCCGGATGTGGCGCCGTGAAATGAGTTCAGTCATCACTAAACCTTGCGAACGCGGGGTATATTTATTTCGTTAAATATTTTTATGGGTCTTATTTAGACCTCTCCTTTGTATTATCGTGTTTGTTAAAAATAAAAAAACCGCCACGTGCTGACTATTATGTAATGACCTATACAGCGACATAAGAGCGGTCGACGCCATGGCACTGCGCAAGGTTTCACTGGATGACAAATACGCCTTAGATACCACCAGAGCCTATCTGACCGGCATCGAAGCATTGGTGCGCTTACCGATACTGCAGCACCAGCGCGACCAGGAGCGCGGGCTTAACACCGCGGGCTTTATTTCCGGTTATCGCGGCTCGCCATTGGGTTCGCTCGACCAAGCCCTGTGGCAGGCCCAAGACTACCTCGACAAACATCAGATCAAGTTTGTGCCCGGCATTAATGAGGACTTGGCGGCCACCGCGGTGTGGGGCAGTCAGCAAGTCGGCCTTAACGGCCATGCGAAATACGACGGCGTGTTTGGCATGTGGTATGGCAAGGGGCCGGGGGTGGATCGCAGTATGGATGTGATCAAGCACGCCAATGCCGCCGGCACTAGCAAATACGGCGGGGTATTGGCGGTGGCCGGCGATGACCACGCGGCCAAGTCGTCGACATTGCCGCACCAGTCCGAACATATGTTTATCGGCGCCTCGATTCCGGTGTTGGCCCCGGCTAATGTGCAAGAGGTGTTAGACCTCGGTGTGTTCGGTTGGGAGCTGTCGCGCTACTGCGGCAGCTGGGTGGCGCTGAAGGCGATTACCGAGAACATGGACTCGGCGATTTCCGCTGAAATCGACCCGCATCGTATCCATATCGCCCTGCCTGAAGATTTTGTTCTGCCCGAGGACGGCGTGCATTTGCGCTGGCCGGATACGCCCCTCAATCAGGAACTGCGGCTCAATAAATTTAAAATTTATGCGGCGCGGGCCTTTGCGCTGGCTAATCACATCAATCGCATTGTTATCGACAGCCCCCGCCCACGCTTGGGGATTATCACCAGTGGTAAGGCCTATCTCGATGTCATGCAGGCGCTGGAAGACCTGGGTATCGACCGCGATCAAGCCGCCGACATCGGCCTGCGGGTTTATAAGGTGGGCATGCCCTGGCCGCTGGAGCCGGTGTTGACCCACGAGTTTGCCAGTGGTCTGGAAGAGATTCTGGTGGTCGAGGAAAAACGTTCGATTATCGAGGATCAGCTTACCGGGCAATTGTATAACTGGGCAGTGGACAAGCGGCCGCGGGTCATCGGCGAGTTTGATGAATACGGTCACGATCTGTTGCCGAATCTGTCCGAGCTGACTCCGGCAATGGTCGCCCGCGCCATCGCCGCGCGGATTCGCCGCTTTTACCAGAGCGAGGAGATTGAAAAGCGCCTGAGCTTCTACCAACAGAAGGAGCAGTCGTTAGCCAGCAAGCGCAATAAGATCGACCGCAAGCCCCATTATTGCTCGGGCTGCCCTCACAATACTTCCACGCAAGTGCCCGATGGCAGTGTCGCCATGGGGGGGATCGGCTGTCATTACATGAGTACCTTTATGGACAGCCGCCCGGCGCAGACCTTTACGCAAATGGGTGGCGAGGGTGTGACCTGGGTGGGTCAGGCGCCGTTTACCGATACCCCCCATGTTTTTCAAAACCTCGGCGATGGCACCTACTTTCACTCCGGGCTGCTGGCGATTCGTCAGGCCATTGCCGCCGAAGTAAATATTACTTACAAACTGCTCTATAACGACGCGGTGGCGATGACCGGTGGCCAGCCGGTAGATGGCCAGTTGAGTGTCGAACAGATCATCTTGCAGCTGCGTGGCGAGGGCATTAAACGCATTGCAGTGGTCTCCGATCAGCCGGAAAAATTTCATCTACATCAGGGCGATGGCCTCAGCCTTCACCATCGCGACGAGCTGATGGCGGTGCAGGATGAGCTGCGCAAGACCAGCGGTTGCACCCTGCTTATTTACGAGCAGACCTGCGCGGCGGAGAAGCGCCGGCGCCGCAAACGCGGGCTGATGGATGACCCGGATCGACGTATCTTTATTAACGAAGCGGTGTGCGAGGGCTGCGGTGACTGCGGTAAAAAATCTAATTGCCTGTCGGTGTTGCCGCTGGAAACTGAGCTCGGCCGTAAACGCCAGATTGACCAGAGCGCCTGTAACAAAGACTACTCCTGTATAAACGGCTTCTGCCCGAGTTTTGTTTCGGTGATTGGCGGCCAATTGAAAAAACGCCAAGCGGCCAGCGAGGACGACGCGGTAGCGCTGCCCGATCCGTCGCTGCCGCCCCTTGAGCGGCCTTGGAATATTGTCGTGACCGGTATTGGTGGCACCGGCGTGCTCACGGTGACCGCGGTGTTGGCGATGGCGGCACATATTGAAGGGATGGGCTGCGCGACGATGAACCAGACCGGCTTGGCGCAGAAATTTGGCCCGGTTGTTAGCCATTTACGTATTGCTCGCCATCAGGAGGATATCAATGCGGTGCGCATTCCCGCCGGCGATGCCGACCTGCTATTGGGTTGTGACCTGGTAGTCAGCACCAGCGATGAAGCCATCGCCAAGGTCAATATCGAGCGCTCCTATGCAGTGATCAATGACAGTGAGTCGCCGACCTCGACCTTCGTCTACGACCCCGATGCCCAGTTTCCCGGCGCCAGCATGAAGCGCCTAATTGAGGAGGAGGTGGGTGAGGACAAGGTGCATTTTATCGAGGCTTCGGCAATCGCCAGCCATCTGTTGGGCGATGCGGTGGCCACGAATTTCTTTCTGCTGGGCTATGCCTTCCAGCAAGGGTTTATTCCGATCAGCGCCGAGGCGATACACGCCGGGATAGAGCTCAATCATGTCGCGGTTGAGTTCAATCAGCGCGCCTTCAGGTGGGGGCGCCGCGCGGCGATTGACGAAGCTGCAGTGCGCCGTGCCAGTGGCCTTGAGGTCGAGCATTGGCGCCCGCTGGACAATCTCCGGGACATCGTTGATTTCCGCCACCAGCTGCTTTGCGACTATCAGGATCGCGACTACGCCGACCGCTATCGCCAGCTGGTGGAGCAATTCAGTCATCGCGAGCGCGTGTTGGCTGGCGATGCGACCCTGCCGCTGAGCCAGTCGCTGGCCAAGGCGCTGTATAAGGCCATGGCCTATAAAGACGAATATGAAGTCGCGCGGCTGTATAGCGACGGCCGTTTTCTTGCGCAGTTGCGCGAGCAGTTCGAAGGCAATTTTAAACTGCGCTTTCATATGGCGCCGCCGCTGCTCAGTAAAAAAGACCCCTACAGTGGCGAGCCGAAAAAACGCACGTTTGCCGCCTGGTTGCTGCCGTTATTTGGGCTGTTGGCGCGCGCTAAAGTCCTGCGCGGCAGCCGCTGGGATGTGTTTGGCTACAGTGCTGAGCGCCGTTTGGAGCGGCAACTGCGCGATGAATTTATAGCCGACGTGGACGAAATTTGTCAGCGACTAACGGTCGAAAATCTGGCCGTGGCCGGGCAGCTGTTTGAATTGTGGGAGAAAGTGCGCGGCTTTGGTCACGTCAAAGAGCAGAGCATTGCCCAGTACCGGCTGCGCCGCAGCCACTTGATGGCCAAAATGCGCGGTGAATCGCTGCCCTTTGTCGAGGTGTCGTCAGTTGATGTACAAGGTGCGGCCTAGGCCGTCACCAGCGAGGTGAAAGATGTCAGTGTTTAATGCAGCGTCCTACGACCACCATGAATTGGTGGCGTTTCGCGAGGACCGGCACAGTGGCTTGCGGGCGATTATCGCCGTGCACAATACTCAGCTAGGATCGGCGGTGGGAGGGCTGAGGATGTTCCCCTATACCGATGACGATGCGGCGCTGGATGATGTGTTGAGATTGTCGCGGGGGATGACCTACAAGTCTGCACTGGCTGGCCTCCCGATGGGCGGCGGCAAGGCGGTGATTATTGGCGACCCGCAGCGCGATAAAACCCCCGCTTTGATGCAGGCGATGGGCGAGTTTGTCGACAGCCTTGGCGGCCGCTTTGTCACCGCTGAAGACTCCGGCACCACGGTCGCCGACATGCGGGAAATTGCCCGCCGCACTAGCTATGTGTCGGGCCACGATGAACGCGGCGGTGGCGACCCTTCGCCGTATACCGCTTACGGCGTGTACTGCGGCATTCTGGCGGCGCTGCGCCAGCGCCGCGGCAGCGAGACCTTAGCGGGGCTGACGGTAGCTCTGCAAGGGGCGGGGGCGGTCGGACGGCACTTGGCCAAGCGCTTGCTGGCGGCGGGCGCGCGGGTGTTTGTCGCCGATGTGAATCGCGATAATCTCGAGCGGGCAGTTGCACTGGGCGCCGAGGCGGTGTCGCCGGCATCGATTTTATCCATGGAGGTCGATGTACTGGCCCCCTGTGCATTGGGCGCCGTGTTAGACGCACACACGGTGGAAAGTCTGCGCGCCGATATTATTGCCGGTGCCGCCAACAATCAGCTGGCGTCACCGGCCCAGGCTCAGCGGCTATTTGAGCGCGGCATTTTGTATGTGCCCGACTTTGTGCTCAATGCCGGTGGCATTATTGCCGTGCACTACCAGCGCAGCGCCGGCCGCGAATTACAGGGCGATCAGCTCGATGCGGTGTGTACGGAACATATTGCCCGTATCGGCGCGGTGCTCGCCGATATCTTCGCGCGCTCAGCGCGCGAGCAACGCGATACCAATGCCATTGCCGAGGCCATGGCAGAGGAGCGCTTTCGGCCCAAGCCCGATCAAGTCGCGCGCAAGGCGTCGTAGCGAAATATGAGTGGGGCTAGCGATGTCGAACAGGCGCGGCGACTCGACCCAGTGCAGCGGAGGGCGATTATGAACAGCTCCAAACGGGCGCTGCTGGATGGTATGCCCAGCCATTTGCGTCAGTTCGTCGCCACCCAGCACTACCAGCACTACAGCCCTCGGGACCACGCGGTATGGCGCTTTTTAATGCACCAGTTAGCGGCGAGGCTGCGCGATAGCGCCCACCCGGTGTATCGCGACGGCCTGGCGCGCACCGGCATCAGCCTGGAACATATTCCGTCGATAGAGGAAATGAATGAGCAGCTGGCCGCCATCGGCTGGCGCGCCGTGGTGGTGGACGGGGTTATTCCCTCGGCCATTTTTATGGAGTTTCAGGCGCGGCGGATCCTGCCTATTGCCCGCGATATGCGCGATATTAACCATATGCTGTACACACCCGCGCCGGATATCGTGCACGAGGCCGCCGGTCACGCGCCGTTTATCGTCGACACCGATTACACCGAGTTTTTACAGCGTTTTGGTGAGGTGGGTATGAAGGCGCTGTCCACCCAGGGCGACATCGATGTTTTTCACGCCGTGCGCCGGCTGTCCATTCTCAAAGAGTCGCCGGGCAGTAGCCCGCAGCAGATTGCCGAGGCCGAAGCGCACTTACGCGCCTGTCAGGCGAATAATCCTTTTCCTTCCGAGGCTGCACTGCTGGCGAGACTGCATTGGTGGACGGTGGAATACGGTCTGGTGGGCGACCTCGACAATTATCGCCTTTTTGGCGCCGGCCTGTTGTCGTCATTGGGTGAGAGCATCAACTGCCGGGATGACCGGCGGGTGGCTAAGCGCATTCTCAGTCTTGAAGCGATTAATACCCCCTACGATATTACCCGCGAACAGCCTCAGCTGTTTGTGACGCGAAGTTGTCAGCATCTCTGCCAGGTGCTGGAAGCCTTTGCCCGGCGTATGGCCTTTTCGGTGGGCGGTGCGGAGTCGCTGCGCAAAGCCATTGACTGCGCCTCGGTAGCCACCGCCGAACTCAGCTCGGGTTTGCAAATCAGCGGCGTGATGGACTCGCTGATAGTTGATGCTGCCGGCAATGAAAGTTATCTGCGCAGCCGCGGACCCACACAGTTGGCCTATCGTGGCCGCGAATTGCCGGGCCAGGGTATTGCCGCCCACCCCGATGGCTTTGGCGCGCCGCTGGGGCAGGTGCAGGACATGCCCCGTTGCCTGTCCGACTACACGGTGGATGAGCTGAAGAGTTTGGGGATCGCGGTGGGCGCGGAAGTACAACTCGATTTTGTGTCCGGGGTGAAACTTCGCGGCAGACTGCAGGACATTGTCCGCCGCGACCGCCGCAATTTATTGTTTTGTTTTGGCGACTGCCGGGTAACCGGTGCCGATGGCGAGTGCCTGTTTGACCCCCAGTGGGGAAACTACGATATGGCCATCGGCGAGTCGGTGGTGTCGGTCTATGGCGGCAGCGCCGATCTCGATCGCTTTCCCATTTACCGCCACCACCTTCCCGACGATAGTCCGCCTGAGCGCCAGCAGACAGCGGAAGAGCAAACCTTGATGGCACTTTACGCCCGTTTGGCGGCACTGCGTAGTGCTGGCCATGCCTCAGAGGCGGCGCTTCAGGCCATTGATGACGGCCTGCGCGGCTACCCGAATGAATGGCTGGCGCGTTTTGAATTACTGGAGCTGATGTCGCCGGCTCAGCCGCGCTATGCCGCGCTGTTCGACGAACTGGCCGCACTGGCGAGCGGCGACGAAGAGCGCAGTCGCCTAGTTAACATGGCCGTGCAGGCCTTGTCGGCGGGAGCTTAAAGAGCGTTGGCAGCCAGTGGCCAAGCGGCTATATTTCGCTTGCCTAAATAAACGGATATTTGTAAATGGTTTGGCCACTGGGAACTCTAATCAATATCTTGGCGGTGTTGCTCGGCGGCAGTATTGGCTTGGCCGTTGGCGGTCATTTGTCAGAGGCGGTGAGTTCAATCCTGTTTCAGGGCGTCGGTTTAGCGGTGTTGCTGATGGGTATTCAGCTGGCACTAAAGGCCCTGCATCGCGATTTTCTGCTGTTGATGTTCAGTCTTATCGCCGGCGGTGTCCTCGGCCAGCTATTAGAACTCGATATACAAGCGGCGCGTTGGGCTGAGTTAGCGCGCCGGGCGCTGGGCTTTCACAGCCCGCAATTTGCCGAGGGATTAGTGGCCGCGTTCACCCTGTTTTGTGTCGGCTCGATCAGCATCGTTGGCAGTATCGAGGAGGGGCTGCGCGGTGACCGCCGGCTGCTGCAGTTCAAGTCGATGATTGACGGCTTGGTCGCGATTGCATTGGCGTCGACGCTGGGTGTGGGGGTGCTGTTTTCCGTGCTGCCGATGCTGGTTTTTCAGGGCGGAATAACGCTGTTGGCCGGTGGCGCACGGCGTTTACTCAGCGACGATGCGCTACTGATGCTCAGCGGTACCGGCGGGGTGTTAATTACCGCTATCGGTTTGAATCTAGTGGTGGGCAGCGAGTTAAGGGTGATGAATTTCATGCCGGCCCTGTTGCTGGTTGTTATAGTGACTAGAGCCAAAGAGCGACTAGTGCCGTCGGCGCAATAATACCCGCGGCCGCCAAGCGAGGGAGGACTGTCAGTGAGCGAGTGGAGCCGAGAAAGTTGGCGCAGTAAAACGGCCTTGCAACAACCGCATTACCGCGACGCAGCGGCCTTGGCAGAAGTGGAACACAGCCTGGCGGCCAAGCCGCCGCTGGTATTTGCCGCCGAGGCGCGGGCGCTGCACAGCCAGCTGGCCGACGTCGCCGAGGGCCGCGCGTTTTTGTTGCAGGGCGGTGACTGCGCGGAAAGCTTTGCCGATTTTTCGGCCAATAGCATTCGCGACACCTTTAAGGTGCTGATGCAAATGGCGATTGTGCTCACCTATGCCGGGCGCATGCCAGTGGTGAAAGTGGGGCGGATGGCGGGGCAGTTTGCCAAGCCGCGCTCTGCCGATATGGAGAGCCGCGACGGAGTAGAGCTGCCCAGTTACCGCGGCGATATTATCAACGCGCCGGAATTCAGCGCGGCGGCACGCGAGGCTGATCCGCAGCGCATGCTGCAGGCCTATCACCAGTCGACGTCGACATTAAATCTGCTGCGCGCGTTTGCCTCGGGCGGGCTAGCCGACCTGCACCAGGTCAATCAGTGGAACCTCAGCTTTTTAGAAGGCAATCCGCTGCGCGAGCGCTATCAGGCGCTCGCGCATAGCATTCAGGACGCGCTGGCGTTTATGGAAGTGTGCGGCATCAGCAGTGCCAATACGCCCACTTTGCGTGAGACGCACCTGTATACCTCCCACGAGGCCTTGCTACTGAACTACGAGGAGGCGCTGACCCGTCAGGATCATTTAACCGGCGACTTTTACGATTGCTCGGCGCATATGTTGTGGATCGGTGAGCGCACCCGCCAGCTTGATGGCGCCCATATTGAATTTTTTCGCGGCCTGAAAAATCCCATTGGCGTTAAGGTCGGGCCAAGCATACGGGGCGATGACTTACTGGCACTTATCGATGCCTTGAACCCGCAGAATATCCCCGGCCGCCTGACGCTGATTACGCGCATGGGGGCCAATACCTTGGGTGAGCATCTGCCGGCGCTGGCCAGGCGAGTGCAGCAAGAAGGGCGCAGTGTGGTGTGGTCCTGTGACCCGATGCACGGCAATACGGTGAAGGCCGGCAATGGCTATAAAACCCGGTCTTTTGACCGCATTTTGGAAGAGATTCGCCAGTTTTTTTCCGTGCTCCGCAGCGAGGGGCAGCACCCCGGTGGAATTCACTTGGAAATGACCGGTCGGCACGTTACCGAGTGCACCGGTGGGGCTTATCAGTTGTCTGAGGCCGACCTCGACAAGTGCTACCAAACCCAGTGCGACCCGCGCCTCAACGCCGATCAGGTGCTGGAGCTGGCCTTTTGTGTGGCGGACTTTCTGCGCCGGGACGCCGGTTAGCTGATCGGCAGTACCCGGCTGTGCTTCACTTCTTGCAGGTTAAAGCTGGATTCGACGTTTTTTACGCCAGGGAATTTCAGAATGCGGCGCATCGCCAGTTCTGAGAAGTGGTCGATACTGCGCGCGACCACTTTCATCAGATAGTCGTGTGAGCCGCTCATCGCATAGCACTCAATAATATGTTCTTCGGCCTGTACACAGGCGACGAATTTTTGCGTGTCGGCGTCGCTCTGCTGTTCCATAGTGACCTGCACAAAGGCAGTGACCTCTAGGCCCAGTTTGCGCTGGTCGATGATCGCGGCATAGCCGCGAATTAGCCCCGCTTGCTCTAATTGCTTCACCCGGCGAAAGCAGGGGGACTCCGATAGGCCGACGCGATCGGCCAGCTCGACATTGGAGATGCGGCCGTTGGCCTGCAGAAGTGCCAGAATGTTGCGTTCGCTGCGATCCAGTTTCATGCAATAAGCCTTCTTTTAGCTGGGTTAAATCGCGGGATTCCTTTTATTTTAGTCGCTTATTGGCAATAAATCGGGCAATTGCGCCGCATCAGTAATTCTATACTTATAAGAGTATGCAAGGCTGACTTTGGGAGGCTGTTATGGCCGAGCTAAGCGATACCCCCGTTCTCGCTGACAACCCAATGGGGACCGACGGTTTCGAGTTTGTCGAGTACGCGGCGCCCGACCCCGAGCTGCTGAGAACCTTATTTGAGCAGATGGGCTTTCCTGCCACCCATCGTCACCGCGCTAAAAACATCACCCGCCACTGTCAGGGCGATATCAATTTTATTATCAATGCCGAACCGGATTCCTTCGCTCAGGAATTTGCCGCGCGCCACGGACCCTGTGCCTGTGCGATGGCTTTTCGGGTAAAGAATGCCGCCGATGCCATCGCCAAAGCGGTGGCGGCCGGCGCCACACCAGTTCAGCAACAGGTCGGGCCAATGGAGCTGAATATCCCGGCGATAGAGGGCATCGGCGGCAGCCGCCTGTATTTGGTTGACCGCTATGGCGAACACAGCATTTACGATGTCGATTTTCTGCCCCTCGCGCCCCCGCCAGCGGCACCCGCGGCGGGGCTGCTGCGCATCGACCACCTCACCCACAATGTGCGCCGCGGCAATATGGACAAGTGGTCGGCGTTTTACGAGCGCATATTTAACTTTCGTGAAATCCGCTACTTCGATATCGAGGGCAAGGTTAGCGGCCTGGTCAGTCGCGCCATGACCAGCCCCTGCGGCAAGATTCGCATTCCTATCAATGAGTCGGCCGATGACCAGTCGCAGATCGAAGAGTATCTGCGCGAATATCACGGCGAGGGCATTCAGCACATTGCCCTGGATACCGACGACATCTACCGCAGTGTCGATGTCCTGCGCGCGCGCGGCATTCAGTTTCGCGATACCCCTGATAGCTACTATGAGCAACTGGCGACGCGCTTGCCGGGCCATCCGGAAGATGAGGCTGAGCTGCAGGCGCGAAAATTGTTGATCGATGGCGGCGAGGCTCAGGGCGGCGGCTATCTGCTGCAAATCTTCACCGATAATGTGATCGGCCCAATCTTTTTTGAGTTGATTCAGCGCAAGGGCAATCAGGGCTTTGGCGAAGGCAATTTTCAGGCCTTGTTTGAATCCATTGAATTGGACCAGATTCGTCGCGGCGCGATACACGTTCCGCCGCGGGGCAAGGCCTGAAAGAGGTGTGCGATGAAACCTTGGATTAACTTTCCCCGATCGCAAGGGCGGTTCTCCCGCCAGGCACACTGCGACTTGCCCGACGGCAGTTACGAGCGAGAGGTCGGCCGCGAGGGCTTTTACGGCCCCGCGACACATTTCTACCACCGTCACCCCCCGACGGACTGGTTAAGTTTTGAGGGTGAATTGCGGCCCCGTGCATTCGATGCCAACAAGTTGGCGGCGCCTCAGGCCTGTCCCTGGCAGGCGGCGAAATTGTTAAGTAATACCCACTGCCAGATTCGCTTTTGGGCTATCGATCAGCCGATGACTGAGTTGGCCCGCAATGCCGACGGCGACGAGTTGCTGTTTGTTCATGTCGGCAGCGGTGAGCTGTTCTGTGATTACGGCCATCTGCACTATCAGCAGGGGGACTATTTGTTGTTACCTCGCGGCACGATGTGGCGCGTGGAGCCGGATGCTCACAGTGAACTGCTAATGATCGAAGCCACCGGCGGCCAGTATCAGCTGCCCGAGCGCGGCCTGCTGGGCGCGCACGCGCAGTTCGACCCGGCGATGCTGGATAGCCCGGAGATAAACCCCCGCTTTGTTGCCCAGCAGACTGAGGAGCCCTGGGCGGTGGTGGTGAAGAGAGGCGATAGCCTGTCGCGAATTCGCTTTGCCTACAATCCGCTGGACGCAATTGGTTGGAAAGGCGAATTGTCAGTGTTGCGGATCAATTGGCGGGATATACGGCCGGTAGTGAGCCCCCGCTATCACCTGCCACCTTCTGCGCACAGTAGTTTTATTGCCGAGCGCTTTGTGGTGTGTAGCTTCTGCCCGCGGCCTAGCGAGGCTGCCGACGACGCGCTCAACCTACCGTTTTACCACAGTAATGAAGACTACGAAGAAGTGATTTTCTATCACCAGGGTGACTTTGTCAGCCGCGATAATATCCACCCCGGCATGCTCAGCTATCACCCTTATGGCTTTACCCACGGCCCCCATCCTGGGGCGCTTAAAGCGGCGTCTGAACGTCGCGGTCAGGCGCGCGCGCTGGAAGAAATGGCGGTGATGGTCGACTGCCGCGATGCCTTGCGGGTTAGCGAGGCCGCCGAGGGGGTGGAGTGGAGCGCCTATGTCGACTCATGGGGTGCGCCGGCGCGGCGCTGATGGGTCACCGTATTGAGGAAAAGCTATGAAACTGGCATCGCTAAACCGTGGTCGCGATGGCGAGCTGATTATTGTCTCGCGGGACCTTAAGCGCATGACACCGGCAGTGGATATCGCCGCCTGTCTGCAGGACTGCCTGGATAATTGGATGGTATTGGCGCCCCAGCTGGAGCACCGTTACCGCCAGCTCAACGACGGTGAACTGCCCGGACAAGCCTTTGATGAAGCCGATTGTGCCTCGCCGCTGCCGCGGGCCTATCAGTGGATAGACGGCTCGGCCTACTTAAATCACGTGGAATTGGTGCGCCGCGCTCGCGGCGCGGAAATGCCCGAGGCCTTCTGGCGCGAACCGCTGCTGTATCAGGGCGGCTCAGATAGTTTTTTACCGCCGCGTGCGGATATTCCGCTGGCCGACCTGGATTGGGGGCTGGATTTTGAGGCGGAGGTGGCGGTGGTCTGCGACGATGTGCCAATGGCGGTGAGTGCCGAGCGGGCGGCGAGTCATATTCGCCTGCTGATGCTGGTCAATGACATCTCTCTGCGCAATCTGATTCCCGCTGAACTGGCCAAGGGCTTTGGTTTTTTTCAGTCGAAACCGTCCAGTAGTTTTTCGCCGCTGGCCATTACGCCCGATGAGCTCGGTGAGCACTGGCAGGGCGGGCGGCTGGCGCTGCCACTGCTAAGCTACAGAAACGGTGAGCTATTCGGCTGCCCCAATGCCGGCTGTGAAATGAACTTTAATTTTGCCGAGTTAATTGCCCACGCAGCGAAAACGCGGCCGCTGTCGGCTGGCAGTGTTATTGGCTCGGGCACGGTGTCCAACAAGCTCGACGGTGGCCCGGGAAAGCCGGTGGTCGAAGGCGGTTTGGGTTATTCCTGTATTGCTGAGCAGCGCATGGTGGAGAAAATTCTCCACGGCGAGATGCGTACACCGTTTCTGCACTGGGGTGATCGCGTGCGCATTGAAATGTGCACCCCGGATGGACAGTCACTGTTTGGCGCCATCGATCAGCAGGTCGTGGCAGCGGAGGCATAGGCCTATGGAACTGTATAGCTACTGGCGCTCCTCGGCGGCCTATCGGCTGCGTATCGCGTTGAATATGAAACAGTTAAATTATCGCGTGCACAGTGTGTCGCTAAGTGATGGTGAACAGAATCACGAGGATTATCTGGCGATTAATCCCCAAGGGCTGGTGCCGACATTAATGGATTTGGGGCAGCCGATGGCGCAGTCGCTGGCGATATTGGAGTACCTGGAGGAGGCCTACCCGCAACCGCCATTGCTGCCAGAAGATTTGCTGCGCCGCAGTCGGGTGCGGCAGATCGCCAATATCATCTGCTGTGATGTCCACCCGCTGTGTAATTTGCGCGTGCTCAATTACCTGAGCGGTCCGCTGGCGGTGAGCGATGTGGCGCGGCGCGAGTGGTATCACCACTGGTTGGCGTTGGGGCTGGCCAGTATCGAGGCCCTGCTGGCGCGCTGGGACAGCGAGCATGTCAATGTCTGTGTGGGAGACTGGCCAACGCTGGCAGATATCTGCCTGATTCCCCAGCTTTACAATGCTCGCCGCTATGAATTGCCTCTCGATGATTATCCACGCTTGCTGCGCATAGAGCAGCATTGCTGTTCACTGCTGCCCTTTGTCGAAGCCGCGCCGGAGGCCCAACCGCAATGAACGCGGGGAGGCTATAGCTGAGTGTCCAGCGGCAGCTCGGTGGTGTTTTTAATCTCGGTGACGGCGATATGGGAGTGGGTTTCGCCGATCATTGGCAGGCTGAGCAGGCGTTCGCGCACAAAACTTTCGTAGTGGCGAATATCGCGGGTGACGATTTTTAGCATGTAATCCCACACCCCGGTCATGGTGTAGCATTCAACCACTTCGGGAAAGTCGCTGACCGAATACTCGAATTCTTCCAGCTGCTGGCGACCGGTGACGCTGAGGTTTACCGTGGTAAACACCACCAGCTCCATGCCGAGTTTGTCGCGGTCTAAAATGGCGACTTTCTTGCGAATAATGCCGGCCTGCTCGATGCGGTTGATGCGACGCCAGCACGGTGACTGGGACATATTGAGCGCGTCGGCGATCTGCGTCGAGGTCTTGCTGGCATCGCGCTGCAGGATGCGCAAAATAGTGATGTCCTGGCTGCTGAGCTCATTGGCCATAGTGCGTCCTTGTGGGAATAAGTTAGACGGTAAATCGCCGTAATTTTGTCTAAATATAGCTGTCGATAGCGCTGCTGGCGACCGCCTCATTTGTGCCGAGCCGGGCGGGGCGCTATGCTTTTCGAAAACTTTTAAGCGGAATAGTCTGATGATCGCCAAACGCCTCTCCCTGTTGCTGGCCAGTTTGTTGTTACTGGCCTGTGAATCTACCTATTACAACGCCATGGAAAAGGTGGGGATTCACAAGCGCGATATTCTTGTCGACCGCGTTGAGGAGGCCAGCGACTCCCAGCGCGAAGCGCAGGAGCAATTTCGCGACGCCCTAAGCCAATTTCGCTCGGTGGTGAGTTTTGATGGCGGTGATTTGGAGAAGCTGTATACGCGCCTGAACAGCAGCTATGAGGATAGTCGCGCCGCCGCTGAGGATATTCGCGATCGCATCGAGGCAGTGGAAAGTGTGGCGGAGGCACTGTTCGATGAGTGGCAGGACGAGCTTTCTTTGTATAGCAATGCTCGCCTGCGCGCTGACAGTGCGGCCAAGCTGCGCGACACCCAGCGGCGTTATCGCCGTTTGCGCGACAGCCTGCGCCGCTCGGAAAAAAGCCTGACACCTGTACTGGAGAATTTGCAGGACAATGTGCTGTATCTCAAGCACAACCTCAACGCCTCGGCGATTTCGGCTATCAAGGGCGAGCTGACAACCATCGACCGCGATGTCACGGCTTTGATCGCGACCATGGAATCGGCGATTGTGGAGTCCGAGGGCTTTATTGCGCAGTTGCGTTGAGGCTGTCCGAATTCCTATGCGGTGTGTCCTGCAAGGGCATTGCCGCTGCCCCTAGCGCCCTTACACTGGAACGCTCTATGACAGCGACAGCAGGGCCAGTGTATGCCAGACACTTCTTCGCCAACGGCGACCCGTGGCCAAACCCGTTCTGAGGAATACTTTGACTATGCGATTATCGGCAGCGGTTTTGCCGGTTTGGGCATGGCGATTGAGCTGAAGAAGAAAGGCCGAGACAATTTTGTCATCCTCGAGCGCGCCGACGATGTTGGCGGCACTTGGCGAGATAATAGTTATCCCGGCGCGGCCTGCGATGTGGCCTCTCACCTGTATTCATTTTCCTTTGAACCCAATTGCGATTGGTCGCGGGTTTATCCCAGTCAGCCGGAGCTAAAGCGCTATTTGCGCGGCGTTGCTGAAAAGTGGGGGCTGCTCGCCCACATTCGTTTCGGTCACGACCTGCAGGCTGCGCACTACTGCGAGCGCAGTCAGCGCTGGCGGCTGAGTAGCAGCGGTGGGAGCTTCAACGTCGGCATGTTGATCAGCGGCAGTGGCGGTCTCTCCGAGCCGCGCCTACCGGATATTGCCGGGGTGGAGAAGTTTGCCGGCAAGCATTTTCACTCGGCTAACTGGGATCACAGTTATGATCTGCGCGGCAAGCGCGTGGCGGTGATTGGCAGCGGCGCGTCGGCGGTGCAATTTGTGCCGGAAATTGCCGACTTGCCGTGCCAGCTCGATGTCTACCAGCGCACTCCCAATTGGATTATTCCCCGCCACGACCGCCTCTATAGTGCTATTGAAAAGGTGGCCTTCCACCGCATTCCGGGGCTGCGCTTGGCGCTGCGCGGCAAGATCTACTGCCAGAATGAAATGCGGGTGTTGGGCATGGTGTTGCACCCCTCGTTGATGCAGTTGTACAAGCGCACCGCCTTGCGACACCTGCGCCGGCAAGTGAAAAACCCGGCGCTGCGGCAGCGCCTTATTCCCCAGTACCCGGTCGGCTGCAAGCGGGTACTGATCTCTAATGATTGGTATCCGGCGCTGACTAAAGCCAATGTCAGCCTGCTGAGCGATGGCATTGCCGAAATACGCGAGCACAGTATCGTTGACGCGCACGGCATTGAGCGGGAGGTCGATTGTGTGATTTTTGGCACCGGTTTCTACGCCACCGAGAATCCCATCGCCCGCCGCATTCACGGTCGCGGCGGCCAAACACTGGCGCAGGCCTGGCGGGACGGCGAGGAGGCCTATCTCGGCACCACGGTGCACGGCTTTCCAAATTTGATGTTGATTGTCGGCCCCAATGTCACTTTGGGGCACAGCTCGATGGTGTATATGATCGAGACGCAGGTTCAAGCCATCAGCCGCCTGCTGGATGAATGCGAGCAGCGCCACGCGGCTGAAGTAGAGGTGCGCCAGCCGGTACAGGCCGGTTTTAATCACGCCTTGCAACAGCGCCTGTCGGGTTCAATATGGTCGACTGGCTGCGACAGCTGGTACAAACACCGCAGTGGCAAGATCACCCAGTTGTGGCCGGACTTTACCTTCCGCTTTCGCGCCATGCACCGGCAGTTTAACGCCGGCGATTATCACTTTGCGGCGGCAACTGATGCGCATATTGCCAGCTCGGTGGCGCCGCGAGTATCTCGCCCGTCGGCTGAAAGCCGCGAGTGGAACGTTAGTGATGTTTAGTGACCGCTTGGCGAGGTTGGCCTTGGCGGCCGATCGTTGGCGCTGTGGTATGCGGCACTGCTGCCGTGAGGTAGAGGGGCAGAACTGGCACTATTTGTGTGGCGGCAGGCGCGGCGGCAGGCGCGACGGGCCTACAGTGGTATTGCTGCATGGCTTTGGCGCCGACAAGGATAACTGGACACGTTTTGCGGGCCAGCTGCGCTGCGACTACCCCATTTTGGCGGTGGACTTGCCCGGCTTTGGCGACAACCTGTGTACGCCGGGGCTGGACTACAGTATGGCGGCGCAGGCCCAGCGTTTGCGCGCGCTACTCGATAGTCTTGGTATTGCCCACTGCCACCTCGCGGGAAGTTCGATGGGCGGTCATTTAGCCGCGGTGTTCGCCCAACGCTTTCCCCAGCGGGTGCGCAGCCTTTGTCTGTTTAACAATGGCGGCATTAAAGCGCCGCAGCTCTGCGAAATGGAGCGGGACTTGCAACGCGGTATCAACCCGCTGCTGCTGTCATCCGAGGGCGACTTTGATCGGCTGCTGAAGTTGGTCACTGAAAAGAAACCCTTTCTGCCCAAACTTGTGCGCGGCTATATGGCGCGCTTGGCGCTGGCGCGGCGCAGTTGTATTGCCGGTATATTTCGCCAGTACCAACGGGAAATCTA
>JBFKEA010000019.1:0-19074 GCA_041619375.1 Spongiibacter sp. | reverse complement strand
TGCCAGTATGCGCTGGTTAACAGTTCGTCACTAACAGTTTTGTTTATAGTCGCCGCTGGCAGGAATAGCCAGGCCATAGGATGTGGCCACCAAACGACAATAAATTCCACACTTGGGGGCACTATCCATGATCAATAAACAACCCTTATTTCTGAGTACGGCCTTGGCGCTGGCGTTAAGCGCCTGTGGCGGGGGCAGTAGCGCGGGCAGTAGCAGCGCGGCAAACGCAGACAATGCCCCGGCGGGCGAGCTGGGCAGCTTTGAAACTTCCGTCTCAGACCAGCTGAACGCAGGCGAGCTGATTGACGGTCAGTATATTGTGCTGTTGCAAAAGGCCGATGACAGCCTGCTCGGTGCGCTGCCGTTGCCGGAATTGGTGGAACAGCTGCTGGCGACGGTCGGCGGTGAGTTGCTGGGGGTGTACCAAAATGCGGTCAGCGGTTTTGCGGCCAAAATGACTCCGGAAGCGGCAGCCCTGCTGGCGCAAAACCCCTTAGTGAAATTGGTTGAACAAGACCAGACGGTGAGTATTGCCGCGGTGCAAAGCAATGCCACCTGGGGGCTGGATCGGGTTGATCAGCCGTCGTTGCCGTTGGACAGCCAATACAGTTACAGCGTCGATGGCAGCGGCGTTCATGTCTATGTTGTCGATACCGGCATTCGCAGCAGCCACAATGAATTTAACGGGCGTATGGGCACGGGGCGCAACTTTGCCTCTGCAGGCGGTTTGTTCGGCGGCAGCGCTGACCCCGAGGACACCGACGACTGCAACGGCCACGGTACCCATGTGGCGGGCACCACGTCGGGCAGCACCTACGGGGTTGCCAAGGGCAGCACCGTGTACCCGGTTCGCGTGCTGGGTTGTAATGGCTCGGGTACCAACTCCGGCGTGATTGCCGGTGTTGACTGGGTTGCCGCTAACCATCAAGCGCCGGCAGTGGCTAATATGAGTCTCGGTGGCGGCAACAGCTCCGCTTTGGACGAAGCGGTGCGCGGCGCTATCAGCGCCGGTGTCACCTTTGTCGTCGCGGCGGGTAACGACAACAGCGATGCTTGTAGCGGTTCGCCAAACCGCGTTGCCGAGGCGGTAACGGTCGGCTCTACCACTTCCAGTGATGCGCGTTCGTCGTTTTCAAACAAGGGCAGCTGCGTGGATATTTTTGCGCCGGGCTCGTCGATCACCTCAGCTTGGTATCAGAGCGATAGCGACACCAATACTATCAGTGGCACATCGATGGCTTCGCCACACGTTGCCGGTGCCGCGGCGCTGATTCTGGCGAAAAACCCCTCGGCAGCGCCGTCGGCAGTGTTTACCACCCTGTTGCAAGGTGGCGTGGCGAACAAGCTCAGTGGTATCGGTACGGGCTCGCCCAATTTGCTGCTGCAAGTGGCTCAGGGCGAGGGTGTCGATTTTCCGCCAAACGCCGCGTTTAGCTACAGCTGTAACGAGCTCAGCTGCAGCTTTGATGCCAGCGCATCCAGCGATGATGAGGGCGTCAGCCAGTACAGTTGGAATTTTGGAGACGGCAGCAGCGCCAGCGGAGTGACAGCCACCCATAGCTATAGTGCCTACGGCGACTACACGGTGACGCTGACCGTTAGCGACAGCGCCAGTCAGCAGGACAGCGACAGTCAAAGCCTGAGTCTGGAAGAGCCCGGCGCCGGCCCCTGCCCAAGCTGTGAGCAGACCAGTGGCACCTTGAGCGGCAGTAACGACAATGACTACAGCCCCAGTAGTAATGGCTTTAGCAGCAACGGCGGTCAGTTCTATGCGCTGTTGGCGGGCCCGGCCAATGCCGACTTCGACCTGATCCTTGAGAAATACAGCAGCAGCTTGTTCTTTGGCGGTTGGTCCAGCGTCGCTAGCAGCGAGAGCAGCAGCTCCAATGAGGAAATCAGCTACAACGGCACCAGTGGCAGCTACCGCTGGCGGGTGAAGTCTTACAGTGGCAGCGGTGATTACACACTGTATATCGACAACCCCTAAGCTTTGTAGCGGCGGTTGAGTAAAGGCACCTTCGGGTGCCTTTTTTATTGCCGGCTAACGCGTCGAAACAGTGGGATAAAGCGCGCCTCAGTCCAGCTGTTGTTGGCGAAACTGGCTGGGTGTGGTGCCGGTCCAGCTTTTAAAAGCTTTGGCGAAATTGCTGGCGTCGCTGTATCCCAGTTGCTCAGCGACCTGCTCGACGCTGGCGGCGTCGGCCAACAGTTGTCGGGCGCGGTTCTCGCGAAATTCATCCTTGAGCTGCTGAAAGCTGCGGTCTTCGCTTTTCAGGCGCCGTTGCAGGGTCGCTGTGGACATATTGAGGCGCGCGGCGATGTCGTCGATGTTCGGAAATTCGCCGACGTTGCGCTGAAGTTGCGCGACCACACGCGAGGCGATGCTCTGGCTGGACACGCTGCGGCGAAGGTCGTTTTCGCAGCGCGCCTCGGCCAGTATCGCCACGTCCTCGTCGCGACTGCTCAGCGGTGTGTCGAGGATACTGGCGGGCCAGGAAACGCTGTACATCTGGCTGTCGAATTGAATGCTGGAGCCGCTGGGTAGCGGCGGCGCGGGAGTGTCGGGGGCGGGGCCAATCACGGTGATGTGGCTAGCGAAGCGGGCGGCATCACGGCCGAGAATCTGCCGGCAGAGGGTTTCTAGGCACACCATCAAACTCAGGCAGACGTAGCGCATGGCGGGGCTGTCGGCGACCTTGGGCTGGATAATCACTTTGGCGCGATCGCTGCGGTCGCCGGGCATTACATTGAGAAAATCGATGCGGGTGGATACGTAGCGGTAGAGTTTTTCGGCCGCCTCGGGCAGGTTGCGGCTGTGCTGGGCGGCGTAGCCCAGATAGCCGTGTTTAGACAGCGTCATGCGCCGGCCGCCTTCCAGTGCCGACCATATATTGCCGTCCAGCGCCTGAAAATTCGTCACTGCCTGCAGAAAAGATTCGTGACCGATACTGACGTCCTGCAGCAGCAGTACCCGCGGGCTCAGGCCGCTGCCGTCCAGTAGGTCACCTGCGCTCATGCCGCGTTCAAAGGCCTGCTCGCTCAGCGAGATTAAGTAGTCGCTGGAAATGGCGTGTTTGCCACGTCCCAGTTTTTCCGTGTTCATGGTTGTTCCTATATTGCGCTGAAAGCACCGGTCGCTGCGGGAAATTAACCTGCCGCAGTGAATTTCACTATGCCATAGTTTGTGCATCCCCGGTGGCTGCGGCAAGAGCGGTGGCCGACAACAGGAGAAAAACGATGACAGATAATAAAGCGATTACCGTCAGGCGGATGAATTTTGTCATGCCCGGCGAGATGGACAAATACTGGTTTGACGGCAATCCGCTGATCTCGACTTTTTTCTATGCCATGTCGGCGACCTTTCCCGATGGCGAACGCTTTTTTATCGACACCGTGCGCCACTACCAGAAGGAGGTCGAGGATCCGGCGCTGCGCCAGCATATTCGCGCCTTTATCGGTCAGGAAGCTCATCACGGCAAAGCCCATGAAGACTTTAATGCCGCCCTGGAAGCTAAGGGCTTCCCAATGGCCGCCGTGGCGGCGCGGGCCAAGGCGCTGCTCGACACCGCGCGCCGGCGCCTCAAACCGCAGCGCCAGTTGGCGATTACTGTGGCCTTGGAACATGTCACGGCGACCCTGGCCGAACATGCCCTGCGCCACCCAGAGGTGCTGGAGGAAATGGAGCCGACCTTTAAGGATATGCTGATTTGGCACGCGGTCGAGGAGATTGAACACAAGGCGGTGGCGTTCGATGTATTCCGCGAGCGGGTCGGTGATGAGTTTTTGCGCCGGCGGGTATTGATGATTGCGCTGGTATTGTTTTTCGGCCGAGTGATGGTGTTTCAGCGTCAATTGCTGCGCGCCGATGGTCGCCGTGCCAGTGTTCGCGAGTGGTGGCAGGCGCTGCGCTTTTTCTGGGGGCGCGGCGGCTTGATGCGCGAATCGCTGCCGCATTTTTTGCGCGCGTTTCGGCGCGGCTTTCACCCCGATGATATCGACCAGCGTGAACTGATCCATGACTGGCAGCAGCGCTATCCGCAGGTGGCGGCACTGCAAATATAGATGAGAGTGGCCGCTTGCTGGCCGGCGGCGGTGGTCGCAATAGTTTCGATGCCCTTTGCCCTGACAGTGCCCGTGCTGCACAGGGCGTTTTTAGTTGCGCTGACCTCGCCGTTGCGGCGTAGAGCTATCGGCAGGCCCGTCATCGACTTGGCCAGCAGGACAGTGCCCCTCTTATCAGCGCTGGACAAAGTGGGTATGGTCAATGTATTACCCGTAAACACTGGCTTGTGAATTGACTGTGCGCATTGCTTGCTGCGGTCTATGCTGATAACAATAAAAACCATCGCAGTCGCGTCGCATTGCTAAGCACTCGGCTGCCCCTTGGAGCCCCATATGGTCACTGTCTCTGCCCCCCGTCGTGCGCGCTTGGGCGCGCTGTTAGTGTGTAGTGTGTTGCTGGTCGCCTGCAGTGGTGATAGTGGCCCCTCGGCCGATAGCGAGCGGGCGGCAAGCCAGGCTCAGCAGCAGTTAGCCAGTGGCAATCGCGCCGATGGCAAGGCGCTGTATCAGGCCTGCGCGGCTTGCCACGGCGCACAGGCAGAAGGCAATCAGGCCTTGGGGGCGCCGTCGCTGCGCAATCAGCAGCACTGGTATTTGCAGCGTCAGCTGCTGCAGTACCGCGCCGGCCTGCGCGGTAGCCACCCGAAGGACAGCTACGGCCAACAAATGCAGGCAATTGCCAAAACGCTGCCCGACGACGCAGCCGTCGAGGCCGTGGTGAGCTACATTGCCGGCTTGGGTAACACGCCGGCGGCGGCGACTTTGAGCGGCAACGCCAAGCGCGGCGCGGACTACTACAGTAATCTCTGCGGCGCCTGCCACGGCCCTAACGGCGAGGGACTTGAGTTGTTGCAGGCGCCGGCGCTGGCTGGGGTTGATGACTGGTATCTACAGCGCCAGTATCTCCACTTCCGCGATGGCCTGCGCGGCACCGACGAGCGCGATAAGTATGGCTACCAGATGGCCATGATGGCGAGTTCGCTGCCCGATGAGGCGGTGTTGCGCGATGTGCTGGTATACATCCAATCGCTGGCAGACTAATGCTCGGGTTATTGCGCCGGCCCATCGGCGCCCTGCTGCTGGCCCTGTCGCTGTCGGCGGTGCAGGCTGAGTCCGATTGGCAGCTGCAGAGTTTTTGCCCCGCCGGATTTGAGCTGCGCGAGGGCGGCTGTTATCTGCGCAGCCTGTATCGCGATTACGCCTCGCTGCAAGATAGCGGTGTCGGCGGCTTAAAAACCGGCCTGCCGGCCCTGCGCGAGGGCTTTTCTCCCCAGCAGATCGATCTGGGGAGGCTGCTGTTTTTTGACCCCATTTTGTCCGGCAGCGGCAAGCTGAGCTGCGCCTCCTGCCACGATCCGCAGCAGGGCTTTGCCGACGGTCGCGGCCGCAGTATTGGGGCAGGCGGCCGGCTGGCCGAGCGCTCGGCGCCAACGCTGTGGAATGTGGCGTTTTTGCGCCGGCTGTTCTGGGACGCGCGCGCGGACTCGCTGGAGTCGCAGATGGAGGGACCGCTCTACGACCCCCGCGAGATGGCGAACAGCCCGGCCAAACTATTGCAGGATTTGCGCGCGACACCGACATACCCCGCGCTTTTTGCCCAAGCGTTTAACGGCGACGCCAGCATCCAGCTGGGGCAGATCTACACTGCGATTGCCGCCTTTGAATCTTCATTGATCTCCCTTAATAGTCGCTACGACCTCTACGCACACGGCTATCACGAGGTGCTCACCGCCAATGAAATTGAGGGGATGAATATTTTTCGCTCGTTTGTCGCGCGCTGCGCCGAGTGCCATACCCCGCCGCTGTTTACCAATCAGCAGATTGCGGTGTTGGGCAGCCCCGAGCCCGATGGCCGGCCCCTGGATCCCGGGGTGCAGGCGGTGACCGGCGACGCCTCACAGCGCGGTGGCTTTAAGGTGCCGACACTGCGCAATGTCGCGCTGACGGCGCCGTATATGCACTCCGGTCGTTTTGCCACGCTGCGCGATGCGGCGGCGTTTTATAACGGCGGTCGCGGACATGCACTGCCCGCTGGGGAAAAGCTGAGCCTGCATTGGCATATTTGGGAGCCGCAGCTCCGCGACGACGAGCTCGACCGCTTGGTGGATTTTATGAAAACCCTCAGCGACGAAAGTTTTACGCCGCAGCTGCCAAAAGCCGTGCCCTCTGGGCTGAAGCCGGTGCTGGGAAGCCAACACAAATGATGATGTCACCGCCGATAACTTGGAGGAGCAGGATGATGAAAACGCCTATTGCCAGTTTGGTGCTTTGGCTGTGTATGTTGTTGCTGAGCCCACTTGGGCTGGCCGCTGAAATTGCGGTAAAGGACGGCGACTCGATTCAGGCGGCAGTGAACAAAGCCGCGCCCGGCGACGTGATCTTGATTTACCCGGGGACTTATAAGGAAAGCGTTTACGTCGACAAGGACAATATCACCCTGCGCGGCGTGGTCGTCGAGGGTGAGTGGCCGGTATTGGATGGCGAGCGCAAGCGCAATGACGCCATTTTATATTCGGGCAATGGGGTGACGGTGGAATGGCTGACCATCAAGCACTACAAGGGCAACGCCATCATGGGGCAGGCGGGTAATAACTACACGATTCGCTACAACCGCGTGATCGACACCGGTGTGTACGGCATCTTTCCGCAGTTTGGCCAAAACGGCCTGATTGAATACAACGTGCTTAGCGGTATTGAAGATGCCGCCATTTATGTGGGCATGTGCGACAACGTGATGGTGCGCCACAACGAGGTGTTCGATAACGTTGCCGGGATCGAAATTGAAAATACCCGCCACGCCATTGTGGAAAACAATTACGCCCACAACAATACTGCCGGGCTGCTGGTGTTTATCACGCCGGGCCTGCCCATAAAAACGACCTATGACGTCATTCTTCGCGACAACTTTGTGGTGAACAATAACACCGAGAATTTCGGCGCGCCGGGCTCGATTGTTGCCAAGGTGCCGCGCGGCATCGGCGTGGTGATTATGGCCGCCGACGATGTCATCGTGGAGGGCAATATTATCTCCGGCAATAACACCGCTGGCATTGTCATTACCGACCTGGCCTTTGTGACGGATATCGCTTCCGACCCCGAGTCGGAGCCCAACCCCGACCGCATCGCCATTCTCGATAATTTGATGTTCGACAATGGCCGCGACCCGGTGCCCGACATCAAGGCGGCCATGCTCACCCAATTCAGTCGCCGCGGCCCCGATGTCTTTGCCAACCTGGGCTCTGCCCAGGAGCCGGATAACTGTATTTTAAACAAGCAGCAGTATCTGACTTTTGGTTTGAAGAAGTGGAGTCAGTGCGAGCGCCGCAACACCCACGACATCGACAGCTATTTGCTGGCCGACGGCGCGCCACCGCGCGTGATTGAGAATGACGAAGACCGCAGCAAGCGCCTGTATCAGGGCATCTGCGCCGGGTGCCACGCCTACAATATGCGCATGATCGGCCCGCCGACACTGGCGATCCAGGCGCTATATCATCGCGACCCCGAGGGCCTTGCCGCCTACATTGCCCAGCCGCACAAGGTGCGCCCAGACTATCCGGAGATGCCGCCGCAGTCGCACCTATCACCAGAGTTAAGGCGCAAGGTGGCGGAATATATGCTAAAGGTTAAGAAGTAGCCTGTTCAAAAGTGGCGCAGTGCGCGCCGTATCTTCCGACACGCTCCGAGAGGGCGCGGCTGCGCTCGAAGACAAAGCGAGAGGGTAGAGCATGAAAGTCAGTTGCGCAGGGCCAGCAATGCTGGCTTCGGGTTTTCTGTTAGTCGCGCCGTTGGGACAGGCTGCAAATAATCTCGCCCTCGAAGAAGTACTGGTCAGCGCGCAAAAGCGCGAGCAAAGCGCGATGACCGTGCCGGTGACGGTGGACACGTTCAGCACTCAGGACTTGGAAAATACCGGGGCCCTGACCATGACCGATATTCAGGCCTATATCCCCGGTTTGAAAGTCGGCACCAATATCCAAAATGCCGGTGATATAACCCAGTCGTCGTTTGTTATTCGCGGTATTGAAAGCTCCAATATCAGCACCGGGGGCGACCCCTCGGTGGCGACGTTTTTAGACGGTGTTTACTTGCCGCGCGCGGCGATCACCGTGCCATTTTCCGATATGGACAGAGTCGAGGTCTTGAAGGGGCCGCAGGGCACACTGTTCGGCCGCAATGCGGCGGCGGGGGTGGTGAGCTTTGTCGCCAACTCGCCGAATCTCGACCAGCGCGAAGGCTTTCTGGCCGCCAAAGTTGGCAGCGACAATTTGCTGCGCCTCGAGGGCATGGGCAATATGCCGCTCGGCGAGACGCTGGCGCTGCGCTTAAATATTTTGCACAACCAGCGCGATGCGGTGGTCGACAACAAGGGGCCGTCGCGCCCGGACCCGCGCGAACAGGACAATCAGTTCGCCAAGCTGGCGCTGCTGTGGCAGGCCAGTGAGCGCCTGAGTATGCAGCTGTCGGCCGATTACGATCAGGTCGACAATGGCCCGCAGGCGCGACTGGGGATTAGCGAGGAGCATTCCAACTACACCGATCCGACCGACCGCAAGCTCAATACCGACGCGATGAAGGCTGGAGAGCGCCGCGATATGTACGGGCTGGTCGGCAAGCTGTGGTACGACGTGGATGAGCGCAGCAAGCTCAGCGTTACCCTCAGTCACCGCGCCTTTGACACCTATAATCTGCAGGACGAGGACGGCACGGCGGTCGAGGATGTTTACGTCGATACCAACAATATCGAAGACTCGGACATCAGTTACCTTGAGGCGCAGTACAATTTGGCCCTCGACAATGTCGATCTGGTGTTTGGCGCTAATTACAGCACAGAGAATACCTACCAGCTGACGGCGCTCACCTTTAGTTACGGCGCGGTGGTCGAGCTGGCGTCGAGTCAGCTGGGCGTGCCGCCCAGTGTGATTAATGCCCTGCTCGGTGGTGCAATTGCCGGTAACTTCGTTACCGAAACCATGACCAACAAGGGCGACTTTGAAAATTACGGCCTGTATTCCGATGCCGATTTCAGTATTAGTGAAAAGTTGAATATTCTCGCCGGTCTGCGCTACAGCAAAGACGAGAAGCGATTCAGCTGGGACGCGCCGCTGACCGACTTCCCCCTGTCACAGGCGCAGGGAGAGAACTTCTTTTTTAACAGTGACGGCGTCGAAACGGCCAGCGAAAGCTGGGACAAAATTACCGGCCGCCTGGTGGCCAATTATCAACTGATTGAAACCGCAATGGTCTTTGCCAGTTACTCGACGGGCTATAAATCCGGTGGCTACGATTCGCTGAATCCCGGTTCGGGAGACACGCCGCTGGCCCCTGAAGTGGTGAACAACTACGAGCTGGGTGTGAAGGGCGACTTCTTTGAGACCACCCTGCGCACACAGTTCGCGCTGTTTAAAATGATTATCGACGATCGCCAGGAAGCCATCGAGTCGCAAAAACCGGGCAGTGGCGCTGCGGTGCCCACGGTGATTAACACCGATGAAGATGTGCAGGGCCTGGAGTTGACCCTGGATTGGTTGGCAACGGATGCGCTGCGCTTTGGCTTGGTGTACACCTACCGCGACCAGGAGTCGCGCCGCGAGGCGCACTACGACGCCCAGGGGAATTTCGTTACTGCCGACCAGCGCTCGGCAAGCACCCCGCAGGAATATACCGTCAGCTTGGATTGGTCGCCTGAGATCAGCTTCGGCACGGTGCTGCTGCATGTCGATTATATCTACGAGGAAAATACCGACCCGGACAATGAGGATCACCTCGACGAGTTCTATCAGGTGCCGGGCTATGGCGACGACAGCGAACTGCTGAATGCGCGACTGAGTTTTACCACGCAGTCAGGGGCTTACGAAGTCGCGCTGTGGGGTAAAAACCTGCTCAACAACGAGCGCATCTCCCAGCCCGGTGGGCTGACCGGGGATGTGCTGGGCACCTACCATGTCGGTATTGTCGACCCGCTTACCTATGGTGTGGATTTCAAAGTCTTCTTTTAAACCGCCAGTCTGTATGTCGAGCTGTGGCAGCTTAGGTCGCAGCCTGGCTGCGGCAAAATGCCAGTAGTTGCTCAAAGGGCAGGTGGTCGCCCTCGTCGCGGCCGTAGTGGGCCACGCGGACAATCCCCTCGCGATCGATAAGAAAGTTGGCCGGCATGGTCGTCATCTTGCCCTTGATGGTGGTGGGCAGATAGCCCTTGCAGATGCCACGAATCGCCGTTGGCAGACGGGTGAACATGCCTTTGAGTACACCGAGAATCGAGCGCTCAATGGCGTAGCTTTGATAGGCGCCGCCGGTCTCGTCAGCCACAATGGCAAACGGCGCGCGGTGGTCCGCTGCGTGTTCCTGCAAATTGTCCAGCGGCGAATCAAATACCGCCACAATAGTGAAGTCGTTATTGAATTCATTGAAGCGTTTCACCAGTTGGTGAACGCGCATATTGCAGAACGGGCAGCTGGCAAAACGAAAAAATGACAGCATATAAGGCTTGCCGGTCAGGCTGGCGGTGCTGAATTGGCTGCCGTCTATCGCGGGCAGGGTAAGGGGGATAGCGCGGTCGCCGGCTTGCAGTTTCATGGTCACTCCTAGGTATGGGTAAAACGATTAGAGACGAACCCTGCTGAGTTGTTACAGCTGCGGTGAGTGCCCGTTTTGCTGCTGGCGGCTCACAAACACTGTGACACAATCTTTGCATTAATGTGTATCATTGCCGGTAAGTGAATTTTCATAAAAAGGATGTTTGCCGGCTGCCATCGCAATGATGGGCTGGCGGGGTCATTGTTGCAAGGAATGCGGGGTCTATATGTCATTGTTTAAATTCGCCACAGCGGCGCTTGCCGCCAGTGTAGTTGCCTGTGGCGGTTCTTCTGCCACCACATCGAGTTCTTCCGGAAACACCGCGCCGCAGCCGCCAGCGCCCTTGCAGGAGGGGCGTTTGGTCGACAGTCCCGTGCACGGGGCCGGTTATTTCACCAGCTCCGGTCACTTGGGGCTCACCGCGCAAAATGGCGTGTTTATGTATCGCCAGGGCGATGAGGTCACCTTTCGCGTGGGCCAGTTGGTATTGGGCTCAGCGCCAGGCGGTGGGGTGGTAACCCTGCCGGATCTGGTTGACGGGGCCCGCGCGGCGATGGCGTCGGGAGCCAGCGTAGACGAAGTGATGGACAGCTATCCGGCGATTGTAAATATCGCCAGACTGCTGCAATCGCTGGACGTCGACGGCGACAGCAGCAATGGTATTCAGTTACCTGAAGAGGCCCGCGAAAAGGCCGCCAGCTATGTCGACAGCATCGACTTCAGCGATCCGCAGACCTTCGCCGACGGCGATCAGCCGGCGGTGGCCTTCCTCTGTGAAGTGAAGCAGCAGCGCGGGGCGCAGAGCTGTGGCCTGGAGGACGTGGTTGCCGAAGATAGCGCCCGCGCCGAAGTCAAACAAACGGAGCAACAGCGCGAGGAAGGCGAGATCAATATGCTGCCCGTGGTGAGTGCAGGCGACGGTATGGTGGTTGCCGAGGCCGACGAGATTAGCCTGCAAGGCAGTGCTGCAGATCGCGACGGCAGCATTGTCAGCGTGCTGTGGCAGCAGAGTGATAAAAACGGCGTGGCCATCGACGGCAGTATCAGTATCAGCGATGCGACCAGCCTCAATGCCAGTTTTATCGCTCCGGAGGTTGAAGAAGACCGAATCTTTTATATCAGCCTGACGGCGACAGATGATCGCGATGCCAGCGCAAGCGATGTGCTGAGTGTGGCGGTGATCAACAGCAGCGCCGGCGGTAATATTGCGCCGCAGGCCGATGCCGGTGCTGACCAGAGCGTTGATGCGGGCGATACCGTTAGCTTGGATGCGGCGGCCAGTAGCGATGCTGATGGTCAAATCGTCAGCTACCACTGGCAGCAGGTCGACGCCAGTGGCGATGCGGTTAACGATGGTCCTGCCCTTGAAAATGCCGACACGGCAACGGCCAGTTTTGTCGCGCCAGCGGCAACTGAGGTCGTGCAGCTGTATTTCCACGTTAGCGTTAGTGATGACGGCGGTGCCAGTCACGGCGATGCCGTGACCATTACTGTCCAGCCCGATGACCGTGAGCCGGTCAATAATCCGCCGTTTGCTGCCGCCGGCGGCGACCAAGCTAAGGAGTCCGGTGATGCGGTGACTCTGGACGGCTCGGCCTCCAGCGATCCCGATGGCGACCCGCTGAGCTACCTATGGCAGCAGCAAGAAGACCAGAGCCCCCGTGTTGACTTGATGGATGCTGAGACGGCCATTGCCAGCTTTACCGCGCCCGAGGTGAGTGACTCGACGCCGCTGGAGTTTATTCTCACGGTCAGCGATGGTGAGTTGAGCGCCAATGACAGTGTGATCGTCACCGTCACGCCGCCGCCGACCATTTGTGATCCCACCGATGTGGGAACCTTGCCTCAGTGCCGAAGTGATTGCGAAGACAGCAACCCTGATACGGAGTGCAAGCTGCCAGTCGAAGATTTGATTGCGAGCCCTTAAGCGGGCGGAGCGGCGTGGGTCGCGCCACCGCGCCGCGCAGTTTGCCGGGTGCCGGCGGGCGAGTTCAGCTGGCTATGGCGCCGGACTTAGCTAGCAGCTGCTGCGCATTGGGGTAGCTATTTTCTTCATCCGCCGTGCAATGGCGGCTGCTTACCGTCACGCTCGGCGCGGTGCTGCCGGGTTTTTCCAGCACTTTTTCCAGCTGTTCCTCCAGCCGTTGGCAAATGCCCACCGCGGCGGTGTGCGGCGCATCCGGCAGCGCGATGGCGAAGGTGGCATCGTTGATGCGCGCCGCGATATCGTCTTTGCGGATAAAGCGTTCCAGTGTTTGTGCAATGACTTCGAGAAGCGCATTGGCATTGCTTTGCGGTTGCTGTTCGCTGAACTTGTCTACCTGAATGACCACTAGGCTGAGGGCCTGTTGGTCAAACTCACAGCGGTTGATAGCGGTTTGCAGCAGCTGGGGAAAGATGTGGCGATTGTACAGGCCGGTGGCCGGGTCAATGGCCTCGCTGACTTCGCTGACGGCTTTGTCTCGGTGTTTTTGTGGCGGCTCGGAGGCGGCGTGGCGACTGGCGGCGGTGATGCGCGGCAATTGCAGGATATCCCGAGCGCGCCGGTCAATACGCATTAGCGCCGCCGACGAAATGCGCAGGCGTTCCGCTTGGGGCTGCAGGGTGGGCAATAAATTGCGGAATAAATGCAGTTGCATGGCGAGCTGGCCATCCTGCCATGCCAGCCCTTGCTGGCAGTGGTGGTGCAGTTGCTGCAACAGCTGATCGGGGGCGTTGCAAAAGGGCAGCTCAGCGATCAGCGCCGCGAGCCCGGCGATGAAGGCCAGTTTTTCTGCCTTGCTGTTGGGAGTCTCGGCCGCGTCGATGGCGTTTAATACCAGTGCCTCGGCCAGGTCGCCGGTGATGCCCCAGCGTTTTAGCATGGCGCCGCTGAGCTGGCCGTGCTCGCAATGACAGCGGGTCGTTTCCAGTGCACGCTGCTGCGGGCGGCTGGGCCATTGCTCGCCGAAGCTGTGGTAAAACTCGGGGAGTTTGGCGTCGATATGCAGCATACCAAGGGTTTGCAGACTGGCGACAAAAATGGCTTCGTCGGCGGCCACCCCGGACTCGCGCTCAGCCAATAAGCGCGCGGCGGCGGCGCTGAGCAGAACGCGCAGCCAGTAACTGTCGTGATCGAGTCCGCCTAGCGGCAGCGCGGAAAAATGGCGCAATACGCTGACCGTAAAACACAGACGAGTGGCATTGTGAGTGCCGAAGAGGACGGCGGCGCGGCGCAGGTCACTGAGTGTTCGGCGCGGCTGAAAAACGGCCGAATTAATGAAGTGCAGGCTGTCCTCGGCCAATTCTGGGGCGTCGCTCAGTCTTTGCATTAGCTGCTCGACTTCGGCCTCGTCACTGCTAAGTAGGTCGGCCAGCAGTAAACTGACCGGTGGCAGTTCCGGCAGCGGACTTTGGCTGAGGTCGAGCATGTCTGCGGCGTCGGTCATAAAGGCTTCCGCGGTGGCTTGGCGGTGCTGTAGTTACCATACTAGCCCCCGTGCAAGGCGCCAGCCAGCCCGAGAGTTATTAATATGCAGGGCTTAGTACGCGGCGCGAAAGGCTTTCAGGCAGGGAGTCCGAAAATCTACAGAAATAGTCGCTGCTCAGTGGTTCACCTTGCCGGCGAAGCTGGGCTAGTATGGGCCGACAATACACCGAGGGAGAGTAATAATAATGACCCCGATGATGATGAGCCAGCTCACGATTACGTCCATTATGAAGCATGCGGAGCGTGTGAATGGCGCCACTGAGATCGTCTCGGTAACGGCGGATAACCCCCGTCACCGCTATACCTATAAAGATGCCTTTCGCCGGGTGCGGCGCCTTGCCAACGCCTTGCAAACGCTGGGCGCTAAGCCCGGCGATACCCTGGCGACGCTGGCCTGGAATGACTACCGCCACCTGGAGATTTACTACGCATTGTCCTGCAGTGGGATGATTTGCCACACCATTAACCCGCGGCTGTTTCCGGAGCAGGTTGAATACATTGTCAATCACGCCAAGGATCAGTGGGTCTTTATCGACGCCACGCTGGTAAAAATCCTCGAGCCTTTGCAGGATAAGTTGCCCGGCGTGAAGGGCTATATTGTGCTCAGCGATGAGGCGCATATGCCCGACACCAGCTTGGCCAATGTGCACTGCTACGAAAGCCTGCTGGCTGCCGAAGATGACACCTTTGACTGGCCCGAGCTCGAAGAGACCACCGCCTCGGCGCTGTGCTATACCTCCGGCACCACCGGCAACCCCAAGGGGGTGATGTACACCCATCGCTCCACCGTGTTGCACGCCTTTGCCAGTATCGCCCCCGATGTCTTTGGGCTGTCGGTGCGCGATGTGGCGCTGCCCATCGTGCCGATGTTTCACGTCAACGGCTGGGGCATGGTGTACAGCGCGCCTATTGTCGGCACCAAGCTGGTGATGCCCGGCCCGAAAATGGGCGATGGCGAAACCCTGTGCGCACTGATCAATGAGGAGAAGGTGACCGCCTCGGCTGGTGTGCCCACGGTGTGGTTGGCGCTGCTGGATTACCTAGGAAAGTCCGGCAGCAGTGTCGACAGCCTTAACCGGGTAACAGTAGGCGGCGCGGCTTGTCCGCTGAAGATCATGACCGACTTCCGCGATAAATACGGTGTCGAGGTTCAGCAGGCCTGGGGCATGACCGAGATGAACCCGCTGGGCACCTTCAATGGCGGCCTTCCCCCTCAGCTCGACGGGCTCAGTGAAGAGGAATACAACAAAATTCGCCTGAAGCAGGGGCGCCCGTCCTTCGGCGTAGAGATCAAAGTGGTCGATGCCGATAACAATGAATTGCCCTGGGATGGCGAAAGCTCCGGTGCCGTCAAGGTGCGCGGCCCGTGGATAGTGAACGATTACTACGGCTATGACGGTCAGACGCTGGACGATGACGGCTGGTTTGAAACCGGCGATGTTGCCTGTTTTGACGAGCACGGCTATATGCAGATTACCGACCGGCTGAAGGACGTGATCAAATCCGGTGGCGAATGGATCAGCTCGATCGAGCTGGAAAATTGCGCGGTCAATCACCCCAGGGTTGCTGAGGCGGCAGTGGTTGGTATTCCCCACCCCAAGTGGACCGAGCGCCCCTTGCTACTGGTGATTCTCAAGCAGGGTGAGAGCTTGGACAAGGCGGAGATGCTGGCGTGGTTTGAAGACAAAGTGGCCAAGTGGTGGATACCCGGCGATGTCGTGTTTGTCGATGAACTGCCACACACCGCTACCGGCAAGCTCAGCAAGAAAGATATTCGCGAGGCCTATAAAGATTTTCGCTGGAGCGATGAAGGCTAGCCCGCAGGCAGCATATACAAAGCCGCTTAGTGCGGCTTTTTTTATGGGTTTTTAACAGACTGAGACCGCCGCCGCGCCACGGCGCTATCGCTTCGCCTATTATCGCGGCGTGTTTTGATCACTAACGAGTTTGCTCGTCGAGGAGTTTCCCACCCATGGCTAAGGCTTCCCCATTGGCAGTGCCTGCTCCTGAGTTCAGTTTGACGCCGCTGATGTTTCAGAACTTCAGTTGCACTCTCGCCATTATGGCCTTTGTTGCGCTGGTTGGGCCGGTAGCGCGCATCCTGTCGCTGGAGCCTTGGCATATCGGTGCGGCGATGACTATGGGGGGCTTCACTTGGATACTTTGCGCGCGCTGGTGGGGCGGCCTCAGCGATCGCTACGGCCGCCGGCCCATTCTGCTAATTGGCCTGAGCGGTTTCAGTGTCAGTTACTTTGCCCTGTGTTTGTTTATCGACCTGTCGCTACGCTACCAGCTGCTGCCGATGCTGGCCTTTCTGGGGCTGGTGGTGGGGCGCGTGGTGGTCGGCCTGTTTTATGCCGCGGTGCCCGCGACGGCCGCGGCCACGGTGGCCGACAATGTGGAGGCGGATAAGCGCGCCGGTGCCATGGCCCTATTGGGCGCGGCCAGCGGTGCAGGAATGGTGATTGGCCCGGGCTTTGTCGGCCTGCTCGCACCCTATGGCCTGGGTTTTCCCATGTATGTAACCGCAGTGCTGCCGGTGTTGGCACTGCTGCTGGTGTGGTGGAAGGTGCCTAAATTGCCACCGCGCGCGGCGCCCGCCAGCAAACCGCCAGCGCTGGGCGACCGGCGCTTGCGACAGCCGATTGTGGTGGCGTTCTGCGCGTCGTTTGCGGTGTCTATCGCGCAGGTAACGGTGGGCTTTTTTGCCCTGGATCAGCTCGCCCTGCCGGCTGGCGAGGCGGCGCAGGTAGCCGGCATCGCACTGACGGTGGTGGGCGTGGCGCTGATCATTTCGCAAAGCCTGCTGCGCAAAATGTCACAGCCGCCCGCGCGATTGATCCGCATCGGCGCGCTGGTTTCTGCCGCCGGCTTTATGTTCAGCTTACTGGTGGTGTCTAAGTGGGGCTTGTGGGGCTGCTTTGGTGTGGCTGCCGCGGGCATGGGTTGGATCTATCCGTCGGTGTCGGCGCTGGCCGCTAATGCGGTGTCGGCGGATGAGCAGGGCGCGGCCGCGGGCACGGTGACCGCGGCGCAGGGCGTGGGGGTGGTGATCGGCCCGCTGTTGGGTACCTTTATCTACGCCTTCCATGCCACGCTGCCCTATGTCATGGTGGCGGTGTTGTTAATTGCCATCAGCCTGTGGGTCGAGCGGGCTGCCTAAGCTTAGCGCCAGGGGTTGAGGGCTTATCAGCGAGGATTCTTCTGTGTCTGAACAACGCCAAACGTCATCCTGCCACGCCAGTGGCGGACACCAGCCGCCCTGCCATCGCCAGCGCCGCGTTGACGCCTTGTTGTGGGGCTCGTTAACGGCAGTCAGCCTGTTGTATCTGCTGGCGTGGTCTGGTGTTGCCAGCGTTCCCTGGTTGGCAGTGGCCTCGCAGTCGGTATTCGAGCTGGTAAACACCATGTGGTGGGGTGTGGTGCTGGGGGTGGTCATGCTGTCGCTGCTCACCCGTGTGCCCCGAGAGTTTGTTATGTCGGTGCTCGGTGACGACGGCGGCGTGAAGGGCATTATGCGGGCGACGGCTGCCGGCGTGCTGCTGGATTTGTGCAGCCACGGCATATTGATGGTGGGTGCCAAGCTGTACGAGCGCGGCGCAAGCTTGGGGCAGGTGATGGCCTTTTTGATTGCCAGTCCGTGGAATTCATTTTCGCTCACCTTAATTCTATTTGCGTTGATTGGCATGAAGTGGACGCTGACGTTTATCGCTTTGTCGCTACTCATTGCCATTATTGCCGGCCTGCTTTTTGACTATTTTGTGCGCCGCGGTGTGCTGCCGGAAAACCCCAATAGTGTTTCACGGAGCAGCGATTTTAACTTCTGGGCGCAGGCCCGTGCAGGTTTGTCGCGCACGCGTTTTGACTGGACATTTTTTTCGGCGATGTTTGTCGATGGCATTAAAGAGTCGCGGATGGTCATGCGCTGGCTGCTGTTTGGCATTTTGCTGGCCACGGCCCTGCGCACGATGGTGTCGGCGGATATGTTTGAGAGCTATTTTGGCCCGAGTCTGCTGGGCCTGGCGGCAACCATATTGGCGGCGACAATTATAGAAGTTTGCTCCGAGGGTTCCACGCCCATTGCCGCCGACTTGCTGAATCGCGCCGGAGCGCCAGGCAATAGTTTTGCGTTTTTAATGACCGGTGTCAGTACCGACTACACAGAAATTATGGTGATGAAGGAGCGCACTAACAGCTGGAAAGTGGCGCTATTTTTGCCGCTGTTAACGGTGCCGCAAGTGGTGGTAATTGCCTGGTTAATGAATGTCGGCGCCTGAAGGCGCTGACAGCTGCGTTAGTCCTTTAGTTATCGGCGTCTTGACTGGCGACAACGCTGCCGGCGTTGGCCAGGCGCACATTGGCCGGCGGTGATTGGCCGTCCTTGTCCTCGCCGAAATACAGCGTGGTATGCGGGAAGGGGATCTCGATGCCGGCGTTATCAAAATGCATTTTTACCAGTCGGTTGTAGGCGCGCCCCACCGCCCATTGCATGCCCGGCGCGGTTTTAATCAGTACGCGAATATTCACCGAGCTGTCCGCCAATGCCGACACACCCGCCACTTGCATGGGCTCAAGGATGTCGTCCTTGTGTTCGCCCTGGGCAAGTTCGTCAAAGGCGGCCTGCAGATGCTCAATAGCCTTATCGATATTCTCGCGATAGGCAATGCCGTATTCGCCAAGGTGGTAGGCGAAGTCGCGGGTATAGTTAGACACCGCTTCGACCGATGAGAACGGCACAATGTGATAGGTGCCGAACAGGTCGCGCAGCGCCACCGAGCGAATCCCTACCCGTTCAACGGTGCCCTCGTGGCCACCAGCTTTAACGTAGTCGCCGGTGTTAATGGCGTTTTCCAGTTGGATAAATACGCCATTGATCACGTCTTGTACCAGCTTTTGCGCGCCGAAGCCCACGGCCAAGCCGAGTACCCCGGCACCGGCAATTAGCGGGCCGATATCCACGCCAATCT
>JBFKEA010000018.1:0-19356 GCA_041619375.1 Spongiibacter sp. | reverse complement strand
GCGCGGCATAGTGCATGGCGATATCAAGACGAAAAACGTGCTGTTAGATGCCGCAGGGCAAGTTAAATTGGTGGATTTTTCGACGTCGCCGGAGCTGGCGGCGTGGACCGAGGCCTACGCCAGCGTGGCGCGTCTCGCCGGTGAGCCTCCCTGTCCTGCTGACGATGTTTACGCGCTGGGGGTTATGGCTTGCGAATTGCTGGGCGGTCACCCCTTTGGTGGCTTGGCGGCGGATCAGGCGCGCGCTTGTGGCCTGCCACCGCAGCGTCCCCCAGGGCTCAGTCGTCGCCAGTGGCAGGCAATTGCCGGCGCACTGGAATTGGATGGTGTGGCGCGCTGGCAAAATGCGGCGGAATTCGCCGCAGAATTTGGCGCTTAGGTCTCGACTTCGCCAAATGCACCTTCAAACAACGCTGTGCTGAGGTAGCGCTCGGCGGAGTCTGGCAGGATAACGACAATGGTTTTGCCGGCATTGTCGGCCTCGTTCGCGAGTCGCTCGGCGACGGCCATGGCAGCGCCGCTGGAAATACCGGCGAGTATGCCTTCCTCTTTCATCAGTCTATGTGCCCATTGTATGGCTTCTTGATCCGACACGGCCTCTACGCGGTCGATGATTGATAGGTCCAGAGTGTCGGGTAAAAAGCCGGCGCCAATGCCCTGGATCTTGTGGGGGGCGTGACGCAGCGCTTCGCCGTTAAGAGCATGGCGGATGACGGTGGAACTGTCGGGTTCGATGGCGACCGAGCAGATGGCTTTATTGCATTGCTGCTTGATATAGCGCGACACCCCGCTAATGGTGCCGCCAGTGCCCACACCACTGACCAAAATGTCGATCTCGCCGTTACTGTCGCGCCAGATTTCGGGGCCAGTCGTCTGTTCATGGATCGCCGGGTTTGCCGGGTTTTTAAACTGCTGGGGCATAAAGTAGCGCTGAGGGTCCCGCGCGCAAATCTCTTCAGCGGCGGCAATGGCGCCCTTCATTCCCTTGGCGCCGTCGCTTAACTGCAGCTTGGCACCTAGGGCGATCAACACCTTGCGGCGCTCCATGCTCATGGTGTTGGGCATGGTGAGGGTGATCGGGTAGCCCCGTGCTGCCGCGACAAAGGCCAGTGCGATACCGGTGTTGCCGCTAGTCGGTTCAACGATCTCCATGCCGGGCCGCAGGGCGCCGCTCTGTTCAGCTTGCCAAATCATGTTGGCGCCAATACGGCATTTAACGCTATTGGCTGGATTGCGAGACTCTTGCTTGAGCAGGATGCGGTGCTGGCTGATGCGTTTTACTTCAATTAGTGGGGTATTGCCGATACTGCGGCTGATATCGTCGAAAATGGCAGTCATGCTGGGTTTCCTTGTTTCGTCAGGTGCATTGTGCGCCGGCCGATGGCCGCTTGCTGTCTTGCTACTATAGCGGTCAGCGGCAAGGCTTGCCGTCTGGCCTGCAGCCAAGTAGGCTTCGCGTTTGATAATGATTGGGCAGAGTATGATGGTCTGCCAAGTGTAATGATCGCCCGGCAATAAAAAAACCGGGCGCCCCAGCAGGATGAAGCAATGAAATTTACCGGTACCGATTCCTACGTATCCACTGATGAGCTGAGTATGGCGGTGAATGCTGCCGTTACCTTGCAGCGCCCGCTGCTGATAAAAGGTGAGCCCGGCACAGGCAAAACATTATTGGCCGAACAGGTCGCCGCAGCGATGGGTAAAACACTGATCCAGTGGCACATCAAATCGACGACCAAGGCGCAGCAGGGACTTTATGAGTACGATGCGGTGTCGCGACTGCGCGATTCGCAGCTCGGCGATGACAAGGTTCACGATATCGCCAACTATATAAAGCGCGGAAAACTCTGGGAGGCCTTTGCCGCCGATGAGCAGGTGGTGTTGTTGATAGATGAAATCGACAAGGCTGATATCGAGTTTCCCAATGACTTGCTGGTTGAGCTCGACCGTATGGAGTTCTTTGTCTACGAAACCGGCGAGACGGTGCGGGCTAAACACCGGCCGATAATTATTATTACCAGCAACAACGAAAAAGAGCTGCCCGATGCATTTTTGCGCCGCTGTTTCTTCCACTTTATTAATTTCCCCGACCGGGAAACGATGGAAAAAATCGTTGAAGTGCACTATCCCGAGATTTCCAAAAATCTGGTTCAGGAGGCACTGGAAGTCTTTTTCGATGTGCGCAAGATTCCCGGCTTGAAGAAAAAGCCCTCTACCTCTGAGCTGATTGATTGGCTGAAGCTGTTAATGGCCGATGATATTCCCGAGGAAATTCTTAAAAATCGCGATGCCAGTAAGGCGATTCCGCCGCTTTACGGCGCGCTGTTGAAAAATGAGCAGGACGTTCACCTGCTGGAGCGCCTGGCCTTTATGCATCGTCGCGAGAACCGATAATCCATGCTTGTTCAGTTTTTTTTCGGACTTCGCAATGCCGGGGTTCCGGTTAGTATCCGCGAGCTGCTCGATTTGATGGCGGGCTTAGAGGCGCGATTGGCCTGCATGGACGTCGATGAGTTTTATCAACTCGCGCGAGTGTGCATGGTCAAGGACGAGAAATACTACGACCGTTTTGATACGGCCTTTGCGCGCTACTTTAATGACCTGGCCAGCCTTGATGACGTAATCGAGGCGATGATCCCCGATGACTGGTTGCGCAGTGAGTTTCTCAAGCAGCTCAGCGAGGAAGAAAAAGCTAAGATTGAGTCGTTGGGCGGCCTCGACAAACTAATCGAGGAGTTTAAAAAGCGTCTCGAGGAGCAGAAAGAGCGTCACGAGGGCGGCAATAAATGGATTGGTACCGGGGGAACATCGCCCTTTGGTCACAGCGGTTTTCACCCCGAAGGGATACGGGTGGGTGGTGAAGGCCGGAATAAAAAGGCGGTTAAGGTCTGGGAGCGCCGCGATTTCCGCGATCTCGACGACTCTGTCGAGCTCGGTACGCGCAATATCAAGGTGGCTTTGCGCCGCTTGCGCAAGTTTGCCCGCAGTGGCGCCGCCGACGAGCTGGATATCGACGACACGATCTCCTCGACGGCCCGCAATGCGGGCCTACTAGACCTAAAGATGGTGCCGGAGCGGCACAATGCGGTGAAAGTGCTGTTGTTCTTTGATGTTGGCGGCTCAATGGACCCGCACATTCGGGTTTGCGAGGAGTTGTTCTCGGCGGCGCGCACCGAGTTCAAGCATATGGAATATTTTTATTTCCATAACTTTCTGTATGAATCGGTGTGGGACAGCAATATTCGTCGGCACAGCGAGCGCATCCAGCTGCTGGATGTCATGCACAAATTCAGTGCTGACTACAAAATTATTTTTGTTGGCGATGCGTCGATGTCTCCCTATGAGATCGTCCAGCCCGGCGGCAGTGTCGAGCACTGGAATGATGAGGCGGGGGAGCTGTGGATGCGCCGCCTGCGAGAAACCTTTGATAAGGTCGTATGGCTGAACCCGGTGCCGGCCGAAGACTGGAGCTGGACACAGTCGATAGGTATGGTTGAGCAGTTAATGGAAGGCCATATGTATCCGATGACACTGGGTGGTCTCGAAGAAGCAATGGCCTATCTGGCTAAATAGCGAGCTGCTAACCGCCGTTGATGGCGCTGGAGAAGGCCAGCAGAGCGGCAGTGACGGCGACATTCAAAGACTCTATGCCGTTGGCCATGGGGATCTGGAATTGACGATCGCTCAGCGCCAGTGTCTCGCGGCCGACGCCCTCGGTTTCATTGCCTAGCACATAGACGCGACTTTTTGTCGCCGGCTGCGCAAACAGTGACTGCTTGGCATGTGAGGACAGGCAGGCAATTTCGGCGCCGTTGGCCTGCAGGCGCTGCAACTCCGGCAGCAGTTGCTCGCAATGATACATTGGGCAATTGAACAGCGCGCCAGCGCTGGCCTTGATTACGAGTGGTGACAGCGGCGCGCAGCCCTTGCGCGGAATAATCAGGCCGTCGATACCACTGGCGGCAATTGATCGCACGATCATCCCGAGATTTTGCGGATTGCTGACGCCATCCAGAGCGATGTAGGTGTGGGTTTTGGCCGTCAGCTTTGCGCCGTCGATGTCGTGGCTGGGGCGATACGCGCGCAATTGTAGGTCGGCTGCGACGCCTTGGTCCTGTTTGCCATTCTTGGAAATTCGCGACAGGGCGCGGCGCTCGTGCCAGGCAATTTCTACCCCTTTGGCTTCGGCAACGCTAATAATCTGTTCGATAATGCCATCGCGCCGGTTGCTTTCTGCAAGGTGTAATTTGTAGAGGCTAACCCGCGGGTTGTTAAGCGCTTCGAGGACGGGTTTGCGGCCGTAGATGGTTAGCAGTTGCTGGAAAAACTGCTTCTTTGCGCGATAATTTTGGCTGTCGTCACTCATTGCGATAGGGGGTTCCTGCGGTCTATTGGCGGTAGCCCAGTGTTGCCTGCGCCGCGTCGCTGATTTCTGTCGCGGCCCGTTGCAAGCGCTCGGCGATGGCGAGTATATCCTGTGCTGATACGGCGCGGCGAATACTGCCGGCGGAAATGACCAATTCTGGCTCGTCACCACTGGCAAAGATAGGTACGGCGATGTTGGCTACCTGATAGCGACGGCCTTCTTCGATGCGATCCAGGTGATAGTGGCTGTTACATAACGCCTCGCGATAGCGCTGAGCGTGGCTGGTAACTTCTTCCAAACTCCAGTTTTGTTTAGGTTTGGCCAGCTCCTGCTCCCATAAATTTTCGGCTTCCGTGGCCAGTGTCACTTCAAAGCCGCGGGCGCGAATGCCGATGACGGAGATTCGCAGGCGTTTGTCGAGCTCGTCGTCCCAGCTGGTTAAGTGCTGTTGGGCGCTCTCCAGCCAGTGGTTGAGCTTGTGTGCGGCAGACCAGGCAATAAAAGTGGCGCCTAGAGGTGCAATATTAGGCAGCCGCAGCCCTTGGTGAAAGGGGAAGTCCAGAGGCTCCGGTATGCCGTAATTGCTCAGCAATACCAGTTGCTCTCCACTGCGCCCCATCAGTCCACAGCCCAGCTGTAGTTCCTTGCTAAGCGCTTCCAGTCGTGGCCGGGCAACTTCGAGAACAGGGAATTGGGCAAAGGCCGAGATCCCGGCGGCGGCAATGCTGGGGCCTAATCGATAGGCTTTGCTGCGACTGTCCTGAGCTAAAAAGCCATAGCGTGTCATGGTGCTGAGGATGGCGTGGCAAGTGGCTTTGTTCAGACCGAGAATTCGCGTCAGCTCGGTCAGGCCATAGACCTTGCTGGGGTGGCTCATAAACAAGTCCAGAATGGCCAGTACCCTGGCGGTCGGCTTCGAAAACACGCTGCGCTCCCTTGTTATTGTTGTCGGCGGCTTATTCTACGTGATATCCAGTCTAATTCTCACGCTGTGCATTGATGGAGCGGTAAAACTATTTATGCATGAAGATGGTGCGCGCCCTTGGTAAGAGGCATGGATATTGCTAGGAAGTGGTGCGAAATATTTTTGTGCGCCTCATTATGGCGCGGTGGTTTGCGGGTAGCAGTGCGGTCGACTTGGTATTTTGCTGAATTCAAGTCGGTTTTATCTTGAGGGGCGCGGCTGGCAGCGGCCGCCCGATCAGATAAAATGCACTGTTGTGGTGCATTATTGGATTTAAGTGTTTTTAAATGGTGCGATTACTTGCGCGCTTTGGGGAGAAGTTAATGAGAATTCCGATGAATAGGGCTGGTGTGCCCATTTTTGTGGCGCTTGCGGCAATGTTGCCCCAGGCTGGTCTGGCGGCGGAGCTTAATGCGGCAAATACCGGTTGGATTCTGACATCGACGGCTTTGGTGTTGTTTATGACTCTGCCGGGGTTGGCGTTATTTTACGGTGGTTTGGTGCGCAGTAAGAATATCCTCAGCGTGCTTATGCAGTGTTTTAGTATTACCTGCGTGGCATCACTGCTGTGGTTTAGTCTGGCCTACAGCATGGCATTTGGCGATGGCAATGGCTTCGTTGGCGGTCTGGGCAAGGCGCTGCTCAATGGCGTCGGCGAAGATAGCATTAGCGGCGATATTCCTGAGACGGTGTTTGTTATGTTTCAGATGACCTTCGCAATTATTACGCCGGCGCTTATTGTCGGCGGCTTTGCCGAGCGTATCCGCTTTTCTGCAGTGATGTTGTTTTCCGCGCTGTGGTTGTTGGCAGTTTATGCGCCGGTGACCCATTGGGTGTGGGGCGGTGGTTGGCTGGCCGAAATGGGCTTGCTGGATTTTGCCGGTGGTACGGTGGTGCACATCACCGCAGGTGTGGCGGCGCTGGTTGCTGCGCTGGTGCTCGGCCCCCGTAATGGCTTCGGTCAGACTCCGCTGCCACCGCACAATTTGACGATGACCTTCACCGGTGCGGGCATGCTTTGGGTGGGCTGGTTTGGTTTTAATGCCGGCAGCGCGCTGGCGGCCAATGGTGATGCGGGTATGGCGATGTTGGTGACCCACCTGTCAGCGGCCACCGGGTGTTTAACCTGGTCTTTTGTTGAATGGCGACGGTTTGGCAAGCCCAGTGCGCTGGGCGCGGTAACCGGCATGGTCGCGGGTTTGGGGACGATTACCCCTGCGTCGGGTTATGTCGGCCCCGCCGGGGCAGTAGTAATTGGCCTGAGTGCCGGCGTAGTGTGCTTTTACTGCACACTGTGGATTAAGCAGGTATTTAAAATCGATGACTCGCTGGATGTTTTTCCGGTGCATGGCGTTGGCGGCATTCTCGGCACCTTCTTGGCGGGCATTTTTGCCAGCAGTGAGCTGGGCGTGTTCAGTGGTCAGGGCTTGGCAGACGGGGTGTCGATAGCCCAGCAGCTTAAAGTACAGCTGATCGGCATCGGCGCGACTTTTGTGTACACGGCAGTCATCAGCTTCGCGCTGTTTAAACTGGTGGATAAGCTGATTGGCTTGCGGGTCACGGCTGACGAGGAATCCGAAGGTTTGGATATTACCGGTCACAACGAGGTTGGATACGATTTATAATGGCGCTTAACTGATCGATAGCCCGGCCAGCTGCCGGGCTTTTTTTTGGGGAAAATAACGGTGCGTGAACTGACTCTGTACGGTACTTCTGCCTGCCATCTTTGCGAGCTTGCTGAGCAGCTGATGGCGTCGGTGTTGGCCGACCATGCGGATTGGCAAGTAGAGCTGATTGATATCGCCGATAGTGATGGCCTGATTGAGCGCTACGGCCAGCGTATTCCGGTGTTGGCCTGTGAGGCTGGCGAGCTAGATTGGCCCTTCGATGCCAAAGCTGTCTGCGACTGGGTTGGCCAAGCGGGGCAGGCATGATCGTTCGCGCGTTGTGGCGCTATCCTGTTAAGTCTCTGGCGGGGCTGGCCGTCGATCACCTGGAAGTCGATGAATGGGGGCCGCGCGGCGACCGCCGTTGGATGCTGGTCGACAGCGACGGACAGTTTCTCAGTCAGCGTCAATTGCCGATGATGTGCCGTCTGCAGGCGCGGGAAACTTCGTCGGGAATTCAGCTTGGCGAGCTGGCGGGTACGTCGAGTATCGCGGTGGCGAGGCCGTCATCAAGCTCGGTGGTGCGGGCAGTAAAGGTATGGGGAGATGTCTGCCGCGCACTGGATGCCGGTGATGCTGCGGCTGATTGGCTGGAGCAGCGATTGGGAAGGGCGTTGCGGCTTTGCTATATGGCCGAAGACGAACACCGCCAGGTGGATCTGCGCTATGGCCGCGCCGGCGATCGAGTCAGTTTTGCGGACGGTTTTCCCTTTTTACTTTGCCACCAGACCAGTTTGGACGACTTGTCGGAAAAGCTTGGCCGGAGGTTGGAGATGTCGCGCTTCAGGCCAAATATTGTTGTTGACGGCGGCGAGACCTTTGCAGAGCGCGGCTGGCGCAAGCTGGTGGTGGGCGGTATCGAGTTTGACGTGGTCAAACCCTGCGGTCGCTGTGTTATTCCCAGTATCGAGCCGCGCAGCGGTGAGCGAGAGGCAGATGTTTTTGCTCTCTTGCGGGCTCACTGTAGTGAGGGTGGCGAGGTGATTTTTGGCCAGAACCTTATTCACCGCGGCCGCGGCACCATCGCGGTGGGTGATAGTGTTCAGGTATTGGCTTAGGGTTCGCTACCAAGATCGATAGCGGGGCCAATGCGGCGCTCGTGCTGGGCCAGTATCGGCTTGGTCAGCTGCAGTTTTTCGCCGTACACCACGCTGAAAGCCAGCACATTTTTGATGTACTCGCGAGTTTCGCCATAGGGTAGGTTTTCTATCCAGATGTCGGCAGGGAGATTCTCCGCCTGCCTCATTAATACCCTTTCAACCCGAGTGGGCCCGGCATTGTAGGCCGCGGTCGCGAGAATACGATTGCCGTTAAAGCGCTTGAGTAATTGGCCGAGATAAAAGCCCCCGAGTGCGATATTGGTGTCGGGCTGCATTAGCTCTCCGCTGCTCGGTGTTGGACGCCCCAGTTGTTTGGCGAGTGTGCTGGCGGTGCCGGGCATAAGCTGCATTACCCCGCGCGCGCCGGCAATCGAGCGGGCGTCAGCGGCAAAGGCACTTTCTTGGCGGGCGATGGCATAGAGCCATTTGAGGTCGATTTGTTCCTGTTCGGCGGTGCGTTTGAACAAGGCCTGGTAGGCCAAGGGGAAGCGCAATTCTAGATCGTCCCACTCGCCGGCGCGAATTGCCGTTGCAATGGCTTGGTGTGACCACTGCCAATTTAAGGCGAGTTGCGCGGCGGCGATTTGTTCAGCCGTGTTCAAACTGCGCATCGCCTGGTTCCATTCCATGCGGGCGCTGGCTACATCGCCGTGCCAGTAGAGTTCGCGGGCGCGTAGAATACTGTTGTGCTTGTTAACCTCATCGACCAGTTGGACCTCCAGCCGGCGCTGACTGCCAAGGCGGTAGCCTTGGTTCAGCAGGTCGGCGGCCATAAAACTGTAGTAGCCGCGCTGGGTGGCCATTGCGCGCAGGCGTTGCTCGGCCAGTGGGGTAAAGCGTTGATGTTTTTCGATATCTGCTCGCGCCCACCAGTATTGCCAGTCAGCTTGCTGGCGGTGCTTGTCAGGGAGCAGGGCGATATAGCGGTGTACGGCTTCCCAGTCGCGGTCTTTGAGCGCCAGCCGAATACGCCACTCGGTCAGGTAGTGATCCTCGAAACTCGGGTCATTGGCGGTGATCCAGTCGCGGGCATAGGTGGCATCACTGGCGATGATTTGCCGTGCCAAGGCATCTCGCAGTGTGTGATTTTGGGCCTTGCTGAAGTGCAGCTGGCGGTCGAGTTGATGCCATAGAATATTGGCTTTTTCAAAATCTCTCGCGGCTAGGCGGCGCAATGTCAGTAGTGCCAGTTGGCGGTTGTCGTCGTTGGCCTGCAGTCTAAAGCCCTGTTGATAGAGCAGTTCTGGGCTTTCCAGTAGGGCGATATCGTTGCTGCTGCCGGGTACTTTGCGAAGTAGGTATATGGCCAGGCTGTGCTGCCCGGCGCGGATTGCAAGGCGGGCGCGCTGACGGTGCTGACGTTGAAATTCAGTTTGGCTTAACGACGACAGCCAGAGGTTTAATACGGGGTCGCAGCTGTTGGGCAGTGATTGCCCAGTTTGCCACAGCTCGCGGGCTTCCCGGTCTGCAGCGCGGATATCGCCGCTGCGGTACAGCGCATCGATATAGCTACAGTGCATGCCGCGGGGGCGTTGCTGGCGATAGTAGCGGATAAACTGCTGCCAGTCGCCGCTGCGCCGCAGCTGTGAGAGCCAGGCGCTGTGGATGCGCCGGCCGACGACGGTGTTGCGGTACTGTTGTAGGTAGACATCGATAGTGCCGCTGGACAATTCGCTGATCTGCGCCTTAAGCAAGGCAAGTTCGAGATACGGCAGTAGCGGGTAATTACTGAGGGACGGCAGTTGCCGCTCGGCCGCTTCAATGTTGCCGCGGCTGATTTCTTGCATCGCTTCGCGATATACTTGGCGCTGTTCTGCTAGCTCAGGTTGATCTGCCTGACTGGCAGCTGCTGTGGTCAGGTACAGCAGCGCTGAGAAAATCGCTATACAAGTCCGTTTTATCATCCCTGTGCACCTGTATTATCGGCTGCTAACGCGGCACTGAACTCTAGTATCCATGGAAACCACTATATGCCTTTAATTCGTGGCACTCAATTGCAGCACAGCATCGGTCAGCAAACGGTGTTGGATAACGCAGAAATACAACTCGACGCTGGCGATCGGGTCTGTCTGTTGGGTCGCAATGGCAGCGGCAAGTCGACACTGCTGCGCATGGTCGAGGGGTCTCTGCAGGCCGATGCCGGCGAGATGTGGCGCCAGCCCGGGGTGGTCATTGCGCGAATGGAGCAAAATCTGGATTTTGCGGCCGAGCAGGACTGTGTTTACGACGTGGTGGCTGGTGGTTTGGCCGAGCTGGGGGAGTTACTTCGCAAATATCACAGCTTGACCCACGGTGATATGGACGAGTCCTCGCTGAAAAAATTGGAGTCCTTGCAGCGCCAAATCGAGGCTGCCGACGGCTGGCGGTTTCAGCAGCGCATTGAGGCGACGCTGAGTCGTCTGGAGCTCGACCCCGAGGCGGCGATTTCGACGCTGTCTGGTGGTTGGCTACGCCGCGTGTCGCTGGCTCGCGCCCTGGTGGTAGAACCGGATATTTTGTTGCTGGACGAGCCCACTAACCACCTCGATGTCGGCGGAATTTTGTGGCTGGAGCAGTGTGTGAAGAGCTTTTCCGGCTGCGTGTTGTTTGTCACGCACGACCGGGCACTGATTGAATCGCTGGCCAATCGCATAATTGAATTGGATCGCGGCGTGTTGACCAGTTACGAGGGCAGCTACCAGCGCTACCTCGAACGTCGCGAGCACGACCTTGAAGTGGAAGCAGAGCACAACGCCCTGTTTGATAAGCGCCTTGCCCAAGAGGAAACTTGGATTCGCCAAGGGATAAAGGCGCGGCGAACGCGCAATGAGGGGCGGGTGCGCGCACTGGAGCAAATGCGTCGCGAACGCGCTCAGCGCACGACTCAGCAAGGTGTTGCCAAGCTCAATGTTAATACCGGTGCCAAAACCGGCAAGATCGTCGCCGAACTGAAAGATGTGTGTTACAGCGTGCCGGGTCGAGACTTGGTGAAAAACTTTAGCCTATTGCTCAGTCGCGGTGACAAGCTGGCGTTGATCGGCCCTAATGGCGCGGGTAAAACAACGCTGCTGCGGTTGATATTGGGCGAGTTAGCGGCGCAAAGTGGCGAGGTCAAGCAGGGCAGCAATTTGCAGGTGGCGTATTTTGACCAGCTGCGTGACCGCCTTGATCCCAGCGAACGGGTAGTTGACATCGTTGGTCAGGGTCGCGAATCGGTGACGATAAACGGTAGTGATCGCCATATTATGTCCTACCTCGGCGATTTTTTGTTTACGCCTGAACGCGCCCGCAGTCACTTTGGGGTACTGTCGGGGGGCGAGCGCGCGAGGGTGCAGCTTGCCTGCCTGTTTACCCAGCCAGCAAATGTACTGGTAATGGATGAGCCGACCAATGATCTGGATATGGAAACTCTGGAATTGTTGGAAAGCTTGTTAGTCGAGTTCAAGGGCACTGTTTTATTGGTGAGCCACGACCGGGCTTTTGTCGACAGCGTGGCCAGCAGTTGCCTGTTGTTTGAAGGCAATGGTCACATCTCCGAGCATATTGGTGGCTATCGCGAGGTGGCGGCTTACCAGGCGCGGAGAGCGGCCGCGGAGGCTGCATCACAGAAGGTGAGCGCCGATGTTGCTAGTACGGCGGTGGCGGCAGAGGCGGTTACGCCCGCGGCGGCCAAGGCGCCCCGCAAAAAGCTAAGTTATAAAGATCAGCGCGAATTGGACGGCCTGCCGGCGCGGATCGACAGCTTGGAAGCCGAGCTCGGCGAGCTCGGCGTGCTGAGTTCCAGTGCAGAGTTTTACCAACAAGACGCCGAGCAGATTAATGCCACCATGGAGCGCCTAAGTGCAGTGCAAGCCGAGCTCGATGCCTGTATGGAGCGTTGGATGACCCTGTCTGAGGCCGCCGGCGAATAATTGCGCTCAGCCTACCCGCACCGCCAAGACATCGCATTTTGCGCCGTGGAGTACGGCGTTCGCGGTGGAGCCGAGCAGCAGTGCCAGCCCCTTGCGGCCGTGACTGCCGACAACAATAAGGTCGCAGTCCAGCTCTTCGCAAAGCTGGTGAATCTGAGCTTCGGGGCGGCCGCTAAGCAGATGGCGATGCTCCTCGGCAATTTTATAGCGGTCAGCGTATTTATTTAGGCTGTTTTGTGCCTGTTGCTGCAGCTCTTCCTGGATGCCGGAAAAGTCCATGGGGATATCACCACCATAAGCGAGACTCAGCGGTTCAACGACATGCAGTAGGTGCAGCTCTGCTTGGTGTTGTCGGGCCATCGCGACCGCTCTCTGCAGGACTGGGATGGCCTCGTCGGAAAGATCGATAGCGATGAGAATACGGTGATAATTAGCCATGGTGTCTCCTAGTCCGAAAAGGCCGCAGCACAATGCGGTTTCGGCTGCTGTCACTATGTATTTATAGTACGAATATTTGTCACCGGATCCATCGTCGGGTGATTAAAAATTAAGGATAGTCATGTTCTGGATCATTGTAGCGGCAGTTTTGGCGTTTATGTTGGCGCCGATTCTATGGATCATTCCCAATCCCCGCCAGCGTCGACAGGTTGCCTTGCGCGAGCGTGCGCGCGAGTTGGGGATTACCGTACAAATCGGCGTATTGCCGCAAAACCGTCGCCAGCGAGTGCGCCGCGAGGCTGAACAAAATGGCTTGTCCTATGGCATGCCACTGCCTAAGTCGCGGGCTGCCGAGCACTGGCGCTACTGGCTGGATGGCGCAGAGGATGACCTGCCGCTGCCGTCGGCGGCCGTCGCTGCACACATTGACTCACTGCGAGATCAATTGCCGAGCGATGCAATGTTGCTGGAAGCCGGAGGCAGAATGCTGCGCATATACTGGCGCGAGGCGAATAATGCGGGTCTTGGCGAAGTTGACAAGCTCGCGGAGATACTCGGCAAATTGAGTGCCGAAAAGGAGAAATAGCTAATGGCTGTAACTGAGGTGCTGGCGCCCGGTCGCTATCGACACTATAAAGGAGGGGAGTATCAGGTTTACGGTGTTGCCCGCCACAGCGAAACCGAGGAGCGAGTGGTGGTTTATCGCCCGCTGTATGGCGATGCCGAACTCTGGGTGCGGCCGCTGTCAATGTTTATCGAAAATGTTGAGGTCGCGGGTCTGTTGCAGCCGCGCTTTGCGCTAATTGAGGCGGCGGATAAGGGCAGTGGCGGCGATATTTAGCGCTACTTTCCCCGGTGCAGCCTTGACCGACGGGGATTGAACACTTATATATGTCGCCTCGCCGCTTACGCGTCACACATATTCGTATTTTGAATAAAGGGTAATATGGGCAAATCTCTGGTAATCGTGGAGTCGCCGGCTAAGGCCAAGACGATCAACAAGTATCTGGGGTCGGATTTTGTTGTGAAGTCCAGTGTCGGCCATATCCGGGACCTTCCCACCAGCGGCAGCGCCAAAAGCTCGGCGGCTGACCCCAAGGAGCGGGCCAAAGCCGCGGCGTTGACGCGCAAGATGTCGCCCGAGGACAAAGCCAAGCACAAGAAAAAGAAGGCTCGCGAGCAGCTAGTGGCCCGTATGGGGGTGGACCCCGAAAAGGGCTGGAAGGCGCGCTATGAAATTCTGCCGGGCAAGGAAAAAGTGGTCAGCGAGTTAAAAAAGCTGGCTGCCGATGCCGATACGATCTATCTCGCGACCGACCTTGACCGCGAGGGGGAGGCCATCGCCTGGCACCTGCGCGAGGCGATCGGTGGCGATCAATCGCGTTATAAGCGGGTGGTGTTCAACGAGATTACCAAGAAGGCGATCAAGGCCGCGTTCTCCGCCCCCACAGAGCTCGATATCAACCGGGTCAATGCCCAGCAGGCGCGCCGCTTTCTAGACCGGGTGGTGGGTTACATGGTGTCGCCGCTGCTGTGGGCAAAAATTGCCCGCGGCCTCAGCGCTGGGCGTGTCCAGTCGGTGGCGGTTCGCCTGATCGTTGAGCGGGAAAAAGAAATTCGCGCCTTCGTGCCGGAAGAATACTGGCAGATCCACACTGACAACCAAGCTAAAGCGGGACCGCTGCGCTTGGAAGTTAAAAAGCAGGGGGCCAACAATTTTCGGCCCAACAGCAAAGACGCCGCTATGGCGGCGGTCTCTGCGCTGGAAGCGGCAAGCTTCCATGTAGTGGGTAGAGAAGATAAGCCGACCCGCAGTAAACCCGGAGCGCCGTTTATCACCTCAACGCTGCAGCAGGCGGCCAGTACCCGCTTGGGCTTTGGTGTGAAGAAAACGATGATGCTCGCCCAGCGCTTATATGAGGCGGGTTACATCACTTATATGCGTACCGATTCGACAAACCTGAGTAATGACGCTGTGGAAGCTTGTCGGGCCTATATCGAACAAAGTTACTCCAGCCGCTATCTTCCCCAGGAGCCGCAGAGGTATTCGAGTAAGGATGGGGCGCAAGAGGCCCACGAGGCGATCCGCCCGTCCGATGTGAATGTAGAGCCTACCCAGCTATCGGGCATGGAGCGCGATGCCGAACGCCTATATACACTGATTTGGCGCCAATTTGTCGCCTGCCAAATGGTCCCTGCGGAATTTACCAGCACCTCAATTACGGTGAAGGCGGGCGACTTTGAACTGCGCACTCGCGGCAGGGTGATGCGCTTCGACGGTTTTATGAAAGTGCAGCCCCCGGCGGCGAGCAAGAAGGAAGACGATCAAGAGCTGCCCGATGTCAAAGTCGGTGACATCCTGGAGTTGGTCAAAGTCGACCCCAGTCAGCACTTTACCAAGCCTGCCCCGCGCTACAGTGAAGCGGCGCTGGTCAAAGAGCTGGAAAAACGCGGCATCGGCCGGCCCTCGACCTATGCATCTATTATATCCACTATCCAAGACCGCGGTTACGTGAAGGTAGAAAACCGTCGCTTCTACGCCGAAAAGATGGGCGATATTGTTACCGATCGCCTTGTTGAGAGCTTCAGTAATCTGTTGGATTACAGCTTTACCGCGCGCATGGAGGAATCTTTGGATAGCGTCGCCTCCGGTGATAAAAATTGGACGGCACTGCTCGATGAGTTCTACAGCAATTTTTATGCAACCTTAGAGCACGCCGAGTCCGCCGACGGCGGGATGCGCAACAACCAGCCAACGGAGACCGATATTCCCTGTCCGAAGTGTGGCCGGAATATGCAAATCCGCACAGCCAGTACGGGTGTATTTTTGGGTTGTTCGGGCTATGCCCTGCCGCCGAAGGAGCGCTGCAAGCAAACCATTAACCTGGTTCCCGGTGAAGAGTTTGTCAGCATCGACAGTGAGGATGACGAGGCGGAGTCACGGGTTCTGCGCAGTATGCATCGTTGCAAAATATGTAATACGGCGATGGAGAGCTACTTGATTGACGAAGCTCGCAAGTTACACATTTGCGGCAATAACCCCGATTGCAGCGGTTACGAAATCGAACAGGGCAGTTTCAAGGTTAAGGGTTACGATGGCCCGCTGATCGAGTGTGATAAATGCGGCGCCGACATGCAGCTGAAAACGGGGCGTTTCGGTAAATATTTCGGCTGCACCAGTGAAAACTGCAAGAATACTCGCAAACTGTTGCGCAGCGGTGAGGCGGCGCCACCCAAAATGGATCCGGTGCCAATGCCGGAGCTGCGTTGTGAAAAAGTGGATGACCACTATGTGTTGCGCGATGGTGCCTCAGGGTTGTTTCTGGCGGCCAGCGGTTTTCCTAAAAACCGGGAAACCCGCGCACCCAAGGTGAAGGAAATTCTGCCTCATCAGTCTGAGATTGACCCCAAGTATACCTTCCTGTTTTCGGCGCCTGCCGAGGACAATGAGGGCCGCGATACGGTGATTCGCTACAGCCGTAAGACCAAGGAGCAGTACGTGCAATCTGAAGTTGACGGTAAACCCAGTGGCTGGTCGGCTTTCTACGAAGGCGGCAAGTGGGTAGCGGTGATCAAGCAGAAGAAAACAGCAAAGAAACCTGCGGCTAAATAAATTTAGGGGCGACGATGTCCGAGACTTATCGCGGCCAGTGCAATTTGCATCTGTATTTTGCCCGCCAGTATTTGCAGCAGGCGCGCAGTGAGGAGCCGTCCCAGTGGGGGGGGCACTTCCAGCGCGCCTGTCTGGAGTCGGCACTTTGGCAGCTGCGTCTGGGCTATGAGGCCCATTTGGCCGATTTGCTGTTTCAACAGCCGCGTTTCAGTCAGCCGATACCCAGCGGCCGGCTGAGTGCGCAAGCGCTGGCGGTTGCTGAACACCCGCCTGAAATCGCCGAGCTGGCAGATCGCGAGCGCCATGATGAGCACTTACGGTGGCTGATGGACTACGCGTTTATTAAGCAGCCCAAGGCGGCGAGGGAGTATAACCCTTCACTCATAAGTGCAGTCGCAGTGGATGCTGACGATGAACTGCTGCGCACTGAAGCCTGTCTGCAATTTCTCAGTGAAATGGTGAGTCGCCATCGCGGCACATTGGAGGAATACTGAGCGCATTGGCTTAGTGGTGTTGGGGTTTGCTACAATTGTCTGCAGGTCGCCGTGTGGCGGATGCAATCAAAGGATACTCTGTGCTGTCTTATTTAGAATTGGTCGAATTGGCAAATGGCGATATCGTGTTGCAGCGCTCGGAGGATGATGAGCAGCCGCTGGTGATGATTCGTTTTTCAGGTGAAGCGCGCAAGCAAATTCCCGGTTCTTGCCTAGAAATAGCTCGAGTGATGGTGCAGGCGGGGCTGGAAGCCGCGCAGTTGGTCAGCGAAGAGTTAGCCGACGAAGATGACGATGTACTCGATGGGCTTACCCCGGACTCGAAAACAGTCCATTAATGGCTTCTTTCCCCATATTGCGCTGTTTCCCCCTCAGTCAGCCTCAGTCGTGAAGGCGAATAATCAGGCATTCTGCGCCGCCTGCTTGCGCTGCGCTTTCCAGTAGTTGTTGCTCGGCGCGGCTAATCGGGCGGTTCAGTAAAATGGCTACAGTGTGGCTTTTTCCCCTTTCCAAGGCCCTCGCGGCGATTTTGCACAGGCTGCCACCGTTGGCGACGACCTGTAATATGCGCTGTCCTCGCTGTTGGCTGTTGGCGTCGAGCAGGGGTTTGAGCGGCCGATCCGCGACCCAGCAAAGCCATCGCTGGTCGGAGTGGTTGCTCAACTGCATCAGCATGGCGGCCAGCAGCGTGCGAGAGAGGTGGGCGTGGCTGCTCAGGGCTATTTCGGTAATACAGCTTGAGTTTGCCGTTGGCGATAAGTTGTTGTCGCTGTCGCTGAATAGAGGGCTTTGCTCAAAAAGTGCCATGTTAACTCCCGCGTCGCAATACACCTACACTCAGGCCTTCTATAGCAAAGTCCTGTTCGCGCAGATCTACTTCTATGGGTGAATAGTCTGGGTTCTCTGCCATCAGTAGTACCAAGTGCCGATTCTTCTGTTGCTGCAAGCGTTTCACGGTGACTTCATCGCCGATACGGGCAACCACAATTTGGCCGTTGCGGGCCACCTGACAGCGGTGCACTGCGAGTAAGTCGTTCTCAAAAATCCCTGCATTAACCATGCTGTCGCCGCGCACCCTCAAGAAGTAGTCGGCCGCCGGGCTAAACAGGTTCGGCGAGATTGCACAGTAGTCTTCAATATGTTCCTCGGCGAGGATTGGATTGCCGGCGGCAACCTGGCCGACAATGGGGATGCCTTGGCTTTCTGGCAGCCGAATGCCGCGTGAGGCACCGGCAATGATTTCGATCGCACCTTTGCGAGCGAGCGCTTTAAGATGCTCCTCGGCAGCATTGGGGGAGCGAAAGCCCAGCTCGCGAGCAATGTCAGCGCGGGTCGGGGGGTAGCCGGTGTCGTCGATATGGCGTTTGATTAGTGCGAGGACCTGGGCTTGTCGGGCAGTCAGTTTTTCCATAGTCGGCATCTGGTTATCTATACAGTAACTGTGAGTATATACAGTATTGTTGCTGGCGCAAGGGGGAGATTCGAATTCTATGCCAGAGTGGTTTGGGGCGGAGTCTGGAACAAAAAGAAGCCCGCCCGAAGGCAGGCAGGAGGGGGAGTGCGACAAAATTCCGGTTTAATCTGCCACCGTGTTGCTGGGGGGTCAGTAGTCATCAAAGATGCCGTTGATGACATCCGTTTCAATTTCATGCAGTGGATTGCCGATGGGCTCGGGCATTGAGCTGTCGTCCCAAGTTCGGTAATCGTCGTCACTGAGCTCAAATGCGTTGCGCCAGTCTTCGGGTTCCTCGATGCCGACGAGTTTTAACTGTCGCCAGCTGTCTAAGTCGAATTCGCAGATTTCACCGTCAATAAGCTGTACCTCAATGGTGTCCAGGCCATCTTCGGCAGCGACGATTTCAAATTGTTGGCCTGTTTCCAGGTCCTTGTACCAATTCCCTACCAGGGGAATAACCGATGCCATGAGATCACCTCCACGTGTCCTACCACTTCAAGCTATCACTTCCCCTTGGTCTGTCCAGTGACAATTTTACAGCTGCTGTTTGCGCGCGGCTGGCTGTTTTGGTTAGGGGTGGCCCGTAAATCTAAATGCTTTCAGGTAGATGGCTAGCTAAGTTAAACTGCTTTTCGTTTATTGTGGGTAGTTTTTAGTCCGCCCGCGTATAAGTGGCGTGTTCCTAACAAGTAATCTGTATAAAACGGAGGACGGACCGTGTTGTCGGTTGATTGGCTCAAAGGAATCGAGTTTTCTAACTACCCATGGCTCTCAGAAGTGTTTGTGGTGGTGTTGGTGGTGCTTTGCGCGAATCTGCTGGCGGGCCGCTTGCTAAACGGCTTAGAGAAGCGCTTTCAGGCGACGCATAATCTTTGGGATGATGCCGTTTTGAAGGCGGCGCGCCGGCCGGTGATAGTCCTGCTGTGGGTGGTGGGCGGCAGTCATGTGTTAGAGATTATCGCCGGCAGCACGGAGGCCGAGGTGTTTGCCGCGCTACAACCATTCCGGGCGGTCGCGGTGATGGCGATTCTCGGCTGGTTCCTGGTTAAGCTGGTGCGCGAGGTGGAAAGTGGTTTGCTGTCTCGGGAGTACAGCGACGATGATGAACCAATAGACCAAACCACCGTGATGGCGCTGGGCAAGCTGGTGCGCAGCGCGGTGATAATTATTGTTGCGCTGATGATTTTGCAGAATCTGGGGTACAGCATTTCCGGCGTCTTGGCCTTCGGTGGCATTGGTGGCATTGCCGTCGGTTTTGCCGCTAAGGATTTGCTGGCCAATTTCTTCGGGGGCTTGATGGTCTATCTCGACCGGCCCTTTTCAGTGGGGGATTGGGTGCGCTCTCCGGACAAGGATATCGAGGGCACG
>JBFKEA010000017.1:0-19500 GCA_041619375.1 Spongiibacter sp. | reverse complement strand
GCTCTCGGCAACATCCCCCTCGCCCACCCGAAAGGCGACAATGGAGGAGCCATTGCGCAGGGTGTAATAGCCCTTGCCGGGCTGCAAAGCCCAATCGTCGCGCTCATTGAGCTCGCTAAAACCGGCATCGCGCAGGGCGCTGGCCATATTTTCGGCGGCGTGAAACGGCGTGGGGCTGGCATCTAAAAACGCCATAAGCTGGGTGTTGAACTGCTGTTTATCCATCATTGATCCGAGGTCGTTGAATTCTGGGGGAAAGACTGCTGACTGGCCTGCAGGGCCAGTAACAGGCTGGAAGTATCTTTGCGGCCGCCGCCGAGGTTTTGCACCTGGCCATAGAACTGATCTACCAGTGCGGTCACCGGCAAGCTCAGGCCCTGACGGCGGGCTTCGTCGAGCACATAGCCCAGGTCCTTGCGCATCCAGTCCACGGCAAAGCCGAAATCGAATTCGCCCTGCAGCATGGTGGTCGCGCGGTTGTCCATTTGCCAGGACTGGGCCGCACCGGCGCTGATCACATCGACCACGGCGGCCATATCCAGGCCGGCCTGCTGGCCAAAATTCAGCCCCTCGGCCAGCCCCTGTAACAGGCCGGCGATACAGATTTGATTGACCATTTTCGCCAGTTGCCCGCTGCCCACCTCACCGAGGCGGCGATAGCGCGCGGCGTAGCACTGCAGCAGCGGTTCGGCGCGGGCAAAGGCCTGCTCATCGCCACCGGCCATAATCGTCAGTTTACCCGCCTCGGCACCGGCCTGACCGCCGGACACCGGGGCATCAATAAAGGCGTGGCCCGTCTGGGCCGCCACCTGAGCCATGTCGCGCGCCAGCTCGGCGGAGGTCGTAGAATGGTCGATCACCACGCCGCCGCGCGGTAAATGTGCAAATACGCCCTGCTCGCCGCACAACACCTGGCGCACATCGGCATCGGCGCCCAGACAAAGCGCCACTACATCGCGGTCCGCTACCGCCTTGGCCACCGTGGACGCAGACCGCGCCGCGTAGTGTTCGTCCCAACGCTGGGCCTTGTCGGGGCTGCGGTTGTACACCCGCAGATCAACCCCGGCGCGGTGGACGTGGCCCGCCATCGGAAAGCCCATCACCCCCAATCCGAGAAATGCTGCTTTCATCATTCGCCCCTTCTCAACCAAACGCCTTACAACACCACGGCGTAGATAATGCCGGCCAGTATCACCCGGTAGATCGCAAACGGCATCATGCCCACGCGCTCTACCCAGTTCATAAACACACTGATACAAGCGTAGGCGGTTACCGCCGACACCAGCAAGCCGATGGCCAACAGATCCCAGGGCACTTGGCTGCCACCCTGCAGTAACTCCAGCAGTTTGTAGCTTCCGGCCGCAGCAATAATTGGCATGGACAACAGAAAGGAAAAGCGCGCGGCATCGCTGCGCCCCAGACCCAGCATCAAGGCGGCGGTCATGGTAATACCGGAACGCGAGGTCCCAGGCACCAGGGCCAGTACCTGGGCAAAGCCAATAATCAGCGCCAGGCGCAGGCCAATATCGGCAATGCTGCGGCTGTGGCTGGAGTAGCGGTCGACCACACCCAAAATCACGCCAAATACCAGCGTCGTGGTGGCCAGCACAACACCGCCACGCAGGTGTTGCTCGATAAAATCATTGAACAGCAAGCCGGCGACAACGGCCGGCAGTGTCGCCACAATCACCATCCACGCCAATCGGCTATCTGGGCCGTGCTGTTTAGCGACAATACTCTGTGTCCAGGCGGTGAGCAGCTTACTGACGTCGCGGCGAAAATATGCCAACACCGCCAACAGCGAGCCCACATGCACGGCCACGTCAAAGGCCAAGCCCTGATCTTCCCAGCCCCACAGGGTTTGCGGCAATACCAAGTGACCGGAGCTGGAGATCGGTAAAAATTCAGTGAGGCCTTGAATAGCCGCCAGAATAACGGCCTGTAATGCATCCATTAATAGTTATCCCTATCGCTTAATTTTTTTGCCAGGCGACACTGTCGCGCAGATAGACCGGCTGCGCCTGCTCGGCAGGCAGCGCCTTGCCGGCGAGGAAGTCGCGCTCGGCCAGACGCAGAGCAGCGCTGGCGCGCGGCAGTATCTCAGTGTCGACGCAAGCAGGCGCGGCGTCGGCAAAACGCGCCGCGTACTTCCAGCCATCGCCAAGCCCCACCGCCGCCACAGCTGTATTACTGACCGCCTCCGGCGACAACAGCGCGTTGCTGGCCAGCTCCTCTACCAAGCCATTGCGGTAGGCGTAGCGACCGAGATACACCTCGTCCATACGGGCATCCAATGCCGGCAACAGCACACTGTCTTCCGCTAGCGCCTCACGCTCAGCGTAGAACTGCGCCATCGATGCCAGCGTGGAAATCGGCAACACCGGTAGATCACTGGCGAAGGCTAGGCCCTGTACCGTGGCGATTGCCACCCGCAAGCCTGTAAAAGAACCCGGGCCAGCGGTAAACGCAATACCATCGAGTTGCGCCAGCTTTACCTCGGCAGCGCTGAGCAGTTCATCGACCATCGGCAACAAAAAGCGCGTATGGGCGCGGGGCAACAGGCGGTAGTCTTCCTGGACCTGCCCGTCGCGCAACAGCGCCACCGAGCAGGCTTCGGTTGCGGCATCAATGGCCAGTAATGTTGTCATAGCAGTGAATATCCGGCGGCAGCGCACATAAAAAAACGCTGGCATCATAGCACAGCGCGCCCCTAACATAGTGGCCTGAACGCCCCTCCACAGATGAAAAACAAGGTGTACCCATGAGCGCGCCAGCCCCACAAACGCCACCCTACAGCCTGCTGATACTGGCCGGCGGCCAGGGGCGGCGCATGCAGGGTCGCGACAAGGGGCTTATAGACTGGCGGGGCCAGCCACTGATCGCCCATATTTGCGCGGTGATGGCTGGCGACGCCGGCGAGGTGCTAATCAGCTGCAACCGCAATATCGAGCGCTACGCACGTTACGGCCTCACCATCTGCGACAGCCTGCCCGACTTCCCCGGCCCCCTCGCCGGCCTACTGAGCGGCCTGGAAGCCGCCAACAATCCGCAAGTATTGCTGTTGCCCTGCGACAACCCACAGCCCCCCAGCGATCTTTATCAGCGCCTGAGCGCTGCATCGGCCAGTAGCGGCATCCGCTTCGCCTATGACGGTGAGCGCGATCAGTACCTGTACGCACTAATTAATCGCAGTGAGCTGGCCAGCCTGCGCGACTATCTGGCCAGCGGTCGGCGCAGCGTTAAAGGCTGGTATGCCGAGCGCGGCGCAGTGGCAGTGGGCTTTGACGATCAGCAGGCAAATTTCAGCAATATCAACCGCCAAGAGAATCTCGGTGAGTAACTCGGCTCACGTGCGAAAATGTATCCACTCTCGCCTTATCGCGGTAAGCGCGAGCACATCACAGATCAACAGCACGCCAAGCGCATCGACATAGAACAGGCTGCGCCAAGCCAGTCGACACCCGCAATGCTAGGTGGGCCTAAATAATCATGCGAGCCCCGGCTTTCGCCTTATTAATAGCGTTAAAACCGCCACAAACCTCGCCCCTGCATCAAAAGGAGCCGAGACCACCTGCGCCACGAATAGCTAAAGGTCTTGTAACGTCTAGGGCGCAATCCAATTGCTCCAGCTGGCGAGATCCTCCGCCTGCGACTAAGTTCAATAGTAGCCCGCGTGATGAGCACGCTAAACTCAATGAGTCTCGCTATGAAAAAAGTCCTTTGCATCACCCTATTGTTATCTGCCACCCTGCCCGCCCACGCCGGTTTCTGGGACAGCATCAGTGCCCTATTTGGAGGCGGCAGTGACCAGTCAGAACAGACCCAAACGACGCCCACGACGACTTCGGCTGAGGCCGGCGTCGAAGCCAACGCTAGTATCGAAAGCGCCGCAGAAGTGAGCGCCAGCGCTAGCTCTATGATGCAAACCGGAATGCAGTTACTGCCACTGCTAACACAAACGCTCGGCGTTACCGGTGCCCAAGCCAGCGGCGGTATGGGCGCCCTGCTACAAGCTGCACAAAGCTTACTTAGCGGTAGTGACTTCAGCGTGCTCGCCAGTGCCATACCGGGAGCGGAAACACTGCTCAAGGCCGCTCCGGCTGTTGCGGAGATGTCAAGCGGCGGCTTGGGCGGCATGATGAACAGCGCCATGACCATGGCCGGTGAACAAAGCGCCTCGATCAAGGCCGGCAGTCAGCTGCTGGGGCAGTTCAAGTCGCTGGGAATGGGCGCAGAAATGATCCCCAAGTTTTCTGAGGTCGGCAGTACCTATCTGGAGGGCAATGGCAATACTGAGGCCAGCGCACTGTTAAGTACGGCAATCTCCTCCGCACTATAAGCGCGCAAAATAATAGCCGCGCAGGAACGAAAAAGGCCCGCTATAAGCGGGCCTTTTAAATTCTTGGTACGACCGAGTGGACTCGAACCACCGACCCCCACCATGTCAAGGTGGTGCTCTAACCAGCTGAGCTACGGTCGTACTGAACAGAGCGGCGCATTATAAGCAGGCTTTGCGGCGATGACAAGGCCCGCCGAGGGCAGTTTATCAGCTGATAAACATCCGTTCTTTTATTTCATGCAGTCGGTCGCGCAGCTTGGCGGCGGCCTCAAACTCGAGATTTTTGGCGTGCTCCTGCATCTGCTGCTCCATGGTTTTGAGCATTTTCGCCAGCTCATTGGGCGCCATCGATTCCGCATCAAGCAGATAATCACCCGCCGGTTCGGCCGCCTTGCGCTGGTCACGGCCGCGGCGATTGGCTTTAGAACCCGGCGCGGCAGCGGCCTCCAGGATATCTTCCACCGATTTGTGTACGCCCTTGGGCACAATTCCGTGGGCTTCATTGTGGGCGACTTGCTTCTCGCGGCGGCGCTCAGTTTCGTCTATGGCACGGCGCATCGAGCCGGTAATGCGGTCGCCGTAGAGGATAGCCTTGCCATTCAGATTCCGCGCTGCGCGACCAATGGTCTGGATCAGCGAGCGCTCAGAGCGCAAAAAACCCTCCTTGTCAGCATCGAGAATCGCCACTAGCGACACCTCGGGCATATCCAAACCCTCACGTAGCAAGTTGATCCCCACCAGCACATCAAACTTACCCAGCCGCAGATCGCGAATAATTTCCACCCGCTCTACCGTATCGATATCCGAGTGCAAATAGCGACAGCGCACATCGTGCTCGTCGAGATACTCCGACAAATCTTCCGCCATGCGCTTGGTCAGCGTTGTCACCAACACCCGCTCCTGCTTGGCGACGCGCTTATTGATCTCCGACAGCAGGTCATCCACCTGGTTACTGGCCGGGCGCACCTCCACTTCCGGGTCAATCAGGCCGGTGGGGCGCACCACCTGCTCGACCACCCTGGCGGCATGTTCTTCTTCGTAGGGCCCTGGGGTCGCCGACACAAGAATCAACTGGGGCACCAGTCGCTCCCACTCCTCAAAACGCATTGGCCGATTGTCCAGCGCCGAAGGCAAGCGAAAGCCGTATTGCACCAGTGTCTCTTTGCGCGAGCGGTCACCCTTGTACATCGCGCCGATCTGCGGAATCGTCACATGGGACTCATCGATCACCACTAGGGCATTTTCCGGCAAGTAGTCAAACAGCGTCGGTGGCGCCTCACCGGGGTCGCGCCCGGAAAGGTAGCGCGAGTAATTCTCGATGCCATTGCAGTAACCCAACTCACGAATCATCTCTAGATCGTAGCGGGTGCGCTGCTCAAGGCGCTGGGCCTCCACCAACAGCTCATTGCTGCGCAGTTGCTCCAGACGCTCATTCAACTCCTCCTCAATGCGGTCTACCGCCGCCAGCAGAGTCCCTCTGGGAGTGACATAGTGACTTTTCGGGTAGATCGTCACCCGCGGCATCTTGCCGTAGGACTCGCCAGTCAAAGGGTCGAAACCGCTAAGACTTTCGATCTCATCATCAAACAGCTCGACGCGCACCGCATCTTTCTCACTTTCCGCGGGGAAGATATCAATCACATCACCGCGCACTCGGTAGGTGCCGCGCTGAAAGGCCATATCGTTGCGGGTGTACTGCAGTTCCGCCAGGCGACGCAATAGCTTGCGCTGGTCGATGCGCTCGCCGCGCACCAAATGCAGCACCATTTTGAAATACAGCTCGGGATCGCCCAGACCGTAAATCGACGACACCGACGACACAATAATCGCATCTGAGCGCTCCATCAGCGCCTTGGTGGCCGACAGCCGCATTTGCTCTATGTGGTCGTTGATCGATGCATCTTTCTCGATAAAGGTGTCGGATGCCGCCACATAGGCCTCGGGCTGGTAGTAGTCGTAGTAGGAAACGAAGTACTCCACGGCATTATTGGGAAAGAACTCCTTAAACTCGCCGTAAAGCTGGGCTGCCAGGGTTTTATTGGGCGCCATCACAATCGTCGGCCGCTGCAACTGCTCCACCACATTGGCAATGGTGAAGGTTTTGCCCGAGCCAGTTACCCCAAGCAGGGTTTGGGCGTGCAGCCCGGCATTTACCCCCTCCACCAAGCCCTTAATTGCGGCGGGCTGGTCGCCTGCCGGGGCAAATTTGGAAACGACTTGAAACGGCTTGGCCATGTATCTCCTCAACGCACGGGAACTGCTGGCAAAGCAGCCAGTTTACTACATTGTGCAAGCACTACGCAGAAACCCGCGCAGGCGATGCCTAAGCAAAGGAAAACGTAGGAAAAAATGCATTTTACATTTTTCTTGGCCAAAGGCTTGACGACCTCGGAAATGGCCTTTAATATGCGCGACCTCAGCTGTTGAGACAGCTATTCCGCCTTAGCTCAGTTGGTAGAGCAAATGACTGTTAATCATTGGGTCGCTGGTTCGAGCCCAGCAGGCGGAGCCAAACATGAAAAAGGCCGCATCCCCGGATGCGGCCTTTTTTATTGTCTAGCGATTATCCCACCAGCACACAGTTCGCCGCCCCCAATCAGCGCCCCGATCCGAGGCGCCACCTGTCACCCTTTACCAGTGGTAGTTAGCCTGCAAGGCAATACTTCGCGGCGACTCGAGAAAGGCGTAGTGCCCCTTGGAGCCAAAGATCGTGTAGGAGGTAGGTGTGTCACTGGCGTAGGTGATGATAGTTTCGTCGGTGAGGTTTTTTCCGACCAGTGCAACATCCCAGCTCTCGTCCAGAGCACCAATACCAATACGGCCATTCCACTTCACATAGCCGTCTTGGGCGACGGCGGGGTCGAGGTTTTGCGCGGGGTTGTAGTCGTCGGTAAATATTGCATCCAGGCTAATGGCCATACCTAGGCGATCGGTGATAGGCGCGCGCCACACCGCCAACACATTACCCGCCCAATCGGCGACATATTGGTTGGTTTTGCCACTGTAATCACAGTTGATGCCATCTGGCGACGTCGGTTCCTGCCCGGCCAAACACTGACCATTTTCGTAGTCTTTAAACTCGAAATCGAGCAAGGCCAAGGCCCCCGCCAACATCAGCGACTCGGTGATCTGCCAGCGGCCATCCAGCTCGATCCCCTGGGTGACGGCAGCGGCGGCATTGCCGACGTTAAAGCCCAAGGTACCGTCGAAGATGCTGACCTGAAGGTTATCGTAGCGGGTGTTAAATACTGCGACATTAAACTCTGCCGCCCCTTCCAGCAGGGTCATTTTAGCGCCTAGCTCGATGCTTTCGGCCTCTTCTTCCTCGTACTCAAAGGTACCAATTAACACCGGCCGCGGGCTGTTATCGGCCGGCGCATTGGGATTGCGCGGCACCGGGTCGGCACTGGGCGAGGCATTGGAGCGGGCGTCATAACCACCGGATTTAAAGCCGCGGCTCCAGCTGAGGTAGGTCATGATGTCCGGACTGACGTCGAATTGCAGATTAATTGACGGCGACAACTGCGACTCGCTGCGCTTACCTTTGAGGTCGTGGCGCTCGGCGGCGAAGCTGATAGCGGCAACGGTATCGGTTTCGCCAAACGGGCGGTCGCTGTAGTCCAAGTTACCGAAGCGGAATTTTCGACTGCCGGTCTTTTTCTCGTAGCTGTAGCGCCCGCCGAGTGTCAGGCGCAGATCTTCCCGCATATTCCAGGTGGCCTGCAAAAACCCCGAACCGAGCAATGAGTCACTGTTGAAATCACGCGGTGAAGTGAGGTTGGCAATAGCATTACCGGCATCGCCAATACCGGCAATTTCCTCGGGTGAGGTCGCCACCGGGTTGGGATCGCGGTCACCGCGCGCACCGCCCTCGGTCGCATCGGCGGCGTTGAGCAGCTGCACGATCAAGTCGGAGTCGACAATAATGCTGTCAAAGAAATACAGCTCGTTTTTTTGGAAGTAGAGCCCGGCAATAAACTCCCAGTCGCGATCCGCCGGCGACATCCAGCGAAATTCCTGACTGACCTGCTCGTAGTCCTCCTGCAGCACCAACTTAAAGCCCTCGGCGGCGGTGAAATCACAGTCGCAGAGGTCGTCGTACTCGTAGGCCACATAGGCGGTAGTGGCTGTAAACACATGCTCGTCGCGCAGCCATTCCGCACTGAAAGTGAGATTCAAGGTGTCGTTGTAGCTATAATCGCCATTGGAAGAGCGCTTAAAGTCTTGGTAGTTATTGCGCACCGAATCGTGACTATCGATGTCCAACACTCCGGGTACTTGAGTTTCATCGGCGATTTCAGCATAGGTTCGGCCGGTAAACAGCGGGTTAGTGCTGGTGGAGGGCCGATCATTGATGATCTCTACTTGGCGGCCCAGTACATCGAAGGCACCCATCTCGGCTTTAAACGCCAGCGTCAAATCATCGGCCGCATCCCAAACCAGTTTCAGCCGCAGTGTCTCTTCTTTATAGTTAGGTTCGTCGCGACTCAGGGTCAGATTCTCGATAAAGCCACCAAATTCCCGTTTCCGGGCCGCAAAACGCACACCGACGTTATCGGAAACCGGCCCCGATAACACCAGGTCAAAGACCTGCTCGTCAAATTCGGGCTCATAGACCGCCGAGACCGAGCCCTCAAATTCGTCAATGGGGCGCGCAGTAATAATGCTGATGGCCCCAGCAATGCTGTTTTTGCCATAGAGGATATTCTGCGGCCCGCGCAGCACTTCAACGCGGGCGAGGTCGAGAAAGGGTGCCCTCGCCAACTGAGCGCGGCCGTAGTAAACCCCGTCTACATACATACCCACCGACTGCTCAAAGCCCTGATTGATACCCGAGCCGATGCCGCGAATATAAATGGCTGTGCCGATGCCATTTTCCGACATGGTTAAATTGGGCACATAGGCCTGCAGATCCTGAATTTTATTGAGCCCCGCCTCCATGAGTTTCTCGCCGGACATGGCGTTGACGGAAACCGGTACATCCTGAAGGCTTTGCTCGCGCAGTTGCGCAGTGACGATCACCTCTTCGAGGGTAGCCCCATACCCCGGCGACGGCGTGGACAAAAGAGCAAGACAACACGCACTGCCAAGCAATGCCAGTTTACGACGTTCAACCATAGAGACTCCGCGCTGCAATATTATTTTTATGTGTCATAGCCGCTCCCGAGTATAACCTCACTGACCGTGTGGGCAACGCCGTTTTGACAACAACCACCTTGTCACTTCGCCCAATTGCCAACGCAGAGAACCATCGGAAACAGCGCCCATAACCTGCCGCGGTCGTCACGATAAAGCGCTAAAAACCTCTTACAATCGCTAGCGATCTCGCCTCCAATGCATTTTTCCAGCGTATGCACCCCTGTCTAGACTTTCGCAAAACTTACAAAAATAATTAATTAAATCAATTTGTTAAGAACAATCCACCACCCAAAAACTTCATCGCCTTCACATTCGCTGGGATAAAACGGCCACGCTGACTACAGTGCATTCATAAAAACACCAACCGAGACTGAGGACTGCCAATGTTGCGCAATTTGATCGTCGGCCTGCTATTGACGACATGCACATTTTCCAGCGTAGCCAGCCCACTCAGCCTCAGCGGCGCGGCGCTGTACCATACCGTTGAGCAGTACGCCGCCTTTGGCGATCACCGCACCGCCACACCGGCAGACCGGCAGACAAGCCAATGGCTGGCCGACAATCTTCGCCGGGCAGGCTTGGCCGTGCAGAGCCAAAGCTTCACAATCGAACAATTCTTCCCCGCACAGCAGCGCCTTAAGACGGCCTCTGTCGACATCGACATCTTTCCCCACTGGTTTCCACAGGCAACCAACACGCCAATCAACGCCACGCTACGGTCGCTAGACAGCCCCGAGCTGAACGGCCATATTGCCTACTTAGCCCCCAAGGATGCCTCACCTTGGTACCGCTTGCGCCCCGCCGAGTTAGCCAAGCAGGCCGCCGCAAAGGGCGCGCTGGCGCTTATTATTGCCGCAGCACACCCCTCTTCAGAAATTTATGCCAGTAATGCCGAGCATCAGCACCCCCTGGCGATACCCACCGTCGCAGTGGCCGCCAAACATCACCCCGCCTTAGCCGAGGCCATGCAACAGCAGCAAGGCGTCGAATTGACCAGTAGCGGCCACTACCAAACGGCCCAAGCCGAAAATATTTTCGGCCGCTTCCCAGCAGAGCCCGTCGACCGTGCCCCCTGGATAGTCGTTTCTACCCCCAGTAGTGGCTGGTTTCAGTGCGCCGGCGAGCGCGGTGGCGGCGTCGCGCTGTGGCTGGGTCTGGCCAAATACATTGCCGAGCAGCCGACTCAATTTAATTGGCTATTTGTCGCCAACAGCGGGCACGAACTGGGCATGATGGGTGCCCAACTCAGTTTGACGAAAATGCCCGTCCCCGAATCGGTGGCACTGTGGCTGCACCTGGGCGCATCCATTGGCGCACGCGACTGGCAAACCGAAGGCGGGCAGCTGAAACCCCTTGAGCGCATCCACAGCTACAACCGTCTTTACGCCGCCCCCGAGGCAATCACCGCCGCCAACATGGCCTTCCAGGCTGTGCCAGGGATCGAAATACTCGCGAGCAAGGCATTGAATCGCAGCCATTCCGAGCTCGGCGCGATTATTGAGCACGGCTACAATGCGATGGGCCTGGTCGGCAGCCACCACTATTTCCACACGCCCGGCGACACCCCAGTGGTCACCTCCGCAGCCCTATTGGCACCCTATGGAGAAGCCTTACGTCGCCTGAGCGATACGCTGCACCACCGTCCCGTCGCGGGGGCAAAATAATGCCCTGTCACCCGCCCTATTTTTTACAGGTTATCCTCCAGGCTTGGCCCGCACCCACGCAGCGCTCTGCGCTGCGGAGGGCCTTTTTTATTTCTCTCCCAATGACGTCGGCATTCCACCTTGGTCGCGCGGCAATACGCAGTGCAACGCCAAGCAAAATGCTGCTAATGAGGTAAAACTATGGACAGTAACAACTACTTTGTCACCGGGGGCACCGGTTTCGTCGGCCGGTTTTTGATCGAGCGTCTACTCGCCCGCGGCGGCCGAATTCATGTGCTGACGCGCGCCACTTCCGTCGCCAAAATCGACAAGCTGAGGGAGCGCCTGAACGCCAGCAGCGAGCAACTCGTCGCCGTTGTTGGCGACCTGAGCGAGACACGCCTCGGCCTGTCCGATGCAGATATCGACAAGCTACGCGGTTCTATAGCCCACTTTTTTCACGTTGCGGCGATCTACGATTTAACCGCCAGTGAAGAACAGCAGCAACTTGCCAATGTCAACGGCACCCGCAATGCCATTGACTGTGCACAAGCTTTACAAGCCGGTTGTTTTCACCACGTCAGTTCAACAGCGGTGTCGGGCATGTACTGCGGCACCTTTCGCGAGGACATGTTTGAAGAAGCCGAAAACCTCAATAACGCCTACTTCAGAACCAAACACGCCTCCGAGGCCATTGTCCGCAAAGAGTGCCAAGTGCCCTGGCGGATCTACCGCCCCAGCGGCATCCTCGGCCATTCCGCTAGCGGCGAAATCGACAAGATTGATGGCCCCTATTACAGCTTCCCAATGATCAAAAAGCTGCGCGACCTGCCATCTTGGATCAGTTTGCCCGGAGTGAATGCCGGCAGTTTAAACTTGGTTCCCGCGGACTATGTGGTGGGCGCGATGGATCACATTGCTCACAAACCGGACCTCGATGGCGGCTGTTTTCACCTGACCAATACCCGCCAATACAGCGCCACAGAAATGACCAATGTGTTTGCCAGAGCGGCCGGGGCAAAAGGACCTGCACCGCTTAGTGAGCGCCTGCAAATCAACCCGGAAAAACCGCCCATCAGCTGGCTGCTGAGTGTTCAGGCGCTGCAACGCCTGGGCAGTCGCCTTGTTGAAAATGCCGGCCTGCCAATAGAAGCCATCAAAATGATGCGCTGGGACACCGTGTACGACTCCAGCCAAACCCAACGCGCCCTGGCTGATAGTGCTATAACACTACCTGACTTGGAAACGTATTCAAGCGCCCTGTGGAGCTTCTGGGAGCGCCACCTCGACCCCGAGCGCCAAAGCGTCTAACACCAAAAATTTAATGAGGCATGCAATGAAAAACCTTGCTAAGTATCTACTCCTCGCCGTTATTTTCACGGTGCTGGGCCTGCTGCTGGGACGCAGTGACAGCGGCAAACAAGCCGGCGATGCGCTGCGCGCCAGCGCCCAGAGTGTAAAAAAGGCGGCACTGGAGTCCGTGGTCAGCGCCGCCGACCTCGATACCCGCGCACTGGTACTGTTAGAGAATCCCGCGCTGATGGCACGCCTTTCTGAAGGCGGCAGTTTTGGCGGCCAGTACTCGCGCCTGGCCGCGCAGAATATGTTTGCCCACGACCACCCGGAAGCCGCCGACGATGTCAGCGACAAAACCACAGTGGTCGCTGCCGGCCCGCGCAGTTGGCTGATCCGCATGCCCATTGTTAACGCCGTATTGTTCGAAACCGATGCCGGCTTGGTGCTGGTCGACACCGGCATGGGGCCTGCCGGCCCCGCGCTGGTAGACGCCATCAAAAGCGTCAGCGACAAAGACCTGCACACCATCATTTATACCCACGGCCACGTCGACCATGCCTACGGCACTTGGGCACTGATGGAAGCCGGCTGGACTCCTGAAATTATTGCCCATGAAAAACTGCTGGCGCGCTTCAATCGCTATATTCGCCTGCGCGGCAGCATCGGTCCCTATATGTCCCAACCCACAGAGCAGTTGCCCGCCGGTGAAGAAGACCTGGTATGGCCAACGCGCACCTTCAGTGGCGACACTCTGGAACTGGAGATTGGCGGCGAACGCTTTGTACTGCGACACTTCCCCGGCGAAACCGACGACCAATTGTTTGTGTGGCTACCCGAACGCCGCATGATCGCCTCCGCCGATTACTATCAAGGCTTCCTGCCCAATGCCGGCAACGGCAAACGGGTGCAGCGCTATGTTGAAGAATGGGCCGCCGCCCTGCGTGAAATGGTCGCCCTAAACCCCGCCGTGGTGCTGCCCGCCCACGGAGAGCTGCTCAGCGACCCAGCCGTTATTCAGGAAAACCTGGGCGCCCACGCCGAAGCTCTGCAGTACTTGGTGGATTACACCATTACTGAGCTGAACAAGGGCACGCGTAAAGACCATATCTACCACAACGCCAAGCTGCCAGAACACTTGGCTAGCCACCCGACCCTGAATGTCCAATATGTGACCCCTCAAGACATCGTTAAAATGGTACTCAAGCAATACACTGGTTGGTGGGACGACATCCCATCCAACTGGTCGCCAGCGACCAGTGCGGAAGTTGGGCAGGCCATTGCGGACTTTGGCGGCGGCATAGAGGCCATGTTGAGCTATACGCAACAGCTACTGGCAAACGGCGAGCTGAAACTGGCCTGCCATTTTGCCGACTGGTTGTTCGATTCAGCGCCAAATAGCGCCGCTGTTCAGCAATTGGTCATCGATGCCTACACGGCGCGCATGCTCGACCCGGCCAGTAACACTCAGGAAATGTTGACCTATCTCGACCGTATGGCCGCGGCCCGACAGCGACTGATGTCCCAGACAGCTAAATAGCCATTACTAAAGCTGCCAAAACGTAATCGACAAGGGCGGCAATAGCCGCCCTATTTAATTCTGCAAAAAAGGAACAATTATGCAGCAGTTATCCGCCATGGACGCCACCTTTGTACTCGGCGAATCCCACTCCCTACCTATGCACTTTGCCTCGGTCGCGATCTACGACCAGTCTACGACGCCCAATGGCCACGTGCGCTTTAAAGATATTCTCAATCTCTTTCAAGACGCCATGCACGAGGTTCCGCTGTTTACTCGCCGCCTGGTTGAAGTTCCGCTTTCACTAGACCAGCCGTATTGGATAGAAGATCCCAATTTCGACATTGAGTTTCATGTGCGCCATATTTCACTGCCCAAGCCCGGTGACTGGCGCCAGTTCCACATTCAACTGGCGCGTTTGCACTCGCGCGCGATGGATCGCAGTCGCCCGCTGTGGGAAGTCACGGTTATCGAAGGTCTGGATAACCTCGAAGGCATTCCGGCGGGCAGTTTTGCCGTGATGACCAAGATTCACCACGCAGCGATGGATGGCGTGGCCGCCGCCAAGTTGTTTACCACCATCCACGACTTTGAGGCCGAGGCAAAGCACGAGTTTAGCAACAGCGACAAACCCTTTATTACCGAAGAAACACCGTCTAAGCTCGACCTGTTGTTGCGCAGCTCCCTCAACACCGCCCGCCGCACCGGCAAAATAGTCAGTGGGGTCAAAACGGCTGCCAAGGGCATTTCCGCCGTCAATAAAGCGGTCAAAGCCGGCGAGCTGGAAGCGCCCAAAAGTACACCCAAAACCCGCTTTAACGATGTACCATCGCCCTATCGGGTGATTACCTCGCTACAGCTTTCCCTGTCAGAGACCCAGACTGCACGCAAAAAAATTGGCGTGACGCTCAATGAGTTTATGCTCGCGGTATTCAGCGGTGCCATGCGCCAGTACCTCGAAGCCAAAGACGAGCTGCCCGGGGACAGCCTGGTAGCACAAGCGCCGGTTAACCTGCGCATAAGCGACAGCGACGGGGCCGACGGCAATCAAATCACCACCATCAATATCCCTCTTTGCTCGGAAATTGCCGACGCCAAAGAACGGCTGCTAGCCATCCAGAAAGCCTCAAAAAATGCCAAACAATACGCCCAGACCATTGGCCCTAATCTGTTACCTGAATTAAGCCAGATCATGCCGCCCTGGCTGATTAAATCTGTGCTTAAGGTTCGCCACGGCGAAAGCACTCCGCGCTTAAAAGCATTACTACCCAGTGCGCCAACCAGCATTATTACTAACGTCCCCGGCTCACCCATCCCCTATTACTTGCTTGGGGCCAAGGCAGTAGGCGGACTGGCTCTTGGGCCAATCATGCCCGGTACAGGCCTGTTCCAAAGTGTCGTCAGCCACGAAGACATGCTGATGGTGACGGCGGTGAGTTGCCGGGAAATCATGCCCGACCCCGAGTTTTACCAGCAGTGCCTCAGCGACAGCTACCGGGAAACGCTCGCAGCCTGCAACGCAAAATAGCCGCGCAACAAGTTGTAAGCTTCAGCCGGTGCCGCATCGACGCGGCACCGGCTACCCCCCTTCTCTCAGCGCATTAGTCTTTTGCGGCATTTAGTAAATATCTGAGTCAGAGTCCCCCCAGCGGGCAGCAACGCGCTACACTGCAAAGGGTAAAGTGGCGATGAGGCAGCAATGAGATATCTATTACTGGCAGCGGCCCTGGTGTTGACGGGTGCAACGCAGGCAGGCACAACATTCAGCCACGGCCATCGGGCGATGCAAGGTTATTTCGAAAACACCCCCGCCTTCGCTACCCACAAAACACTCTGGGTACGCTACAACCGATTAGTGCTCAGTGCCGACACCGACCGTATAAAGGCCAAGACGCTGGCCAAAATAGCCTGTCAACGCTTATTGGAAAACGGCTTTGTGCGCATCGACGTCGCCGTCGCGGTGAGCGACCATCGGCGATTACTTGAAGGGAATCAATTCAGCGGCGAGGCCGAGCGCTACTGCGAGCGCTGAGCCCAATTAAAATGGCCAGACCTGCGGGACAATCAGCACCGTAGCCACACCGACAATCAAAGTTAACGGCAGCCCCAACTTCAAAAAGTCTGAAAAACGGTAATTCCCAGGACCGTAGACCATCAGGTTCGTCTGATAGCCGATCGGTGTCGCAAAACTCGCCGATGCCGCCATCATCAGGGTAACGGCGAAGGGCAGCACACTGACCTCAAGCTGCTGACTTGCCGCCAGCGCAACAGGGAACACAATGACCGCCGCCGCCAAATTGGAAATCACCGCGGAGAACAGCGCCGTCACCACAAATATCGCGGCCAGACTGGCCAATGCGGAACCCGCAGCCACCCCCACAATACCCTCGGCGATCGCATCAGCCGCACCGGTTTTCTCCAAAGCGCTGCCCAAGGCAATGGACGCGGCAATGACCAATAGCACCTGCCAGTCAACACTGCGCCGCGCCTCACTGGCGCGAATACAGCGCGTCAATACCATCAGCCCGGCGGCGAGAAACGCCGCCTTGAGCATCGACAGCCAGCCAACTGCCACACTCAACACCATGGCCAGCATAATCAGTGAAGCCCGCAGGCGATGTTCGTGGCGCACCGGGCGGGAGTTTTCGATGGCACTGACCAACAAAAAGTCTCTCGAGTAGCGCTGGTTGCTGACAAAATCCTCATGAGCCTCCAGCAACAGCGTATCACCAGCTTCCAGCTCAATATCGCCGAGCTTGCCCTTCAGTTGCTCGCCATTGCGCGACACCGCAATGACCACCGCACCATAATGATTGCGAAAGCGCATATCGCGCACTCGCCGCCCCAGTTGGGGGAAGTTGTGCGAAATCACCACCTCGACCAAGCAGCGGTTTAAGTTGCCGGCCTCCAGCTTAAAAACCTGCTTCTCGGCGAGTTTAAGACCGTGGATATTCTTTAAATCAACCACTGAGCGCACATCGCCGGCAAATACTAGCTGATCACCACCCTGCAGCCTCTCATGGGGCGATACCGCCGTCATAATTTGTTCGTCGCGGACAATTTCTACCAGAAACATGCCCGGCAACTGCCGCAAACCCGCCTCTTCGATCGTCTGTCCAACCACCGGACTCGCCGGCACCACCTGCATTTCGACAATATACTGGCGGGTATCACCAAACCGCTCGTCGCGGCCACTGCGATCCGGCAACAAGAAACGGGCAAACAGCACCACAAAGCCAATCACCAGCAGTACGCAAGGCACACCCACCCACGCTAAATCAAACATGCCCAAGCTCTGCTCAGGCAGATATTTCAGCAGCATGCCGTTAACAACTAGGTTGGTGCTGGTGCCGACCAGGGTACAGGTGCCGCCGATGATCGCCGCATAGCTCAGCGGCATCATCAGCTGCGACACCGGCAGTCGGTTGCGCTTGGCCCAGTCGCGCACCGCCGGAATCAACATCGCCACCACCGGAGTGTTATTGAGAACACTGCTGAAAATCGCCACGGGCGTCATCAACCGCGCCTGTGCTGTGCGCGCAGATTTGGGTCGACCCAGCACATTGTTAGAGATCCAGCTGACCACACCGGTTTCGGACAAGGCTTGCGCAACGATAAACAGCACACCCACAGTAACCATGCCCTCGTTGGACATGCCAGAAAGGGCCTCCTCTGGAGTGAGAATGCCCAACAGCAGCAGCACAACAACGCCGCCGCACAGCACCATATCGGCCGGCTTTCGACTAAATACCAAACCGGCTAGGCAGGTACCGATCACCGCCAAGGTCAACCACGCCTCTAGGCCCAACATAATCAGTTAGCCAAGCCCCGGTAGAATGCCTCGAATTGCTCACAGAAGTGCTCCAGGCTATCACCGGGTAAATCATTAATACCCGCCGCCGCCGCGCGGCCACCCCCCGTGGGAAACTGGCGACAGAATTCGTCGGCGCCGCGTTTATTGTTCAGCGGCGCACGAATACTGACCAGGTAATTGCCATTGGCTTTCTCGGTAAGCACCGCGTGGGCGCGATTGGGGTGACCATTGGCAAGATCATTGCTGTACACACCGCTCACCCGCCGCGCCCAGCGCTCGTTGGGCAGCACATATACCGCGGAGGTATCACTGGCGTGTACCGACGGTAACTGGGCGGCCGCGCGCATATCATTGTGATAGCCTGCCTCTAGCTGCTCGAAGGTATCCGCGCCATCGCGAATAAAATCCAGCGGACTGCTGTAGGGCAATAATTTGCCGAATAATTCGGTCGGCGAAAAATGCAAATCTTCAAGGCTGGCGCCGTAACCGTTGTAATTGAGATAAATACCCAGATTTTCCAGGCGCTCTAACGCATCAGCTTTGAGGTCGCAGTGCTTCGCCAGAGTCTGTGCACTCAACCGCAGATTATCGCCAAACGCCCCCACCACGCCCCACTCGGCATAGGCACCTTGTAAATGACCATTTATCAGCAAACTGGTACAAACGTCGGCAGCGGTATTGATACGCGCATTGAGCTTGGGGTGGTCGGGAATCTCGCCGACAAAGTGGTGGTCCACATAAAAGACCTCGGCGCCCGCAGACAGCGCCTTTTGCAGTCCGTCCCGGTTCTTGTCCAGCGACACATCCAGCACCGTAATACGATCACCGGCGGCGGCATCTACACGATTCAATAAGGCAATATCGCGTTTCACACCACTGACTAACTGACTGTTTTGCGGATCGGCCAAACGCAGTTGCAACAGCGCACACAGGCCGTCAGCATCGCCATTAAATACATCTATTACTGCCATGTTTTTCCTGTCCTATTGTTCTTTTGTTGTGTTGTTCCCGAAACTGTATGGGCAATCAGCTAGCCAGCTCGCGATTGATATCACGCAGCGCCTGCAGCGGCTGATCGGCGCGGCTGATTGGCCGACCGATAACCAGATAATTACTGCCCATGGCCATTGCTTCGGCGGGCGTAGCAATGCGCTGCTGGTCATCACGCGCGCTGTCGGCCGGGCGAATACCCGGTGTTACTAACAAGAAATCCGCACCGCGCTCTGCGCGTAACATTGCCGCCTCCTGTGCAGAGCAGACCACCCCATCCATACCGCTGTCTTCAGCCAACTGCGCCAAATGGCGCACTTGCTCGGCCGCGCTGCGGTTAATCCCCTGCTCCAGCAAATCGCTATCCTGCATCGAGGTCAGTACCGTAACGGCAATCAACAGCGGCGCCTTGTCTTTGAAGGGCAGCAAGGCCTCTCGGGCGGCACGCATCATTTTGGAGCCGCCACTGGCATGGACGTTGACCATCCATACACCGCGCTCGGCAGCTGCCCGCACAGCCGCGGCAACGGTATTGGGAATGTCGTGAAATTTAAGATCGAGAAACACCTCAAAACCGCGGTCGTGCAGCTCGTCGAGGACTTCTGGTCCAAATAGGGTAAACAGCTCCTTGCCGACTTTGAGGCGGCATTCGGCCGGGTCTAGCTGGTCAACAAGGGCGTGTAGCTGCTGTTTGGTTGCAACATCTAACGCAACCAGTACTGGGGAAGTCACAGTCATGGGAATGTCTTAATCACCTTGGGTG
>JBFKEA010000016.1:0-19828 GCA_041619375.1 Spongiibacter sp. | reverse complement strand
TCATTTCCGGTGTGGGAGGGCAGTACAATTTTGTGGCGATGGCCCACCAGCTGCAAACCGGGCGCTCAATTTTAATGATTCGCGCCTGTCGCGACGGCCGGCAGGGGCCAGAGTCCAATATTGTCAGTCACTACGGCGCCTGCACTATTCCCCGCCATTTGCGCGATATTATCGTTACTGAGTACGGCATTGCCGATTTAAGGGGCAAATCCGATGGCGAGGTAGCGGCGGCATTAATCGGGATTGCCGACAGTCGCTTTCAGCCAGCGCTGCTGCGCCAGGCCAAGGAGGCGGGCAAGTTGCCGGCAGACTATTGTCTGTCGGCGTCCCAGCGCTGTAACTACCCCGAGCGGATTCAGCGCCTCGTCGCGGACGCTGAGCGGCGCGGATTGTGTCCGCGCTACCCACTGGGCTGTGATTTTACCCCTGTTGAGCTCCATGCCGCCCGCCAGCTCATGCGCTTGCAAGGAATGGGAACGCTGCAGCGCTGTCGGGCTTTGTTGCGGCCTCGCGCTGTGGACTCCTCGCGCCGCGAACTGTTGGAGCAGCTGTCACTGTCTGCGCCCGATAGCCTGAAAGCACGCCTGCTGCGCCGGCTGCTGCTGGGTATGCCCGACTGAGAGTGCCAAATTGTTCACATTATGAACAATTTATGGCGGGCTGAGAATCGCCTATACTTTGCGCTAACTATTTGATGATATGGCTAAATATAGTCGTTAGCGTTAGTGGTGTAGGGGAAATCGGCGACTGCCTGGGCAAATGGATTGCGCTAAGGTGTGCTCTGAGATCTGTGCATTGCTGCGACTAGCCCAGCGGGGTATCGCGCACACGCAGTTAGCAATCGGAATACAGCAGGTGGTTTATGAAAGCAGTCTTTGCAAGTAGTGTGGTTATCGCCGGTCTGGCCCTGTCCTCTCTGTGTTCGGCTGCGGATGCCGTGCGGTGTCTCGACTGGCAGGTGGAAACTCACCACCCGTCGTCCAAGTCGTCGAGCTGTGCCTATTATATGCGCGACAAGGTCTCGACCCGTTTTCTTGTTAAAAATCATTGTGATAGCAATGTTAGCGGGGTGTTTAGTTACACCCGCGAAGACGCAATGCGGCCGCTGAGTGTGCAGCCCTTCGAGGTGGCACCGGGCGCCGTTGAGGAAGTCGCTAACCCCTGTGATGAAGCCGGTGACTGGCGTGTGCAGGTGTCTCAAGTCAGCTATTGAATTAGCACTGGATATTGGCGCACCACTGACGCCGATAGCACGATAAAAAAAAGGCGCTGCCAGCAATGGCAGCGCCTTTTTTGTCGCCGTTAGGCTGGCTTAGCGCAATTCGAAGCGCGCAGCCTCCATGCCCATAACGCTTTCAGTGCTGCTGTCCATCGTCGCAGCATAGGCCTTGGCACGGGGCAGCAGGCGGCTGAAGTAGAACTCAGCGGTTTCCAGCTTGGCCTGATAGAAGTCGCTGTCGCCTTCGCCCGCGGCGAGTTTACTGGCGGCTACTTCGGCCATCATTGCCCAGTAGTAGGCCATAGACAGGTAGCCTGAGTACATCAGGAAATCGAAGGAAGCGGCAGCAACAGCGTCGCGATTGCGAGAGGCGCGGGCAACCATTTTAATCGTTTTCCAATTCAGGCCGAGCGTATAGCCGATCAGCTTGGCGCTGTAACGGCGGCGCTTGCCGGTGAGCAGGTTCTTGAAGCCAAATTTGTACAGCTTTTTGCTGAAGCCAGCGTAGAGTTTGAAGCCGTCCAGGACGACTTTACGGCCGATCAGGTCCATAGCCTGAATGCCGGTTGTGCCCTCGTACATGGTGGCGATACGCGCGTCTCGGTAGATCTGCTCCATGCCGTGCTCAGTGATAAAGCCGTGGCCGCCAAATACCTGCATAGCGTTGCTGGCAGACTCCAGGCCGGTCTCGGTCAAGAAGGCCTTGAGGATTGGCGTCAGGAAACCCAGTTCATTTTCGGCGGCGTCGCGCTCTTCTTGCGTGGTGGCGTGCACCATGACGTCAGAGTACTTGGCGGCGTCGTAAATCATCGCGCGACCACCTTCGGCGTAGGCGCGCGCGGTGAGCAGCATGCGGCGTACGTCGGCGTGGTGAATGATGGCGTCACCCGCTTTGTCAGGGTTTTTCGTGCCGGACAAAGAGCGCATTGAGTGGCGGTCCATGGCGTAGGGCCAGGCGTTCTGGTAGGCCAGCTCGGAGGCCGCCAGACCTTGAATCGCGGTGCCGATGCGGGCGGTGTTCATAAAGGTAAACATTGCGGCCAGGCCTTCGTTTTCCTTGCCCAGCATATAGCCGGTGGCGTCGTCGAAGTTGATCACGCAGGTCGCGTTGCCGTGAATACCCATTTTCTTTTCAATGCTGCCACAGGCAACACCGTTGCGCTCGGTGATATTGCCTTCGGCATCAGACAGGAATTTAGGCACGATGAACAGCGAAATGCCTTTGGTGCCTTCCGGCGCGCCGGGGGTACGGGCCAGCACGATATGGACGATATTTTCGGCCAGATCGTGTTCACCGGCAGAGATGAAGATTTTGGTGCCGGTCAGTTTGTAGCTGCCGTCAGCTTGAGGCTCAGCCTTGGATTTCATCTGGCCGAGGTCGGAGCCGCAATGGGGCTCGGTTAGGCACATAGTGCCGGTCCAAGTGGCTTCGCAGAGTTTGCTGAGGTAAAGGCCTTTTTGCTCTTCGGTGCCGTGAACGTAGAGGGTATTCATGGCGCCCAAGCTCAAGCCGGGGTACATGCCCCAGCTCCAGTTGGCGGTTCCGACCAGCTCGGACTTGATCAGGCCCAGTGACATCGGCAGGCCTTGGCCGCCGTATTCTGCGGGGTGAGACAGGCCTTGCCAGCCGCCTTCTACCCAGAGGTCGTAGGCTTCTTTAAAGCCCGGGGGGGTGGTTACTTCACCATCTTTCCAGACGCAGCCGTGTTCGTCGCCGCTCTGGTTCAGCGGGGCCAACACTTCTTCAGAAAACTTTGCCGCTTCGCTGACAATGGCGTCGATCATGTCAGGGGTGGCTTCTTCGCCGCCTGGGATTTTCGCGTAGTGTGCCTGGTAGTCGAGCACGTCGTTGATTACAAAATCGATATCGCGTACCGGGGCCTTGTAAATTGTCATGGCTGCCTCGCAGTGGTTGTTCGCTTACAAAGGAATTCCGAGTACAGGGAATTCAGTAGGTGACGGAGCATAACGAAAGCACTGCGGCGACAAATTGGCCGTGACAACCAATAAAAAATGACAGTTGGGTCAATGTCAGTCATTTATTTTTAATAAATGTGCATTAGTCTGGCGGTGGTGGTTGTGCCAGCTTTCCTTTGGCGGGCGGCAAATGCCGCGCTTTTCCCCGCAGTATGGCGATTTCAGCGGTTTTGCGCTGGTCTCGCTCAGCGCCTTGGGCGGCCAAATAGGCGCAGAACTTGAGTGCAGCGAATACAGGGGCGATACTGAAAAGATTGTGGTACCGCTAGCCGAGAATTTGATATGAACGTCGATTTTTCGATTTGCCTGGAGCGCCATGCCCTGCCTGCAGGGGGGTATCTGGCGCAGTTGACGCTGAATGCGCCGGCCTGCTGCAACGCCATTGGCCCGGAGATGGCCGAGCGCCTTCATCACAGCTTGCTGTTACTGCGCGACGACAGTGAGGCGGTGGCGCTATTGCTCGACGGCGCGGGCAAGCAGGGCTTTTGTAGCGGCGCCGATGTTCGGCGTATGGCGGCCTCGGCGCTGGCCAACCCCGGGGGGGCGGCGGTGGAAGCCGAGGCGTTTCTCAGCTGCGGATACACCGCGGCGTATTTGCTTCACACCTTTCCCAAGCCGGTGATTTGCTGGGCCGACGGCCAAGTGATGGGGGCCGGCCTCGCCTTGATGGCCGGAGCGAGCCACCGCATTGTTACGGAAAACAGTCGCCTGTCCTCCCCGGAGGCGAGTATCGGGCTGCTGCCCAATGGCGGGGCCGGCTGGTATCTAGGACAGATGCCGGGGTATACCGGCCTGTTTACTGCGCTCAGCGGTGTGGAGTTACTGGCGGCTGATGCTCTCTATGCGGGCTTGGCGGACTACTGCTGGTCGTCCTCTGGTAAACAGGCATTACTGCGCAGCTTGTTGCAGTTGTCCTGGTGCGATGATGATGCCAGCAACCACGTGATGCTCACCGATGCCTTGACTGACTGGGAAGTCGAACAGGGTATCAGCCTGCGTGATGCACCGCTGAAGGCGCATCGCCAGTGGATTGATGGGCACTGCGCGAAGCGCTGTCCGGAACAGCTGCTGCGCGGCTTGCACGGCGTTGCCAAAAGCGATCCGTGGTTGGCGGGGGCGCTGGCCGGTATGCGGCGCGGCGCCGCCAGCGCGCAAAAATTAATTGTCCGGCAGTTTGCTCAGTGTCAGGGCCTGGGATTGGCGGATGTGTTCCGCCTCGAGATGACCCTCGCTGCCAACCGGCTGCGCGACCCAGAGTTTGCCGAAGGAGTGCGCGCCCGTTATCAGGATTGCGATCAGGATCCACACTGGTGCTACCACAGTGTGGCAGAGGTGCCAGATGAGGAGATCGATGCGTTATTCGTTGCTCCTTGGGAACAGCATCCCTTGGCGGGGCTCGCTTAATCGAGTCCGCCCAAGGCTTCGTCGGGGAGCGTGGCGGCGGCCTGTGGCGACTCGACGGCACCGGCGATCCAGTTGTCCAGCGCGGGTAAAATTTCGCTGCTGCGGCGTGTCAGGCCGCTGAGCGCCAGCAGTGGTGAGGCATGCCCGCCCGGCGTGATTAATAATTGCACTTCGTTGCCCGCTGCGCGCAGCAGTTCAGCCAAACGCTGACTGTTGCGCGGCGCCACCGTGCGGTCTTCACGGCCGTGAATCAGCAGGGTTGGAGGTTGGCGGGGTGAAACAAAGTTGACCGTATTGCCCTGCGGGTAACGCTCGGCCGGGCCGAAGATAGCGGCGACCTTGTCCGCTTTGGGGGGCAGAAAGTCATAGGGGCCAGACAGGCCAAACACACCTTGTATCCATCTGGGCTCGCCGCCAACGGCGCGCAAATATTGCGGATCCAGAGCCAGCATCAAGGCACTGTGTGCCCCTGCTGAATGCCCCCCGATATAGATTCGCTGAGGGTCGCCCCCGTAATCGGCGGCGATCTTTCGCAATCTGGCCAGCGCCGCCGCAGCATCATTGATGAACTCCGGAAAGCGCACTTCAGGGTACAGGCGATAGCTGATGACCACGGCAAGATAGCCACGCTGGGCCAAGGTATTACCCACAAACCGGTATTCGGCGCGCTCGCCGTCAGACCAGTAACCGCCGTGAATGAACATAACCACCGGCCGCGCGCCGGTGCCTTGAGGGCGGTAGATATCCATCTGCTGGCGCGGGTGTTCACCGTAGCAAATGTCGCGATGCCGTTGAATTTGCCTGTTGTTAGAGGCAAGGCTGAGCAGCTGCAGTGCGTATCCGGTGACTGAGGGCATGGCGCTGACAAGTTCCTGTATTAAAAGTATCGCAAGGCCAGTGGCGGAGATCAGGACATGAACTCTCTAAGCAGCGCTATCACTATGCCCAGTGCCACCAGCGGTAATATCCAGCGGCTCAGACGCTGCTGCTGTTCGGGGCTAGCCTGGGGGGCGTGCTTTTCTATTAGTGGTATTAACAACCACAACGACAAGAACAACAGCCCGATGATAGTGAATAGCGTGCTCATATTTTATCCCTGGTGATCTGTAGGCATCACTGACCTCGCCACTTCACTTGATAGAGGTCGTGACGGCGGTCGCGTAGGTTTTGCACGGTGCCGCTGTTGCGCGCCACATGCAGACTTTCCGGACGCAGGTCGGCAATGGCTACGGTTTCTACATTGGGCGTAGTGTCGGCGGCGATACCATCGCGCGCAAAGGAAAAGTCACAGGGCGTCAGGATACAGCTCTGCGCGTATTGAATATCCATATTCGACACATTGGGCAGGTTGCCGACGTTGCCGGACATCACAACGTATATCTGGTTTTCAACCGCGCGTGCTTGGCAGCAGTAGCGCACTCGCATATAGCTTTGCCGCTCGTCGGTACAAAACGGCACAAACAGTATCTGCGCTCCCTGATTGACCAGGTGGCGCGCCAGTTCGGGAAACTCGGAGTCGTAGCAGATCAATACGCCGATCGGCCCACAGTCGGTGTCGATGGCGTGCAAGCTACTGCCACCTTCGATATTCCACCAAAATACCTCGTTAGGGGTGGGATGGATTTTAGGCTGTTCGTCGATGCGGCCGTCGCGGTGAAAGACGTAGGAGATATTTTCTACCCGGCCATTGGGCACTCGAGTGGGGTGAGAGCCACCGATGATATTGATGTTGTAGCGTACCGCCAGATCCTGCATGGCTTCGCGGTAGCGCGGGGTGTATTTGGTCAGCGCTTCGATCGATTCTGCCGGGCTGAGTTCCTGGTCTTCAATGGACAGCAGCTGCAGCGTGATCAGCTCCGGGAATACGACAAAGTCGCCCTTGTAGTCGGCGACCACGTCGACGAAATATTCAACAAAGGACATGAATTCGCTAAATGACTGCACCTTGCGCTGCATGTATTGCACGGTGCCCACGCGAATAGTGTCGGGTTGGCGACCGCCGTAGTTTTTGTGTTGAGAGGGGCGGGTTTCGCGATCTATCTTGGGGTTGTGCCAGCGCATATGGGCGCCATAACCCAGCGAGTCGCGGTCACTGCTCAGGTAGTTTTCGACGACGCCGAGTACTTCGAAGCCATTGCCGATTTGGAATGACAGCACCGGGTCGCGAACCTGTTTGTTGACGACCGCATCGAGATAGGCCTCGGCGCTACCAAAGCGGCGGATGCGTTTTGCCAGGCCGGGCAGGCGGCCGACAAAGACAATGCCCTTGAGCTGCAGCGACTCACAGAGCTTTTTGCGGGCGTTGTACAGCCGCTGACCAATGCGGTAGCCGCGCACATTTTTGTCTACGCACACTTCCATTCCGTAAAGCCATTCGCCGTTGGGGTCGTGGCGAGTGCCGTAGCCATTGGCGGTAATCGATTCCCAGCTGTGGGGTTTCAGGCACACTTCACCGCTGACCCGAAAGGTGGCGCAGTAGCCGACAATGTCCTCGTCTAGGGTGACGACGAATTTTCCCTCTGGGAAATGGTTTAACTGACCGCGCAGCTCGGCGGGCGAGTAGGGGTCGATGCCGGTGCCGGTATACACCCGCCGCGACAGCTCAATAATGCCGGAAATGTCGCTGCGCTGAGCGGTTCTAACACGCAGGCGTTTGCCCGAGGCGGTCAGCTTGGTGCCGCCTCGCGATGTGTTTGCTGCCATGGATCTACTCTCGTTGTTACCCCGTTGGGGTGGTTATTCGCTGTCTGGGGCGCTGTCTGCCGCGCGGCGTTTTGTCGTGCTGGCCTTGCGCGGTGCGCGGGTAGTTTTGCTCTTGGGTTTGCTTTCCGTTTTGCCGTCAGCATCGCGCTTGGTGGCGAAACCACTGACTGTTTTCAGCAGGCGAGTGGTCACATCCAGAGTTTTCATGCCCTCGGTGAAGGCCGTCTTGGCGATTTGCTGCACCATTTCGGTATCGCCCTCGGTAATGCGCTTTTGCACCGAGTCCCAGATGGGCTGCATATCCGGCAAGCCGATCAGGCGGCGAAGCTCTTCAGGCTCTATTTCCAGTTCCAGATGTACTTTCATGCAATGGGGCTCCCTATCAATACGCTGAGTATGCCATTGGCGGTCGGAGGGTCAATCACTTGCGAGCTTCCGGGCCGGTTATTTTTGCAGTTGTGCCAAGACATATTGCAGGATCCCGCCGTGGCGGAAGTAGGCCGCCTCTTGTTCGGTGTCGATCCGGCTGCGCCCCAGTACCTCGTGACGGCTGCCGTCGGGACGTGACAGCACAATGCGCAAGCTCTGTTTGGGAGACAGTTGTTCGTCGCAGGGGAGAATGTCGACCTCTTCATGCCCGTTGAGGTCGAGCATGGTCAGCGGAACTTCGGGGTCCAGCTCAATGGGCAATACCCCCATGCCAATCAGGTTGGAACGGTGAATGCGTTCGAAGCTTTCGGCGATGACCGCGCGTATACCCAGCAGCAGAGTGCCTTTGGCCGCCCAGTCGCGGCTCGAGCCAGTGCCGTATTGCTTGCCGGCAATTACTACCAGCGGTGTGTTGGTTTCGCGGTACTGCTCTGCGGCGAGATAAATAGGCAAGACATCACTGCCGTTGGGCCCCAGGGTGTAGCCGCCCTCCCGCTCGACCATGAGATTGCGCAAACGCGGGTTGGCAAAGGTGCCGCGTAGCATAACTTCGTGGTTGCCGCGCCGCGAGCCATAGGAATTGAAATCCTTTGGCGGAATTCCCAAACTTTGCAAATAGTGGCCGGCGGGGCTGTCGTCGGCTATTTTTCCCGCCGGCGAGATATGGTCGGTGGTAATGCTGTCGCCAAACAAGCCGAGTATGCGGGCGCGGCGCAGCGGCTCCAGCAGCGGCTGGGGGTCTTTGGCGACATCAAAAAAGCTTGGCAGGCGGATATAGCTGGAATCTTTTTGCCATTGGTAGGTGTCGCCCTGGGGCAGTTCCAGCTCGCGCCACTCTTCGGTGCCGCGAAACACGTCATTGTAGGCTTCCCGGTACATGCTGCCACTGACAATTCTGCGGGTATCGTTAATTTCTTCGCTGCTTGGCCAGAGATCCTTTAGAAACACCGGGTGGCCCTGTTTGTCTTGCGCAATTGGGTCGTTTTGCAGGTCGATCAGTGTGGTGCCGGCCAGCGCAAAGGCGACGACGAGTGGCGGTGAGGCCAGCCAACTGGCCTTGACCTGCGGGTGAATGCGGCCATCGAAATTGCGGTTGCCAGACAGCAGTGCCGATACCAGCATATCGCCTTCATCAATGGCCTTGGCTACCGGTTCCGGCAGCGGGCCGGAGTTGCCAATGCAAGTGGTGCAGCCGTAACCGACAATATCAAAGCCCAGCGAGTCCAAGTCTTCTTGCAGGCCACTGTCGGCTAAATACTGGCTGACCACTTTGGAGCCTGGGGCCAGTGAGGTTTTTACCCAGGGCTTTACCCGCAAACCGCGGGCGCGGGCTTTGCGGGCCACGAGTCCCGCGGCGATCATTACATCGGGGTTGGAGGTGTTGGTGCAGCTGGTAATGGCGGCGATGACGACATCGCCGTGGTGCAGGGTTTCACCCATTTCGGTAATTGCAGCGACCTCGCCGAGGGCCTTGCCCTGCTCGACTATGTAGTCGCGCATGGCGTTGCCGAGATCGTTAAGAGCCACGCGGTCCTGCGGTCGGCTGGGGCCGGCCAGGCTGGGCACGACACTGGCGAGGTCGAGGCAAACACTGTGACTGAATGCCGGCTCGTCGCCGGGGTGACGCCACAGCCCTTGGGCCTTGCAATAGACTTCGGTGAGGGCGATGGTGTCGGCGCTGCGCCCCGACAATTTCATATAGGCGAGGGTGGCCTCGTCTACCGGGAAATAGCCGCAGGTAGCGCCGTACTCCGGGGCCATATTGGCGATGGTGGCGCGGTCGGCCACGCTGAGCTCGGCCAGGCCATCGCCATAGAATTCGACAAATTTGCCGACGACACCCTCGCGGCGCAAGATCTCGACCACGGTAAGTACCAGATCGGTAGCGGTGACGCCTTCTGTCAGGCTGCCGCGCATTTCTACACCGACCACTTCTGGCAGCATCATCGAATAGGGCTGGCCGAGCAGGGCGGCCTCTGCCTCAATGCCGCCAACGCCCCAACCCAATACGCCGAGGCCGTTGACCATTGGGGTATGGCTGTCGGTACCCAGTACAGTATCTGGGTAGATTAGGGGGCCGTCGTCGTCCTGGCCCTGAAAGACCACTTGCGCTAGATATTCCAGATTGACCTGATGGCAAATACCGGTGCCCGGCGGCACCACGCTGAAGTTCGCAAACGCCGATTGCCCCCATTTTAAGAAACGGTAGCGCTCGATATTGCGCTCCATTTCTTTGGCGACATTTTCTTTAAAGGCCAGCGCGGAGCCAAACTGGTCGACAGTCACGGAGTGGTCGATGACCAGGTCCACCGGTATTTGCGGATTGATCACCGAGACATCGCCACCGCGCTGGGCCACAGCTTCGCGCATGGCGGCGAGGTCGACAATGGCCGGCACGCCGGTAAAGTCCTGCATAAGAACCCGCGCCGGTGAAAAATTGGCATCGTCCCCGCCTTTGGCGCTGTTTGTCCAATTGCTCAGCGCATCGATAATCGCGTCGTTGATATGTTCGCCATCGTAGTGGCGGAGCTGGTTCTCCAGCAAAATTTTCAGTGACTTTGGCAGCGCTTCGACACGGTCATTGTCGAGCTTGCGCAGGTCGTAGAAGCGGTAAGTTTTACTGTTGCACTGCAGTTCGGCGAGCCAGGATGTCTTGCGATTCATGGATGAGACCTCAGTCGCGATTGCTCAAGTTCTTCATTTACACTAGCACAAGCGCTTGGGCTTTAAAGATGAAGCCTTGCGAAACTGATTTCACTGCCGTCACCTGGGGTGTTCGCTGCCTGTTTTCATGGCGGCTGTAACCGCAGAGAATGCCGGTGAAGCATAGGAGTGTGCGATGTCGTGGTCTTTGCTGGTATTTCTCGACTATTTTGGTATTGCCGTATTTGCGCTGTCGGGGGCGTTAACGGCCGGCCACAAGAAACTCGATGTGTTTGGCGTGATGGTGGTTGCGCTGATTACCTGCCTGGGGGGCGGTACCCTGCGCGATGTCATTCTGGATGCGCGGCCGGTGGTGTGGGTTGAGCAGCCGGCGTATCTGTATGTGGGGCTGGGTTCCGCGCTGGCGGCATTTCTGCTGGCGCGGTATTGGCGTCTGCCAATGCGCACGCTTGAGGTTTGTGATGCTATCGGCCTGGCATTTTTTACTCTGGCGGGGTTACAGAAAGCGCAGAGTTTAGGTCACAGTGCCGATATTGCGCTGTTGATGGGAGTCATGACCGGCGTCGCCGGCGGCATTATGCGCGATGTCCTGTGTAATGAAATTCCGCTGATTTTTCATCGCGAAATCTACGCAACGGCGGCGCTGGCCGGCGGCGGCCTGTTTTTACTTTTGCAGTCACTGGGAGTGGCCGGCAGCATCGCCCTGTTGTTGGGTATGATGACCACCTTGGCACTTAGGCTCACCGGTATTTTCTTTGGCTTGTCGCTGCCGCCGTTTTTATTTAGTGGCCGCAGTGGGCCGCGCTAGCGGCGCTGGCGCAGTGGGCGGCGAAACTGCGCAGGGCTTTGTCCAGTCCAGGTTTTAAAGGCGCGACTAAAGGCACTCTGTTCCGAGAAGCCCAGTAGGGCAGCGATTTCGCTTAGTTGCAGGCGCGGGTCGGCCAGATAGTCTTCGGCCAGCTGCTGGCGAGTTTGCTGCAATAATTGCCGAAAGTTGCAGTTTTCAGCGGCCAGCTTGCGGTGCAGGTGGCGTACCGAGGTGTGCAGGGCCTCGGCTATTCGCTCTGCACTCGGCGGGCCTTGGCGCAACTGCCCCACCAGCATCTGGCGCACCTGCCGGGCAAGTTCATCGCCCTGTTGTTGATCGAGTTGATCGAGCAGCTTTCTGGCCTGTTCCTCCAACAGCGAAATCAGTGCCGGGTCGGCGGTGCGCAGCGGTGTGTCGAGCAGCGCCAACGAAATACTGACGCGGGTTTCGCGATGACCAAAGCTGACCGGGCAGCCGAACCAGTGTTCGTAGGGGCTGATGTCGGCCGGTGCGGGGTTGATAAATTCCACCCGCAGCGGTCTGGCATCGGGCAGGTTGGTGATGTCGCGGCAAAACTGCAGCAGCGCCGCGATGGCCGTTTCATCGACCAGCGCACCGGGTCGACCGTTTTCCGCGCTCCAGCACAATTCAACGTGGTCGCCGGCGTGGTGCAGTTGCATCGGGTTCACGTCGTAGATCAGTCGGTGATAGCGCTCCATGCGCTGCAGGGCACCGGCCACGCTGCCGCAAGCCAGCAGCACGTAACCGAGCACACCGAGGTGGCGGGGGGTAATACGCTGGCCGAGATGCAAGCCCAGCAAGGGGTCGTTTAATGCCTCGGCGGCGCACTGTAAGTGTTGCTGCCAGCGCAGCACAGGGTAGCGGCCCAGGCCTTGGGGCGCGGGTTCGCCCAGCAGGCGCTCGGCATCGAGGCCCTGGGCGGCTAGGTGCTCATAAAGCAACTGCACATAGGTGTGGGGGACGACGGCATGGTGCAGCTTACTGTGATTCATAGCACCCTCAGAACATGTCCGAAATGGTCAAATACATGTCGTGTGCGGTCAATCATAATGCCTGCTCTGCGGGAATAATAGTGCTAAAGAATGCGGAGCAAGTCATGTTGAACGAGATTATTAGTCAAACCCAGGCGATTTTTGGCCCCCATGTGGATTGGAAGCAGGTGGTGCTGATGGCGGCCACACCGGTCTTCCTGTTGGCCTTTGCGGTTGAGTTGTTGCTGCGCAGGCGCAATGGCCCGGAGCACCGTATGTGGTCGCAGTTCCACTGGCGGGAGATCATCACCAACTTGGGCTTGGGCGGCAGTTATCAGGTTTTTGAATTGTTGCTGCATATGACGGTAACCGGGGCGATTATTTTGTGGATCTATGAATTTCGCCTGTTCGATATCCCGGTCAATGGTTGGACGATTGTGCCGATGTTTGTCGGCATGGAATTTTGCTATTACTGGTTTCATCGCGCCAGTCATCGTATGCGCTGGTTTTGGAGTGCCCATGTGGTGCATCACTCCAGTGAAACCATGAATATGACCACCGCCATGCGCCAGGGCCTGTTGTACTCCATTACCGGTTGGTGGCTGTTTTTTATGCCGCTAGTTATTCTCGGGGTCCACCCCGGTGTGGTGTTTACCCTGTATGCGGTGAATCTTTGCTACCAGTACTTTATTCACACCGAAGCGGTGGGCAAGTTGCACCCTTGGCTGGAGTTCTGGTTTAACACGCCCAGTGCCCACCGGGTACACCACGGTCGCAACCCTGAATATATCGACCGCAACTACGGTGGCGTGTTGATTATTTTTGATCGGATGTTCGGCTCCTATACCGAGGAATGTGATGAGAATCCGGTGGAGTACGGTATTGTCGATCAGATCTACAGTCACAATATTCTCACCCTCAACTTCCACGAATTTCGGGCGATGTGGCGCGATGTGTTTGCCGCCGGCAGCCTTATCGCTGGCTTGAAACAGTTGTTTATGCCGCCGAAGTGGGACCGCTAGGCGCATACTTCCCCCCAGCTATCACGCGGTGAGCGTTCGCCGCGTATCTTCTTCCCCGAGCCTGTTTGGGCTGATTTACGCTCGCCAGCCGCGCTGTTGCCGCGGTCGGCGAGCGCAAATGTCTACAAAACTGATCTGTTTTGATGTGTAGTAGTGCTATTGGCGGCGATAGTATTGTTAGGCCTTGTAGTCGCGAAAAATACAATAACATTAGATTGAGAAGCCGAATTATGAATAAGCTAACGCCTGTACCCTTAGTGTCGATGCTTTTTTTAGGGCTTGCTGCGTCCTTTTCTCAGGCCCAGCAACAGCCGCTGGCGCTGGAAGAGGTGGTGGTGACCGCACAGAAAAAGGCGGAGAGCCTGCAGGATACGCCTATTGCGCTGGATGCCTTTGGTGAGCAGGCGCTGGAGCGCGAGGGTATAGGCAATGTTGGCGATCTTGCCAACAATGTGCCGGCGATGACCATTCAGCCCTTTCCCATTAATACCACCACACTGCGCATCTATATTCGCGGTATTGGTTTGATCGACGCGCAAATTACTCAGGACCCGCCGGTTGGGGTGTATGTTGATGGCGCCTATATCGCGCGCTCCGCCGCGCTGGCGACGGATTTGGCCGACCTGACCCGCATCGAGGTGTTGCGCGGCCCCCAGGGCACACTCTACGGTCGCAACTCCACCGGCGGGGCGGTGAATTTAATTACCCGCCGCCCGAACATCGACGCCCTGCAGTTTAAGCAGGCCTTCACTGTGGGTGATCGCAATTTGTTTAGCAGTAAGACCATGGTAAATACCCCGCTGTGGCAGGGCGCGGCGGCGAAGTTGGCGTATTTTACCAAGACGGTCGATGGCTATATCGAAAACAGCGGGCAGGGCGGTGACTTCGGCGACTCCAGCACCGAGGGCTATCGCTTTGACTTTGGCTGGGATGTGAATGAGCGCCTGCATATCGATTACGCCTACGACAAGGCGTCGGTCGATAATACCAATGTGAGCTACTCGCATATTCGCCCCTCGGACCCTATTCCCAATCCGGATGCCAATCAGGGCATTGCCTTTACTAATCTGATTAACTCCGGTGCGCGCCAATTCTACGACTTTAATCCCTCCGGTAAGCGGCCCGATAGCATTCACTCGCCGATCCCGATGGAAGAGGCCGAGAGTGAAATTTCCGGTCACCAGCTTTCCGTGGACTACCAGTTCAGTGAGGACATGGTGCTGAAATATATCTATGCCGAGCGTGAACTGTATGACAACACGCCCACGATTTTGGCCACTGGGGCGCGCAGCGACGGCTATCGATTGGATAACAGTCCGATTTTCAGCTTCCCGGTAGCGGCGGTGCCGGGCGACTCTGCCGTGTGTAATCCCTGTGTAGGGCGCAGTGTGCAATACGGCGCAGTGCATCCGCTCATTGAGCAGGAACAGTTTTCCCACGAATTGCAGTTGTCGGGTTCGTTGCTGGATCAGCGTCTGTCCTATATCACCGGCTTGTATTACTTTGAAGAAACCGCGACGCAGGGGGCAGGTAAGGTCGGGCACCTGCTGTCGGGCCCGCTGGGCAGCGCCGCCGATGGCAACAACACTGGCAATCGCATCGAAGTGCTCACCGAGGCGCGCTTCGATATTGAAAATACTGCGCTGGCGATGTTTGCCCAGTTTACTTGGCGGCCGCCGGTGCTCGATGACCGTTTGAGTTTTACTTTGGGGGCGCGGCATTCGGAAGACAACCGCAAATCTGCAGCGCTGCGTCGCCAAATCAGTTTAATTGTTGTGCCGGGCGATCTCGATAACACCGACCGCGACAACAATGATGTTGCCACCCAGCTGTCGGACGCTTTTTACGATGTGCGCGGTGACAAAGATTTTAAGGATGATTCGTTTAGTTTTATCACTGAATATGAGTTTAACGACGATGTGAACCTCTATTTCAAGGTGAACGAGGCCTATAAAAGCGGCGGCTTTAATACCCGCGAGCAGGTCACTGCCGAGGGTGCGCAGCGTTATATCGACGGCTTTGACGAAGAGAAAGTCACCGCCTATGAACTCGGTTTAAAGTCGCGATTTTTTAATAATCGCTTCCAGTTTAATGCCGATATTTTCCAACAGGACTTTGTCGATCAGCAGCTCAATTTCACCGTGCCCAACAGCACTAGCGATACCACGGTGGCCAATGCCGGTGAATCCACCCTGAAGGGTTTTGAGATGGACAGTACCTGGTTGGCTGCGGAAAACCTGCTGCTGGTGTTGAATTACGCCTATCTGGATGCCGTCATTGAGCCCAGTCGCAATCCGCTGTCCGGCGAAGTCGACGACGGCTTTGTGTTTGACTCGGCGCCGCGTCACGCCTACACCGCAATGGTGGACTGGACGCTGTGGAACAGCATGAACCGCGGCAATATCGCCTTTAACGCCACGTATTCCTATACCGATGAGCGCAATGGCGGCGGCCGCAAGGAGTTCGCCACCTTTGACGCCGACCGTCAGGACGAATTTGCCGTGCTCAACGCTCGCGTGGGCTGGTATGAACTGCCGCTGTTCGATGGCATTTTGGATGTGGCCCTGTGGAGTAAAAACCTGCTGGATGAAGAATATAGCGTGAACAACATCCATAACCTGCCGCAGGCCGGTCGCTCGGTGATGTTTGGTGAACCGCGTAGCTACGGTTTCGACTTGATCTACAACTGGGGCGGCTGAGCACTTAAGCAGCTCATCAATACGGCGTAATCCGCTTAGATGAGCTGCCGTTTTTCTCGTCTGCTGAGACGAGGGGAGGGCTTTACAAAACTGACTAGATTCGATGAGTGCCCCAGGGCAGTACAATAATCATTGAATGGAGTCTCGTTATGTCGCAACAAACCCCGTCTTACCCCCCCTATCAAATTCAGGCTGCAGAGCTTCCCGAGCGCTATCCGCGGGGCTGGTTTTGCCTGGGACTGCTGGATAGCTTCAGGCCCCCTAATGATGCCCGGCAAACGATCGCGGGCTTTGGCAGCGAGCTGGCGGTGCGCTGTTGGGGCGCCCGCTTTGAAGTTCGCCTGGCCGGTCAATTACTGCCGACCTTGCAACGCAACCGCCTGCTATTGTGCTGGTATGACCCCGACGGCAAGCCGCCGCTAGCGCTTCAGCAGCCGCCGGTTATGGACGAGTGCGACTCGCGCCAGTGGGGTCCCTGGCAGATGCGTGAATACCGCATTCATGCCAATTGCCGCGAATTAATCGACAACATGGCCGACGCGGCGCACTTCGGCCCGGTGCACGGCGCCCACGTGCGCAGCTTCCGCAATATCATGGATGGCCACACCTTTGTGCAGGAAATGCGCGGGCACAGCGAGCGCCTGTCGGGTGATGCCGAATTGTATAGCTATGCCAAGTACTACGGGCCGGCGTATCAAACCACCTATATGCGTGGTCGCTACGACGGCCAAGTGATCGAAAGTTATCTGCTGTTAAGCCATATTCCGGTGCATCAGCAGTGCTTTGATATTCGCTATGCGGTGATGGTCAGGCGCCTGCCACAGTTGAGCGCGGCAGATAATGCCCAGCTCTGTGCAAGTTATGGCGAGCAGGCCTTTGCGGCCTTTGCCGAGGATGTGGCGATCTGGCACAACAAAACCCGTGTCGATAATCCGCTGCTCTGTGATGGCGACGGCCCCATCCACAAACTCAGAACCTGGTATGCGCAGTTCTATCAGCCCTTAGCTGAGGTGAACGAAGAGCGCCTGCGCTACCGGGAATACCAGTTGCGCTACGATCATTGAGAAAGCGGCAAGGGGTTGTGCAGAGCGGCTGAAAGCCCACCGGCGCTAGCCGGTGGGCGGGAGCGGATCAGGGTGCGACTTGGGCCGCCGGCAGCAGCGGCAGATCCACCGAGCCGCTGATTTGCACAGGAATAGGCAGCGGTGACGCCGAGGTGGGGTACTGGCTGGGGTAGGAGCCGTAGACCATCAGCACCAACTTGTCGCCGGCCTGCAGGCGACTCATGACGCCAATCAGATCGCGTGGGTGGTCAGCAAACCCCCTGAAAGGGGTCACCTGGTTCATCAGTGGCGTTGGCGGCTCAATCGGGTTGCTGCCGGCTTCGCGAATGGCCAGGCCGACAAACAGAATGGGCTCGATGACCGGTGATCCCGCCTGCTGTTCTGCAATGCTCATGCTGAGGTTGATAGTCGGCACCCCGGCAATGACCTCACCGTCTGCAGTTGCGGTGTACAACTCTATTTCCGTGGGGATTTGATTGGCCTCGTGGGCGATAACTGGCGCTACGCTGGAGATCGCCACGGTGGTGCCACCATAGGGAACCTCGCTCAGGGCGATGCCATCGGCACCAGTGCTGCCGAGGTTGAGGCAGACCCTGGGGATCTCGTCGGCGGCGTCGGCTTCAAATAACAGCTTTTCCCGGTACCAGTTCAGCGTCATGGCGTTGCGGTCCAGGCGGCCGCAGACATCGCCGCCATCGCCGTTGTCGAGACCGTGGCCGACGGCCTTGGTAAACAGGCGCACGTCGCCGCCCAGGGCGCTCAGGCAGTTAAAGTTGTAATAGGCATCGTTGAAGTTAAACAGCGTGTCCATATGCGACTGGGTCAGGAAGGCATCAATGGGGCGCAGGCTGCCACCAGCGGTGGAGTTGTTGCCATCTTTGACGCAGTGCGAGGCCAGGCTGTTGCGGTAGAGCAGGGCAAGCTTTTCGTCATCGAGCATATTGGCGGCTAGGCCTGTCGCCAGCCCCTCGTTGACTTCCTGATCTTGAGAGTTACCGGGGCGGTTGCCGCCGGCAGACAGCACACTGGCCCACAGGGTTTTGAAAACATTGCCCGAATACAGTGAGTAGCGCAGGTCGTGCCAAGTGATATCTGGGGCAATAGCATCGAGGCGGTGTTTGCCGTCAATGGCGTAAATCAAGTGCTGAAAGCCGCCGCCGTAGGAGCCGCCAACCGCCCCGATCAGCGGATTGTTTATTTCGGTGGCCGGGGTCGGGCCGTTGTCGGCATAGGCGAGCTGGTCCAGATTTTCCTCGGCCCAGTCCAGTACCTGCAGCCAGTCTTTACCTTCAAGGTCGGGGTCGAGAATGCGGATGGTGCCGCCGGAGTCGCCGTGGCCGCGCTCATCCAGACTCAGTACATAGAAACCGCTGTCGAGCAGTGATTTCAGCAAGCCGCCGCTTGGGCGTGAGGCCTGGCGGCTGCCAGAATAACCGTGGCTGTGCAGAATCAAGGGGTAGGTCTTCTTGGAAGACAGCTGCGTCGGCTCGTGAAGCGTGAAGGCGATATTTGCACCGTCGACATCAGAGCTCAGATTCACGTCGTAGCTGATGCCGTCAGTAATGGTTGCCGGTGGGCAGCCATCGGCTTCCACGACGCTGCCAGCGGGTGAGTTGGGGCAGAGGTCGCTGTCATTGCCCACGCCGTCGCCGTCGTTGTCGCCATTCTGGGCATTGCTGCAGCCATTGCTGTCGACACTGTCTGCCTCATCGGTGTTGGCGCAGTTATCGTCGGCATTGCTAACACCGTCATTATCGTCGTCGAGTTGCGAGGCTGAACAGCCCTGAACGTCGGCAGTTTCATCACTGGGGGTCGTCGGGCACTGGTCCTGGCCGTTGCGCACGCCATCGCTATCGTCGTCGCGCTGGGCCTCGGCGCAGCCATTCTCGTCAATGACGGCCCCGGAGGGTGTCAGCGGGCACACGTCGCTGTCATTGCCGACGCCATCGCCATCGTCATCGCCTTTTTGGCTATTGCTGCAGCCGTTTAAGTCCACGGTGGCTCCGGCTGCGGTCTCCGGGCAGCTATCGCTGCCGTTATCCACGCCGTCTTCGTCATCGTCCAGCTGTGAGGCAGCGCAGCCCTGGTCATCGACAGGCTCGCCGACCGCTGTCTCCGGGCAGCTGTCATTGCCGTTGTCGACGCCGTCGCTGTCATCGTCGCGCTGGTCATTGGTGCAGCCGTCGGTGTCTACGGTGCTGCCAGAAGGCGTATCGGCGCATTGATCTCGGTTGTCGCTAACGCCATCGCCATCGCTGTCGAGGCTGCTGCCGGCATTGTTACGATTGTCGCTCACTGAGCTGCTGGTGCCGCCGCAGGCCGCCAGCGTGGCAATGAAAAGTAGCAGTGTCAGGGACTTAGCGGTGGAGTGGAACAGTGTGCTCAAAGTCATACCCATACCCAGTTTTGGTCGTGTTGGCGTTATTTTTATCATCCCATCGGCGGAATCCGGGTAGCGCTTGCAGCGCGGTCACCGGCCGACAGCGCAAGCCTAGGCCGGGCTGCTGCAATTCGACAGGATATTTACAATCGTTAGATTGCGCCTCAGTGTGCGCAGTTGTCGCAAATCTGTCAATGCGTGTCATTGTTTGGCGGTATTGAAGGGCTGGCGTCAAGATACTTGCCCAGACAATTCTCAGGAGGTGGGAGATGGCTTCAATTGATGTGGTGGATTGCATTTGTATTCGGGCCACAGCGGCTGAGGTATTTAAGGTTGTGGCCGATTACCCGGCTATTGCTCAGTGGTTTCCGGTTTACCACTGCGAAATTGAAGGCGAGGGAGCCATTGCGCCAGGCAGTATCGTCGCCCACCGCTACGGTCGCCCGCCTTTTGTGTTGAGCTGCTTT
>JBFKEA010000015.1:0-20204 GCA_041619375.1 Spongiibacter sp. | reverse complement strand
GCCTTTAGCTCACCACTTTTAATCCAGCTTTGCAGCCGCGAGCGGGAAAACTCGGGGAACAAGGCGCTGGCCGCCTGGTCGAAACGTGCATAGTTTAGCTCTGCCGGAACGGTTTCCTGGCGATTGATGCTTTCTGTCATAGTGATTCTCCGGGGCCTCCTTTATACCACTCACACGCTGTGGTTAAATAGCAGGCCCTCGCTACCGCGGGGTTCTTCCGCCATCTGGAACGGGTAAATGAACGCGTTTAACAAGCTCTTAGCACTCCTCTTCATCGCGGCCCTTGTCGGCTGCGCCAGCGAACCTGAACGACAGGAACTGTCTGAGCGGGAGATCTACGAAACCGCGCAAGGCTACCTGAACAGCAAGAACTTTTCACTGGCTATTCAGAATCTACAGCTCTTAGAGAGCCGCTACCCCTTCGGCCCCTATGCCGAACAGGCGCAATTGGAGATTATTTACGCCTACTACCGCGGCGGCGATAACGAAGCGGCCGTCGCTGCCGCCGATCGCTTTATTCGCCTGCACCCCCAGCACGAAAAAGTAGACTACGCCTATTATATGCGCGGTCTGGCTAACTACACCGAGGGCGAGGGTCTGCTCGAGCGCTTTATCCCCACCGACATGACCCAGCGCGACCCCGGCTCGGCAATTCAGTCTTTTGACGATTTCCGCCAGCTGCTGCAGCGCTTTCCCGACAGCGTCTACGCCGACGACGCCCGGGCGCGGATGATTTATCTGCGCAATCGCCTGGCACGCTACGAAATCAATGTGGCCAATTACTACTTTAAGCGCAAGGCCTACTTGGCCGCCGCCAACCGCGGTCGCTACGTTATTGAAAACCTGCCGCAAACCCCCGCCGTACCGGATGCGCTGGCGGTTATGGTGCAAGCCTATTTACTGCTGGGCATGGACGACTTAGCCGACCAATCGCTGTCAGTGCTGCGCGCCAACTACCCCAATCACCCCAACCTGGACAAAAATGGCAACTTTATCAGTGAGGTAGGCATCGACCAGGAAGGCTCGGCAGTCAACAAAGCGACTTTCGGCCTGTTTGACCGCTACGAGCCACCGCGCTTTGACAACCGCAGCAAGAGCGAAGAATAGCGCGGCGACACGCAAGCAGAATCAAAAAAGGGCGCCGATGGCGCCCTTTTTTGTGGTAACAAAGCTACTCGCAATCAGTCGCCTATCGGCCACTTCTGGGTAATTGGGTAGCGGCGATCGCGACCAAAGCCGCGCTCGGTAATGCGTGTACCGATAGCCGCCTGGCGACGCTTGTACTCATTGAGATCCACTAGGCGCAGCACACGGTAGACCGTGTCCCGGTCAAAACCGGCGGCAACAATCGTCTCGGCACTCTCGTCCTGTTCAATGTAGCGCTCCAGAATTTCGTCCAGCACCTCGTAGGGCGGCAGGTTGTCCTCGTCTTTCTGGTCAGGCGCCAATTCCGCCGACGGCGGCCGATCGATCACCCGCTGCGGCACCGCCGGCGAGCGACTATTGCGATAGCGAGCCAATTCAAACACACGGGTTTTCGCCACATCCTTTAATACATCGAAGCCGCCCGCCATATCGCCGTACAGGGTGGAGTAACCCACCGCCACCTCACTCTTATTGCCGGTGGTCAGTACCAGATAGCCTTTTTTATTCGAGATCGCCATCAATATCACGCCGCGGCAGCGGGCCTGCAAATTCTGCTCGGTGGTATCGACCTCAGTACCGGAAAACTCCTCAGCCAGCGACGCCATAAAGGCGTCGTACATCGGCTCAATGGAGATGCAGGAGTAGCGCACACCCAACAATTTAGCCTGAGTTTCGGCATCTTCCACACTCATCGAGGCGGTGTAGCGAAACGGCATCATCACCGCTTCCACGCGGTCAGCGCCAAGCGCATCCACCGCAATGGCCAGTGTCAGGCCGGAATCAATGCCGCCCGACAGCCCCAGCACGACGCCCTTAAAGCCATTCTTTTCAACATAATCGCGCACGCCCAGCACCAACGTCTCGTACACATCTTCCAGCACCGGCTTGAGGTCGGTGACTTCGCCCTCATCAAAGCTCAGCTGTTTGCCGTCCCAGTGCGCGGTAACACAGGCTAAGTGTTCAACATAGGCGGGGCTGCGCGCCAGTAGCTCGCCATCGCGCGACACCACCATAGAGGCGCCATCGAACACCAGCTCATCCTGCCCCCCCACCAGATTGCAGTAAACAATGGGCATACCGCCCTGCCAGGCGCGCTGCGCCAGCAGCGCCTCGCGCTCAATCTGCTTGCCCGCGTGAAACGGCGAGGCGCTCATATTGAGCATAAGCTGCGCCCCTGCGGCGCGGGCCGCGGCAGTGGGCGCATCCTGCCAAATGTCTTCGCAGATGCTGACCGCCGTGGGCACGCCAAACAAGTCGAACACCAGGCTCTCCCGCCCCTCTTTGAAATACCGTTTCTCGTCAAACACCCGGTAGTTGGGCAGGCACTGCTTCAAATATTCATGTTGCAAGCGGCCACGGAAGAACACCCCGGCGGCGTTGTATAGCCCGTCTTGCTGGCTACGCGGATAGCCCACCACGATATAGGTTTCACCGGCAGCCGCCGCAATGCGCGCCAGTGCGCGCTCCACGCGGTGGGCAATACTGCTGCGCAGCAACAGATCTTCCGGTGGGTAGCCGGTAACAACCAACTCCGGAAACAATATCAACTGCGGTTTGTGGTCGCGGACAGCGCGCTCGACGCTTCGGAGAATTTTATCGGTGTTGCCTTCGATATCGCCCACCACGGGGTTAATCTGAGCGGTAACAATGCGAAGCGTGGTCATGAATTAATCGTATCCGTATTGATGGACGGTGGCCGCAGTGGCCTTGCGCGGCCATTCTATCAAAACTCGCGAAGTGCATCCGCAGGAATTGGCAGATACACTTGGCGGCAAAACCACAATGAGTAAACCATGGCCGCCGCCCACGATCCCAGCCAAAAACGCGCCATTATGCGCGTCTATGCCGGATACCGCTTACTGGTAGCCAGCGCGCTGTTTTTCACCTTCATTTATGGCATCAGTCAGTCGGTATTGGGTGTCACCTCACCCACCCTCTATTCACTGGTGTCCTGTGGCTATCTCGGCTTTTCGCTTATGGTGCTGTTTCAGCATTTATTAAGCCAACGCGAATACCGCGACACCGGGCTGTTCTTCGAATTTTTCATCGACATCGGCTGCATCATGCTGATGAGCTACTGCTCAGCCAGCGCCGACTCCGGCTTATCCCTGCTACTGATCGTCAGTATCAGCGCGGCCAGTATGACCTTACCGGCCAGGCTTTGCCTGTCACTGGCCTCACTGGCAACCATCAGTGCCCTTGCTGAAGTCGCCGCCAACACCCTCTATGAGCGCGTCACCATCCAGCAATTTGTGGTCGCCGGTATGATGGGGGTCGCTTATTTTTCTACCGCGATTGCCATTCGCTACCTGAGCAACCGTATTGTCAGCGCTCAACAACTGGCCGAGCGCCGCCGCGGCGACCTGGAAAAGCTGTCACAGATCAACCAAAGCATTGTCCAGCGTATGCAAACCGGCATTGTGGTGATGTCACGCGGTGGGCGCATTAAGCTCTGCAATGCCGCAGCGGCTGAGCTCTTACAAATCCCCTACCAACACAGCCCCGAATCCCTGCTGGCGCCGCCACAAATTACCGCAATGACGGCCAGCGGTCACGGTCAGTCCAAAATCATCCAACTGCAACCCTCGGGAATTGAGTTGCATGTCAACCTGACCCGCCTAGATCAACACGGCGAAGACGACTACCTGCTGTATATCGACAATATCAGCAAGATCAACCAGCGCGCTCAGAACCTTAAACTCGCCTCGCTGGGGCGCTTTACGGCCAGCATTGCCCACGAAATCCGCAACCCGCTGGCGGCCATCAGCCACGCCGCCCAACTGTTAGAAGAAGCACCGGGGCTGGATGCCGGCGACGCGCGCTTTGTCGGCATTATTCGCAACCACGCCAACCGCATGAACGACATCATCAAAAACATTCTCGAATTGTCGCGCGGCCGCCTACCAGAACCCCAGCAGTTCCCGCTGATTCCGTGGCTACAACGATTCTGCCGCGACTGGCACAGCGTACATCGCGATAAGCTTCAGCTGCAGATAGACTATGACGCCTGCAATAGCGATGCGGTAAATGTCGATCAAAGTCAGCTGACGCAAATTATCAGCAACATCACCGAAAATGGCATCCGCCACAGCATTGAGGCTAACGGCAATGCCGTGCTGCGCTACCGGCTCAGCAATCAACTCGGCGACGGCGTTACCCTCGACATTATCGACAGCGGCCCCGGCATTCCCGCTGAAGACCAGGATAAAATTTTTGAGCCTTTCTTTACCACCCAGGCTCAGGGCAATGGCCTAGGCCTATATCTGTGCCGAGAGCTATGCCTAGCCAACCAGATAGCTATCAGCTATCGCCGCGACAACAACGGCGATAGCTGTTTTCGTTTACAATTTGCCCACCCGCAACGCGGCACCCTGCCCGATTAACTAGCAGCACAAGGCTATGACCGAGAAAACTGTACTGATCGTCGACGATGAACCGGATATTCGCGAGCTGCTGGACATCACCATCAGCCGCATGGGCCTGCACACGGTTTCAGTGGGCTGCGTCAGCGAAGCTGTCGCCGTGCTGGAACAACAGCCCGTCCAACTCTGCCTAACCGATATTAAATTGCCCGACGGCTCGGGGCTGGAGGTGGTGCGGCATATTCAACAGCACTGCAACAACACTGCGGCCGCAGTACTAACCGCCTATGGCAGTACCGAGCTGGCGGTAGAAGCCCTTAAGGCGGGGGCCTTTGACTTTATCAACAAGCCGATATCCGTAGAGCAGCTGCGCAACCTGATTAAATCAGCCCTGCAATTGGAAAGCAGCAGCGCCGCCGTCATCGACAGCAGCCGCAATACACGCCTACTCGGCGAGACCGACGTCATTTGCCGGCTGCGCGAGCAAATCGCCAAATTGGCGCGCAGCCAGGCGCCGGTGTACATCAGTGGCGAGTCAGGCAGCGGCAAAGAGGTTGTAGCACGGCTGATCCACGCCAGCGGCCCACGGCGCAACGCCCCCTTTGTGCCGGTCAACTGCGGCGCCATTCCGGACGAGTTGGTGGAGAGCGAGTTCTTTGGCCATATTAAAGGCAGCTTTACCGGCGCCTATGGCGACAAGGAGGGACTGTTTGAGGCCGCCAATGGCGGCACGCTGTTTCTCGACGAGGTTGCCGACCTGCCACTGAATATGCAGGTCAAACTATTGCGCGCGATTCAGGAAAAAGCCGTGCGGCGCATAGGCTCCAATCAGGAAATTGCGGTCGATGTGCGTATTCTCAGCGCCACCCATCGCGACCTGTCTCGTGAAGTGGCCAGCGAGCATTTTCGCAGCGACCTGTTTTACCGCATCAATGTCATCGAGGTTCCGGTACCCAGCTTGCGTCAACGCAGTAGCGACATTCCGCTGCTGGCCAACTTCATGCTGGAAAAAATTGCCAGCGACTGGGGCATCCCCGCCCCGCGCCTCAGTGATGAAGCCCTGCACGCGTTGCAACACTATCACTTTCCCGGCAATGTCCGCGAGCTGGAAAACATTATTGAACGGGCCGCCACTCTCTGTGATGACAAGTTGATAAGCCGCGCCGACCTGTCGCTGCCCGGCGGCGAAAGCCCCCACCGCGATCAGCCGGCCATATCACACCTAGACGCGGCCACCGGCGACATCGAAGGGTATATGGCCGGTATTGAGCAAGAAATCATACGCGGCGCACTGGAAGCCAATGGCGGCAATAAGACCGAGTCTGCCAAGATGCTCGGTATTACGTTTCGACAGTTTCGCTACAAGCTGCAGAAATATGAAATGGATTAATCGGGCAGTAAAAAAAGGCAGCAATCGCTGCCTTTTTTAATTATTGATAATACCAGTAGGTTCGCTTTCTCCCGCCCGACAAATCCAACGCCGGCGTGCTGGGGTCAAAGGGCGAGGGCCCTGCGCCACCAATCACAAAGGGCACAGTTTTGCCGTCGATGGTCACCAAACCCGCGATTGGTGAGGGCGGCAGACCGCCACCGGAGAACTCTTTGCGCTGACGACTACCTTTAACAAGGTCAACAATGTAGGCGCCGGCATTCCCCAGGTTTGCACTACAGCTCTCTGAATCTGGCACATCGGGTTGGTTAGTACCAAAATAAACCTTACCCGCCACCGCCAAGGGCGCATTGACGCCTTTTTCACCGTCGAGCAGATCGAAGTAATAACCCGCATAGCTACCCTCAAGACCACTAAAGTATAGACTCGTCGCACCTTCGCTGGCACAGGAAACGACGCCGCCACTACCATCGCTGCACTGCAGTGTCGTCTGGTCTACCAGATCACTCAAGGTAAGGGTGCTAAAGCTCGCCGGCATCGACTTGCCGAGGTTTTTATCCATAATCATGAAGAACTTATTCTCCACGTTATAGGCCAAACCAGCTGTTGTACTGCTGGTATACAGCGGGTGCTCCCGATCACCCGACACCGCTACCACAGCGTCGTAGTTATTGGTGGGCACCACGTCGGGGGCGAACAAAAATTTGCGCGCGTCGTTGCCACTGCCACCCAAACTCGCCAGTTTATTTACCTGAACGTCACTGAAAGCCGTATCAGAGGGGCTATTGGTCTCCAAATCTACCCGCCATATATTGCCGCCCACGTCAGCGGCATACAAACGCTCCACAAAGCCATCGAGATCTCTATCAAGCAATGCGATATCAGCGGGAAACGATTTATTCATCGCCGCGACCGTCTCACAGTGACCACCGCTGGCCACCGTAACGCCACTACAGTCCGCCAACGCCGCCCACAACACACCACCCGTCACGGAATCGAGAATCAATATACCTCTGCCCTGGGAATTCGCTGCCGGCGCCGGCTCTAAGTCTTCTGCAGGATCGTAGCCCGCGCCAAAGATCAACACAGGGTTGCTGTGACCTTTAATCAAGGTGATTTTAGGCTGCGACCAGGTCTGACCGAGCTCAGGAATCTGCGCCTCAGTCAGCCGCCACATAAACCGCGGCGCCGCTGGGTCCGTCACATCCATCGCGTAAATCAAACGCCCACCACGGCGCGCCGTCATATAAATATAGGACTTGCCCTCAGTGGCCGTACCTGTACGTTTGTCCTGCAGGATAGCGGTATTGCCATCGAAAAAATAATCTCGTGGCCGCGCGCGATCATCGAGAACATTCGGGTAATCAACCAAGGGGTCATTGTTGAACTGGCGCTTAAACTTATTGAAGAACTCCGGAGCAATAAAGCTCCACAGCTCGCCACCGGGCTGTATACCGGCAATATTGCCCTGCTGGTTACCGTTAATGGCATGAAAATGGCCGTCGTTGGAGCCATAAAACACCACCACGCCGGTATCTCCGCCATAGTTAATCACCGCCGGCCGCGAATGCAGCACATCGCCGTGAATCGAGCCTCGCGCGGTAATGGGGCAGTCAGCATCGCGCACCTCAGGCGGACAAGGTCCGCGACGCGCCTCGTTGGCGATCAGGTCTTCACCTCTCACCCAGTCAATCAGTGTTTCCGCATTCAGCGCTACGGTACTTGCGCCGCAATTGACATTATTGTCCTCGGCAAGGACATGCGCACTTAAAGTCAGCACATAATTATCGCTGCCATCTAAAGCACTAACACTGCCGCGCACTGTGCCCTTTAACAGATTGACATTATAGGTATTCGCTTCACTACCCACCGTGCAGTTTTCCAGCTCCACTTGGTCCCCAACAGCCAGGCCATGTCCCGTCTGAGAAACTCGCGCAGCACGGCTGACTTCGACAATGACCACACCGGTGTATGTTTGGCCATCGGGAATATTTTTAGAGGCAACATCAAAACTAGTCGCAGTGACATTACTGATGGAACACGGCGCAGCGTAGGTACAAACCTGCTTATTAGATTGCAGGGACTCGTTCCAGGCATTGAGCACCACGACCTTGTCGGTCGCCGCATCCAGATTCGTGCCGCCGGAACCGTCGTGGCTAATGGTACATACGACGTTATTACCGTTTCCCGAACAACTGGTGGAAATGGTCTCGTTGTCGTCATAGCGCCCCACCTTGATCTCGGCGCTACCGCCCTCTTCCGCCGCGCCCAACTCGGTATTCAATGCAGCGACCAAGGTGCTATTACTGGTGTCAAACTCCGGCATTGCCGCCGTCGTTGGGCACGTTCCACTAGCGTTACAGGTATAGACTTTTCGGCTATCCGAATTGAGCAGATTATTGACCCGAAGAAGCTGGGCGGCGCCGCCCTTTTCAACCAGATCGCCATCTGGGGAGTCAAAAGCAAAGCCCTCGCCCTCGGGGCTATTGCGCCAAAACCCGTCGGCGGGCCAGTCGCTAAGCAACGTGCCGGAGGCCGTCTTCGGCGTATTGGTGGTCCAAAAACTGGTCGCATCGCTGGCCATCGAGCCAGTAAGCGGGTTAGTTACCGACGTGACAACACCAGAGACATCCTGCGTGGCATCGGTCAGTACAATATTGCCACCGGCGTCAAAACCCAGCTGGTATTGTTTCACGTTGCCCGACCAGCGCGGCGCGGCATTTCGATCCGGGCGGAAGCTGGCAATATAAACCTGGTTCAGAAAGGTGCCCTGGGTATTGGCACTCACTGGCAGCGTCGCCGACGAGAACGCGCTGTTAATATCCTGCACCTCATTAAAAATTTGCAGCAAGATCGCTTCTAGGCCAGCGTGATTTTCCGCCGTGACTTTAAATGCCTTGCCCCCACCGACATTGGCAAGATCCGCGAGGAAATTGATCTCACCGGCGAGTTTGCTCTCCAAGCTGGGCTCGTACACCGCGATAGAATAGGTATTGATATTGCGGTCAGACTGCGTGCTGTCACTGGTGTTCACGCTGTGCATGAAGCGCGTCCACTCGTCGCCCCAATACTTATTGTTCGACGCCCCCGAGTTATTTAGCTGAGTCACCGCCCGCGGCGTGGCAAAGAAATCATACTGGGCAGAACTGCTGCCGTAGCCGAAGGCGGAAGTGAGCTGGTTTTTTAGCAGCACATCCGGGTTGCCGGTACCGTCTGCAACATTGGCATTCTCCTTCGTTGCATTGCCAATATACACCAGTACAGCATCGCGACACTCGGTTGCGGTCTCGGCCAGACCTGAGTAATCCACCCCAGAGCAAGAGGTCGTCAGGCCATTGAGCATCGCCCAGCTTTCGGCAATCAAATCCCCCAGCCGCGACTGGTTAGCGAGCTCGCTTTTTCCCATGGTTTTGAGCTTGCTGATAAAATTATTGATCCCCGTGGCATCCATCAATTTTGGCGGCACTAACAAAAAACCACAGCCATTATCGCCATTACCGAGGCCGGTGCCATTATCGAAGCTACTGAAGGAATTTTGGTTGAACACCATCAAACCGATCTTAATCGCGCCCAGTAAATAGTCATTGCGCGCTTCCAGCAGCGACAGCATGGTGTTCACCAACGCGCACTGCTCCATGCCGCCTACCGTATCCCCAAGTAACGGCGCCGCGCCACTGTCATCATATACACAGCCATGAACGACATTGGCGTTCGAATTCGCCGAGCTGTGCCAGCCCAATAGCACTGTTGGCGGATTCGCGCCGCCGGGGGTGATACCGGCAAAAAGATCGATATCTTCCGCCTGCACCGGCAATGACACGACGATCCAAGCAATGGTGAGACGGATCAAACTTGTTAGCGTTTTCATGGCCTTCACTCTTGTTATATATCCCGGGGCATAGACCCAGCTATTCAATTCGGGCAGGGCGTACCGATCACCTCTCGAAGGTAAACCCCCTGGTGCATCTCAATGCGGCTATCGGTTTTTGCATCACCCACGCTTGCAACAACGTCCCAGTTCATCTTGGTACACCAGGAGTTCCCTTGCGCGGCGGCGCCGTCATCAGAAAGTACACCACCACCGCCGAGCTGCCCGGAGCCTAGACACTGAGCATCAGCAGGATCGCTGACATCCAGCTCGGGCTGTTTAATCGGTGTGGTATTCAAGCAGGTAGGCGGGGCGACAACCGCTACCATATCCACCTTACCATCGCCGTTGAAATCATGGCTAAATTCGGTGTCTTCGTCCGGTAGCGGAATGGCGAAATTCGCCGGGTTACTGAGGAATGCCTCTATCGCATTACTTGCCGCGTGTTTGGCCTCGAGGTGATACTGCTGGTTACCGGCGATTTTAAAATTGATGTTACTACCACGGAGCATACTGACTACAATCACGCTGAAGATGCCCAACATCACCAGCGCTACAATTAACACCACACCTGATTGTGAACGCGCAGTTTTCATTCTCTGGGCCCCGCAATATTTGGCAACATAATGACCGACGAAATCACCTGGCGCTTGAAGCGATCATCAAAAGGACCGACACGGCTAGCGCGACCGAGGTCGTAACTGTCCTTCACCGCGGAGTTTAGCGCCGGCTCCTCAGAGCGAACCAACATATTGACCCGGATCGCCACCACATCGCGCCAGTTTTCGACTGCCGTCGTCGACCAATTCGCCGCCGGACATGTACTGGGCGCAGTGCTACTGCCGGGGTTGGCCGCATAGCAGTCAGGGCCGCCATCGCCATCTAAATCCAGCCCATAGTCAAAATGAATATCCTGAACCCCCGACACTAGCGGCAGAATACGGCGAACGCCGTCGGCATACTCAAGCATTTTCAGCGTCGGTCGGCCGTCTCCGCCGTCGCTACAGTCCTCACAAGCACTGACAAAATAGCTGCGCACTAAATACGGCCTCACCCGCGCCGCACTCGCACAACCTTTGCCACGCAGCGTCAGCACGCTGGGGTCTGTGCTTAAACGATACGGCTGCAAATCCAGTTCGCAATTCGACACCTGCAAATACGGCGTGGTGTTGCCCGTGGGAATATCGTCTACCGCAATATCTACCACCGCCACGCGGTGAACACTAATCAACTCCGAATTAGCCACCGGCTGCTCAGCGCTAATACACGACGGCATCGACCCGCCGCTTACCACCGCGGTAATGGGCAGTGGCAAAGTGGTCGTACTGCCGTCAAACCCCAAGTCCGCCGCCGCACCACTATTTTCACAGGGGTCAGGCGACACGTAATTTGCAAGGCCGACACCCGGCCGGTAATGCCCGAGAAAACCCGCCAACGCCAGATCCTCAGACAAGACATGAATGGCATACCGTCCATTCTCGGCGTGGCCCGAAACGACAGAAAGCTTTGAGCGCGTGCTGCTGACAGAGGCCACTAGAGCAATAATGCCCAACAGCATGAATGCGCCAATGCCCAGAGAAATCATGATTTCAATTAACGACAGGCCAAGCTGGGCCCTGCGCCGACTACTCATGTCAGATCCCCAATACGAACCACAGCGACTACCACCCGGCGCTGCTTATCATTGCCATACTGGTCTTTACCGCAACTAATCGCCTCGGCTGGGGCAACCGTTTCATTCAAGCCCTGCCATGCAATACTGACCCGATAACGCTGTGTCACGGCATCCAGCTGTTCAACACAGCCCCGCGCGCCGACCATCGCGCCAATACTCTCGCTGTCTTCATTCTTTTGCGCGGCGCCGAGCAATGCTGAATGCCAATCGGCAATATCCCGGTCCGCCGTTGCGCGCTGCTCAGTGCTGCCTTGACTGCAATCGGGCAATGTTTCAGCGCCATGCCCCACTACTAGGCCATTGGCACCCGAGGAGTAACACGAAGCCACCCTGCGATTGGCATTGAGGCGACCCACCATATCCTGGAGAAGATTTAAGGCCTGCAGCCGCTGGTAAGCCTCCACCTCCTGTTGAACCGAGCGCGCAACCAAGCCAGCGGCGCCCATTAAGCCCAGCAGGACAACCAATAGTGCGACCAGTATCTCGATGAGTGTAAAACCCTTCTGCCGGTTTCGCGCCGTCATTAGCACGGCCCCTTACTTCCGCGCGGACGGCCGCTTAAACTAATATCCACGCAGTAGGCATTACTGCTATTGCCCGACTCAGGCTGCAGGCTGAACTCCGCCACGTTGCTGCGACCTGAGCTATTGTATTGGACACTGCTCACCGCACTGCTAATCGTCAGGCTTGGCAGCGCAGGTGCTACATAAAGAACCCCAGTGCCTTCGCGGACTTCCCAGCCCTCACTCCAGTCATTACCGGTCCTCACTATGGCGACACTAGCATTGCGCTTAACGGCCTCGCTGCGCGCGAGATCGAGGGATGAACGCAAATTATCGACTGCACTGCGCACCCGCTGGCGCTCCATCACATCGGTAAAGGCCGGCGCCGCGAATGCGGAAAGAATCGCCGCAATCGTCAGGGTGACTAATAACTCAATCAGCGTAAAGCCGCGTGCTTTATACACGTTTACGGTTAATCCCAACATTTCGTTGCTCCTGAGGCGTGCCCTTTTTCGCCTTTGCTGTTCAGCGTCAAGGTTCCACAACTGTCTCCGGCCTGGGGACCTTTCGGGGCCGCACTGACGGTATAACTAGGCGGGGTGGCCGCATTATCGGCAGAGGTAGTAACGGTGTAGCGGTCGCTAATTTCGGCGGGCGTTGATGCGCCAAGAACCGTGATACTTGTGGCGTAAGCGCGATTATCAAGGTAAAAACGCTCCTGCATATTTGCGACTTCCATAGCAAAATTTGCAGCGGCAGCGCGATTCGCTCTCGCGACATGGTTTTGATAGGCAGGTAATGCCAACGTGGCGAGTATCGCAATAATCGCCACCGTGATCATCAATTCAATCAGCGTAAAGCCCTTACTGCACTCAGCTCGCACTTCGTCACATCTCCTACGCCAGAAAACTTGTTTTTATAGCCCAAGCAGCGGCAAATTGTAAAAGACAAACGAACCTCCCCAACCATCAACCTTGATAGGAGCGAGCATCCTGCTACTGGGGAAATTGCGCTATATGCTGCCAGTAAGGCAGGCGCGCAATTATCAATCGACCGCGCTGAGAGGAGAATACGCAGATTTATAAGGTATGTACAAAGGGAAAAGCCAAAACCGCGCGCTATTCGACACTAACGGCTTACGCGTATAGACGCTAGCTAAACAGCACGCGACTGGCTACCGACGCCAGCAGTCAGCGAGGGTTTTAGAGGAGCTAGAAGGCTTATCGACCAGCGCCATTTCGCCGGTCTCACTCATGGTGAAATTGCCGCAGTCATCACCGGCCATCGCCCCAGCGCGCTGCGCCATCAGCGTAAAGCTATTTGCGCTGGGCGTACCCGACACGACGATGCTGTAGTGGCTGCTGCCACTCTCCGGCACCTTCGTCGGATAGACTGCCGGCAGTGTTGAGCCGCCGGCCGTGGTGGTATAGCGACCGTTTGCTGAGTAATAGCGCTCGAGAGCCTGCGCGCCGACCATCAGGGCATTGGTCGCCTCATTGCGACGGGATTTGGCAATCTGCTCTTGATAGCTGGGGTAGGCGATGGACGCCAAGATAGCGACAATCGCCACCGCGATCATCACCTCTATCAAGGTAAAACCTCTACTCACAAAACCCGCCATTATTGTCGCTGCCTCCAAGATTGACGACCGAGGGTACTTTCATCTTCGCCTCGTTCCACCACCACGCCAATAGTACCGCTGCTGCCAGAGGTGTATTTGTACTCGACGTCGCCCTTGCTGACAATGCCCGGCGTTTTAATAATTTCGTCGCTGCCGCGACCGCTGATCGGCACATACTCGCCGTTGTGAAGAATCACATCCAGCTCATCGATCAAACCGTCGCTATTGGTATCCAAAACCGGATCTTTATAGCGACCACCGGTCTGTGCGTCGATTTCCATTAACCAGCTGCGCCCACCAAAGCCGCAAACATTGCTAGTCGGAATCAGAGTTGTAAAAATGACACGGCCGTTGCGCAGGATGGGCCGGGACACCGCCCGCTCACCTTCAGCCGTATTACTGGGCGGTTCGAGCGGCAAGCGCCAACCTTGTGCCGGCGCGGCATCGGCGCCATTGGCTGTCACCAAGCGCACCGAGAACTTCGTATCCTTGCCATCTTTGGTAACGCCGAAATCTTCATAAATGATGTCCTGCACCAATAGATCTGCACGCTGCACCTGTACATCCAGGTCGCGAATACCGTAGAAATCCTGCTTCTGCGGATTATCCCCGACAACCGCATCACCGGTCTCAAAGAACTTGCCGGTACCGAAGTAGACGTAGTAGCCGCCGTCTTCATGATTACCCACGGTCGGGCGCATGGTAATTGGCTGGGGCTGGCCACTGCTGTCGCGCGCAGTAAACAACGGCTCTGGGGTCGACCCCGATTTAAAGGCAACGTCCCAGTTTGAGGAGGAATTGCCACGCAGATCGAATTTCCACAAATTCCCTTTCAAATCGCCCGCATAGACGAAATCGGTAATGCGGTCGTTGTCGACATCGACCGGTACTGGCGAGGCGAGACCATTGCCGTCACCAGACACTTCGGTGTCTATTGCCTCAATCAGCTCCCCAGTTTCCAAGTCAACAAGCATCAGCTTTACGGTATCGCCGGAATCGTAGCCATTGCCAAAAATCGCCACCCACCTGTCATCCGCATCGACACGAATAATGGTCGGCTCGCTCATCGCCACACCCAGTTTATGCTCGTCATCGTTTGTAGTGGCAAACTCCCACAAGAAGTTGCGCTGACTGATGCTGTTCGGGTTGCTGACATCGATCGCGAACACCGAGCGCCCACCGGCCCCAGTAGACCCGACCGCAACCGTTTTCCAGCCACCGCCTATATAAGCGTCACTGACCCGCGGGGAGCCATCAACATAATAGCGATGCTCGTAATCGGCACTGGCCAATTTCGCCAATTCGGGATAGACCGAAACAGGGATGTAGGCGAATAACTCTCGGCCCGTTTCGGCATTGAAGCCGTGCAACATGCCATCGTTTGCGCCAACCACCAACATAGAGGGCCACGACGCCTTGGACTTCAAAAATGTCCGGTAGCTATTGCCTTCAGCACCACTGAACACCTGAAAACCGTAGTCATCTTCGCTGCCCACAAACGCCGGATCGGAATTCACAATATCACCCAGCAGCACCGAGCGGCTGCGAAATAACCCGCCCTCGTCGCTGCGGTCGCCCAGCAACCAGTTCAACAAGGATTGCCCCAGAACATCGAGACCACCGTCATTCAGCGCCAGACGCTGCAACAAGTTAAGCTCTAGCCAATTACCGGGCTTGAACGACACCGCGGTAGATGTGCTGCTGCCGGGCGCGCCCACACCGGTGAAGATGTTGCGCGCCGCCGGCGCCGGAATACTATCGGTATTGCTATCCCACTTAATACCGCCGAGACTGCCGTCATCGTTGATGGCATAGGCCACCAAACGCCCGCTCCAATCCAAGCTGTTAAAACTGGCCTGATACACCAAGCTGCCCGAGTCAAGGCGAGTTGAATTGGCCGCGATGGCCGACGCCGATGATTTGCTTTCATTGGCAATCGCCTGCAAGGCATCGGAAAGCTCTGAGGCGAACACCTCGGGGTTTGCCGCACTAAAGAAGCCACCGCGGGTATTTACCGCCGAGTGGAGCAGATCATCGATCTTGTGTGCTTGTGCGGATGTCGGACTAGGCCATGTCACGGTCGCGCCAGACTCAATCGCCGCAAACGCCGTTTTCGGCTCTATCGTTCCGGTCACGCCCAAACCCACACCAAAAGTGACCATATGCTGCCAAAACGCCGGGTTGTTTTGATTCACGGAAACCACATTTTGCAGATCGCTGCGCAGGTCGTTTTTCCAGTAATACATGGCCACATCTGCCAGCGTATCCGAACGGCTATCCGCAAACGGAGAAACCGCTTTATAGCTATAGCTACCGCCCGTTGGCGAGGTGTGCGCGGGCAGGTCCGTGCCGTCGTTATTCGCCGCCGCGCCACCACCGGCGCTACTGCCCGACCAATAGCCATCGGTCACCAGCACGGAATAATTGCGGCGACATTCCAGTTGCTCTGTGCCATCGTCTGTGCCCGGCGTGCCGCCCCAGGGGCCTTTGTTGTCTGTGCGCTGGTAATACTGCCCCGCGGTATTCAGGGCGCGGCGCAGCGGCGTGCCCTGCGCGGGAATGTTCAGCTTATACAGCTCATCGAAAAAAGCATTGCGATCAGCACCGGCAAATTTCCTCACGCCCTTTATCAACACACTGGTACTGACACCATCGATATCCTTACTGGACGAATTGAGGCTGCCAAAGCCCACGCGAATATTCCCGCCCTGCTCGTAAAACGCCAGCCCCGACCCCGCCCGCGCGGTTGCAATCCGCGAGCGGTAATAGGTATACCAGTTGGCAAAATTCTGTATTTCCTCCAGGTAACTGCAGGTCGCCGTTGCCGCTGCCGCGCAATCATCGCGGTTTTCCCGGCCGTGACCGCTGTAACTCAGGCCCGGCCGCACTTCAACTTTTTGATAACTATTCCACAGCCATGGGTCACCGCTGCCCCGGTACCAAAAATAGGTCGCAGGCCAAAAACTTTTAGTAGCCGAACTGGTACTGCAGCTGCCCGCCTTGTCACAACTAACCCAGCTACTCGAATTGAAATTAGAATTGAGCAGAGTAAAGTTTCGGCAGTTAACCAAGGTTTGCAGGGTAAAAACATTCAGGGGGTTGTGCGGCGCACACAGGATATTTGCATCGGGATAGCGGCTGCCGTCGCCTTTTATCCACGGCTCATAGGTAATAGACGGGTTGTAGTAAATAGTATTGACCTGCGGCGAACGACTGCGCGCATTGTAGGGGTCGTTGTCATCAACAGTCGGCACCAAATTGGAATAATCCGAGCTACCGTAAACCCCATTGGCCCGCGGAAAAATGTATCGCGAGCTGCCGCCAATAATTTCAGAGGGCATCAGCTCAAATTGCATCGAGCCGGAGTCATCGAGAAGATACAGAATATTCGGCGCGGCGGACTGCGCCAAAAACAACGGGCTCTGGGCAATATCGCTATCCGCCGTAGAGCTGACACAACCGGCCTCTGGCCCCTCTACGGTAAATTTGGCTTTACATTTGAGCGGATTGAGACGGCTGTTACGCACCGTAAGAATATTGCTGTTAAAGGTATAAGAACTCGCCCCGCAGACATTGGTCAAGCTTTCCAATTCAATACTGACAACTCTGTCGATGCTCTCTAAGCCAGCAAAGGCATAGGAATCATTACCATTATTTATGCCTAGATAGCGTGGCGTTGTGGCTTGAGTAGTACACTCATCGGCAAACGCGGCATTGCTCACGGCCAAAAACGCGGTGACCAGTATGGCCACGCTCCGGCGTAGGCCAGCAGCACGGCTAAGGCACTGACTTTTAGCTAAGAGAGCCATAACGGACACCTTCCATTTATTTTTCTACACGTTTGTAGGTTGTTTCCAGTACCACCATGCTTCGCTCATTCAAGCCAAACCCCCTGGCAGTCACCCTGTAATACCCTTTCAGCGATACCGTTTTATCGGCGTCCAATGACGCAGTCGGGTCGTCAACGCCGGCGATCTGTTCAATAATAAATTCCGGCTGACGGCTCACGGCGGACAATTTGCCATCAATTAATACCCACCCCTTTGAGTCATAGTCATTCCAGTCCGGGCTCTGGCAGGCTTGGCGGTCGTCGTCCGGATCGGGACAGGAAAGATACGCGCCCTCACTGCCGTCAAAGTCCAAGGGTTTTAGATCGGGCAGCGTCGCCTCGGCGTGACGCACAGCGATTTCGGCAGCTTGGAAGGCAATATTCACGTCCTTGCTGTTACCGGCCATCCGCTCCTGCATGGTCGCATTCTGCATCGCGGCGACGCCAATGATGCTGAGTATCAGCATAAACGCCAGCGCGACGATTAACGCCGCCCCGCCTTGCTTAAACCGTCTTGACGCGTTCATGGCAAACGATTCCTAAGCGCAAATACCGAGGTAAACACCTGCCGCATCCGGCCATCGTTATTAGCCAGCAGTTGGCCGTTACTGTCGTAAACCTGCTGAGCGGTGTTGGTCCCGGTCTCGCCGACAACATTTTCATCGTTGCCCACCAGCGTTAACTCAACGCGTACACTCATCACGTTTTGCCAATTGGCCACGGCGTCAGCTTGTCGATAGACATCTACCGAGCGATTATTCGTTTCATCAACACCATAACTGAGCTGCAAATTCTCCACCCCTTCCACCAGTTCAACGGCAGGCCCCATTACTCCCCCCGATGACGCGGTACGCTGTTGACTATACAGGGCGTATATCGGCAAACCGCTAGAGGTATCGCGGCCCGTATCGCGCACAAAGAAATGGCTTGTTTCGAAGCCGAACACCTCGGCATCACCGCCATAAATCTTACTGAGCCGATTTTTTCTATTGCTGGCAGTTGAATGCGCCAACGTGGTCTGACCTTCCCCCTTCTTTTTCGGCGAATTGGTTACACGAAAAATATCGGCAGTCCCGCAATCGGCCAGCAGCACGTAATCACCCTGGCTGACATTTAAGCTGTTGTTTTCTATCTGCACATTGGCGTTGCTCGGAGATAAGTTCCCGGTAATTTTTATCGGGTCATCTGAACCGCGTTTGACCCTGATAGTATCGGTTCCCGGTTGTGCATTTCGCTCGTTCCCCGCCGTCACATTCTCTTCGCCAAAAACAGGAACAAAGTCCACCTCACTACTGGGCTGGGCAATCACATGGATCGAGACATTCCCCAAGGAGCTGCAGCCCATATAACCCGCCATACGAATTTCTTTGCCCAGAAAGGCCATGGCAAAGCGGGCGTTTTCCTGGATCATCGACAAAGAGTCTTGCACGCGATTGCTGGCGCGGCTGGCGACAAACACCTGAATGACGGCCGCACTGAGCGCCAAACCCAATGTAATCGCGATCATCAACTCAACTAAGCCAAAACCTCCCTGCCTCAATTTCACCTTATAACTCCGTCGTAAATGCAAAGGCCTGCAAGCCATCACTGCCATCTTCCCGTGTTTTCGCCAAGCGGGCCTCGTTCCAACGCACCACAATCGTAAAACGGCTGCCATTACGTGTTATCGCCCCCTCTCCGCTGGGAACACGCCGACCAAGCTCCGCCAACCATTCACGCAAATCAACCGCCACTGTGCTATCGCCGGTCGGGGCTGCGTCGTCAACGGCCCTATCGTAGTCACCGGCTATGGCTTTGGCGCGGTTGGCACGCAGGCGATCAGTAATATCGTTAGCGAGAAAAACCGCCGCCGAACGGTGTTTGGCGGTTTGGTTGAATTTCACCGAATTCAGCTGCATTGACGCGGTGCCCATAACACCGGTCGCGGTGATTAAAATCGCCACCAGTACCTCAATTAAGGTCGTGCCACCTTGCTTGCTTCGCATCGCACTCATTTGCAATCCCTCGCAATCACCGACATTTGACCGCTTGCACTCAATGTCAAATCGCGCTCGCGGTTACAGCTATCTTCACTTGAGGCATACGCTAAAGACACCGGCTGTGGATCGCTCAAAAACCCCTGACGGTTGAAACGAAACTCCTTAATACTGACCCCACCACGGCTCGCAACTAAACTGGCGGCAGGCGAAATAGCCGAAATCAGCTTAACCGTCTCGCCGGCATCCAGCGTGCCATCGCTATCGCGGTCCACCCAAACCCGCCAGCCTTTTGCCCAGTCATCGTCGGTGGCGGTAACGCGTACCTCAACCGCCCGGCTCACCGCTTCAGCGCGTGCCGCCGAAGTGGAGCGGACAAGATTTTGCATATCGGCCCGCACCCGGGAATCCACCACAAAGTTATTGAAGCTAGGAACCGCCACCGAAGCGAGAATCGCCACCACGGACACGGTGACCAGCAGCTCTATCAGCGTAAACCCCTGTGCTCGCATTGCCGTCATAAACCGTCGCCTTTGCATTAATGTGTCTTACTATGCAAATTACGCCGACTGGTTCACAAAATTAATACGCATATGCCCCTACAACGTGACATACCCTCTGTTGAATCGCGGCCCTATCATCCTTGAAAAAACCCCCATCCCTGACTATAGCTATAGCAGCAACATGGAAGGGAGTCCATGATGAAGCAGCAAGGAAAGACTCTGATCGAGTTACTGATCACCCTCTGCGTTATCGCCATTGTCAGCACCGGCGTGGTACCCGGCTTTGCCCTGCTTCTGCAGGAGCAGCGATTGCGCAGTGCTACCAATGACT
>JBFKEA010000014.1:0-20320 GCA_041619375.1 Spongiibacter sp. | reverse complement strand
GTCAGGTCTTCAGTGACCGAATCGATGGGGGTGAGAGCCGGGCTCAGTGCGTCGACTGCCGGAGCCGTTAGCGGTTCGGCTACCTCGACAACGGGGGCGAGTAGTAGCTGGTCAATGGGGTCGGTGAGTGGGTCGAGGGCGACATCGACCGTCTCAATGACCGGCGCGGTTGCGGCACCCAGTGGCTCGGTCAGCGGGGCCAGCGCCGCGCCAATCGGGTCTCCCGCTAAAGCCTCGTTGAGCGGACTAAGTGCGGAGTCGAGAGGGTTGGTGATCGGTGATAGCGCACTGCCCGCTGCGGTGGTAACGGGGAGCAGCGCAGAGCTGACATCGTTTACTAGCGGGGTTAGGGCCTCTGGCGCGGCTGTTAGAGACTGTGAGTATACAGGGTACGGCATGACCATTGAGGCCATTGCGACAGCTACCGCTAAGCGGTTGCGTTTGCGGATAGGGCTATGTTTTGCGCGCATAGGTTAAAGACCTGACTGTCATAGGCGTTGATGATTTTGTGCGGGGATAATTATGGTCTGCTCGTCTTTGCGACGTTACTTTCCCGCTTTTGAACTACGTACTTATACTAACGACTTCGTTTGGCGCTGCAAGTTTAGAAGTTGGAATTGTGACGGATTAACCATACGGCTTTTATTCAAGCAGGAGTTAACTGCAAGGAAAATATAGACATTTTTCTTGCGAATGCGATTGTAGGTAGGGCGTTTGGGCGGCAGGCGACGGGGGCGCCTGCCGTGGTGCTGGTTAATCGATTACCGCATCGACAAAGTAGCGGTCGACGCCGTCGACGTTTTCTTTGACCAGACCGTGGCAGTCGGTCTCAAAGCCGGGGAAGCGCGAGTTGAAGTCACGCACGAACTGCAGGTAGCGCACGATGGTGGCGTTGAAACGCTCACCGGGAATGAGCAGCGGGATGCCGGGCGGATAGGGGGTAACCAGCATGGCGGTGGTGCGGCCTTCGAGTTCATCAATGGCGACGCGCTCAATTTGGCGGTGAGCCATTTTTGCCCAAGCATCGGCGGGGATCATTGCCGGTTCGATTTCGGATAGGTACATCTCGGTGGTGATCCGCGCCAGGTCGTATTCCTTGTAGACGCTGTGGATGTCGTTACAAAGGTCACGCAGTCCGACTTTGTCGTATTGAGGGTGTTTGCGCGCAAAGGCTGGCATTACCCGCCACAGCGGCAGGTTGGCGTCGTAGTCGTCTTTAAATTGCTGCAACTCGGTCACCATGGAGTTCCAGCGGCCCTTGGTAATGCCGATGGTGAACATGATGAAAAAGGAATAGAGGCCGGTCTTTTCGATAATAATGCCGTGCTCCGCCAGATATTTGCTGACGATGGAGGCGGGAATTCCGGCCTCGTCGAAGTTGCCGTCGACGTCGAGCCCCGGGGTGATGATGGTGGCTTTGATGGGGTCGAGCATATTAAAGCCGGAGTCGATGTCGCCAAAACCGTGCCAGCGGTCGCCGGAGTGAATAACCCAGTCATCGCGCTCGCCAATGCCTTCTTCGGCCAAGTATTCCGGTCCCCAGACTTTAAACCACCAGTCGTCGCCGTGGTCGGCGTCGACTTTGCGCATGGCGCGGCGGAAGTCGATGGCTTCCATAATGGATTCTTCCACCAGCGCGGTGCCGCCGGGGGGCTCCATCATCGCCGCGGCAACATCGCAGGAAGCGATAATCGCGTACTGCGGGCTGGTTGACGAGTGCATTAGGTAGGACTCGTTAAAACGGTGGGTGTCGAGCTTACGGTGCTGGGCGTTTTGCACCAAAATTTGCGAGGCCTGTGACAGGCCGGCGAGCAATTTGTGGGTGGACTGGGTGGCGAATACCAGCGTCTCGTCGGCGCGCGGCCGGTCGTTGGCGATGGCGTGCATGTTCTCGTAGAAGGGGTGAAATGCCGCGTGCGGCAGCCAGGCCTCATCGAAGTGCAGGGTGTCGATGCTTGCGTCGAGGATGTCTTTAATTTCCTCGACGTTGTAAACAATACCGTCATAGGTGCTTTGTGTGATGGTAAGAATGCGCGGCTTTTTCTCGGCGACGTCCTTGGCAAAGGGGTGGTTGTCGATTTTTTTGCGGATGGTCTCTGGCGAAAACTCGCTTTTGGGGATCGGCCCGATAATGCCGTAGTGGTTGCGAGTGGGGGTAAGAAACACGGGGATCGCGCCGGTCATAATAATGCTGTGTAAAATCGACTTGTGGCAGTTGCGGTCGACCACCACGATGTCGCCGGGGGCGACTACTGAGTGCCACACCACTTTGTTGGAGGTGGAGGTACCGTTGGTGACGAAAAACAGGTGGTCGCAGCCGAAGATGCGCGCGGCATTGTGTTCACTATCGCTAACTGGGCCGGTGTGGTCGAGCAGTTGGCCCAGTTCTTCGACGGCGTTGCAGACATCGGCGCGCAGCAGGTTTTCGCCGAAAAACTGGTGAAACATCTGGCCTACAGGGTTTTTAAGAAATGCGACGCCGCCGGAATGACCGGGGCAGTGCCAGCTGTAGGAGCTGTCGCTGGCATAGTTCATCAGTGCATTGAAAAACGGCGGTGCCAGCGATTCTAGATATTTGTTGGCCTCGCGGATGATGTGGCGGGCAACGAATTCCGGAGTGTCTTCAAACATGTGAATAAAGCCGTGCAGCTCGCGCAGAATTTCATTGGGAATGTGGCGCGAGGTGCGGGTTTCACCGTAGAGAAACACCGGAATATCGGTGTTGCGGTGGCGCACCGCTTGTAGAAATTCCTGTATGGCTTCCAGTGCCTGACCGATGGCCTCGTCACTGCCATCGTTAAACTCTTCGTCGTCAATAGACAGAATAAAGCAGGAGGCGCGGCTGGCCTGTTGGGCGAAGGCGGTGAGGTCGCCGTAACTGGTAAAGCCGACGACCTCCATGCCCTCGCGGCCGATGGCGTCGGCCAGATCGCGAATGCCGGAGCCGGAGATATTCTCGGAGCGGAAGTCTTCGTCGATGATCACAACGGGGAAACGAAATTTCATAGGGCCGGTCGCTCTTTATACAGATGTAGATGGGTGGTCGCCACGAGACGATGCGCCAGGTTAGCCTAGCGGAAATGCAGGCAAAATGTGAGTGTTGACGCGCCCATGTAAGCGCGTCTTGGCGAAAATATGCAGAGGGTTCAGTGCGGCTTACTCGCCGGTAAGTGTGTCGAGAATATACTGGGGCAGGGCAAAGCTGCCACGGTGCAACGCTGGCGTGTAATAACGTGTGCGGATGCCGCTAGCGGCGAAACGCTGTTGCAGCGTTGCCAGGTCGGTGTCGCGCAGAGCCTTGTTATCGCTGGCCCAGGCAAAGGTCATGATGCCGCCAACATAGGTCGGCACGGCCGCAGCGTAAAAGTGGCAGTCATTGAACAGCGGCGACAGGCGCTGGTGAGTGGTGCTGACTTCATCCGGCTGCATAAACGCCACACCGTTTTGTGCGGCGAATACGCCGCCCGGTTTGAGGCAGCGTTTAATGCCTTCGTAAAACGGCGAGGTAAACAACACTTCGCCGGGACCGATGGGGTCGGTGCTATCAGACAGGATAACGTCGAACTGGCGCTCGCAGTTGCGCACATAGTCGATGCCGTCGCCGATCACAATTTCTGCGCGAGGATTGTCGTAGGCGCCGTTGGAGTGGCGTGGCAGGTATGCCACGCACATGTCGATAACCGCCTGGTCAATCTCTACTTGTACCGCGTGCTCAACGCCCTGGTGGCGCAGAACTTCGCGCAGCAGGCCGCCGTCGCCGCCGCCGATAATCAGCACGTCTTTGGCATTGCCGTGGGCAAACAGCGGTACATGGGCGAGCATCTCGTGGTAGACGAACTCATCTCGCTCAGTGGTTTGAATCACACCGTCCAGCGCCATAACCCGGCCAAAGTCCTGAGACTCGAAAATGACTAGGTGCTGGTGTTCGGTTTTGCTCTCGAAAAGTACTTCCTTTACGCGGAAGCCTTGGTGATAACCACTGTGGAGGGTTTCGTCGAACCACTCAGACATCGTCCATTCTCCCACGCAGGTTTTCGCCGACTTCTATACGCGAAGGGTTAAAGGCTTTTTGCAATATACCCACCGCCAGCTCGGGCTTGGCGTCACCACACATAAAGACATCAAAGGCTGCGTAGTCGCGCTCTGGCCAAGTGTGCACACTGATATGCGACTCCGCCAATACGGCTACACCCGACACGCCGCCATTGGGGGTGAAGTGGTGCATATGAATGTGCAGCAGCGTCGCGCCACATTCTTTTACGCAATCCAGGAAGGCTTTTTCCATGCGGGGGATGTCATCGAGATGGGAGGCTCCCCACAGGTCGATGATCAGATGCGTGCCGGCGTAGGCTACGCCATCGCGCACGATGAAGTGATCGAGATTTTCGTCCGAGCAAGTGACCGGATTAGTTTTGGCAGCGCCAGCCTCCAAAGAAGGCATAAGATCCAAGCTTTTCATCTAGCATAAATCCTCCGCAGGGCTAAAAGAGGCGGCGATTTAAACTTTTTTACCGGTAAATAGCAATAAAAAATCTGGGTGAATTTTGTCGCCGGCTAGTCGCGCCAGAATCCGCATGCTGTGTGGCTTTGCGGCGCTGGCCAGAGGGCAGGTAATCAGGGCATAGTTAGGGGGTGTTTAAGCCGCTCAATAAGGAGACTCAGCGATGAGTATTTTTGACCGCCTGCGCCGGCCCAGCGCACTACCCGAGTCCGATGAGGCCCTGCCCGGTCGCAGCGAGCCGATGTCGGTGCCAGAGCGACACACTGTGCTGGGAACGCCGCTGAAGGGGCCGTTTCCCGCGGGTTGTGAGCAGGCGGTATTTGGCCTTGGCTGCTTTTGGGGCGCTGAACGCAAATTTTGGCAGCTGCCCGGGGTCTATACGACGGCGGTGGGGTATTGCGGGGGCCACACCCCGAACCCGCTGTATGAAGAAGTGTGCTCGGGGATGACGGGTCACAACGAGGTGGTACTAGTGGTGTATAACACCGCAGAGATCGATTATGGCAAGCTGCTGTGCTGTTTTTGGCAAAGCCACGACCCCACACAGGGTATGCGTCAGGGCAATGATGTTGGCACTCAGTATCGCTCGGGTATTTATACCTTTAGTGATGCGCAGCAGCAGCTCGCGGAACGCAGCAAGCTGAGCTATCAGCAGGCGCTTAGCGCTGCCGGCCACAGCGAGATTACCACAGAGATTTTAACCGCCGGCCCTTTTTATTACGCTGAGGCCTATCATCAGCAGTATCTGGATAAAAACCCCGGTGGCTACTGCGGCTTGGGCGGCACGGGTGTGAGCTGCCCCGACGGTTTGTGAGCGGGGTGGAAACAACAAGGGGCCCCATGGGGCCCCTTGTTGTTTCCTGCCAGTGACGGCTTATTTTTTTACGATGACTGATGAGCCGTGGCCAAACAGCCCCAGGTTTGCGGTGATGCCAACTTTTGCGCCGGGTACTTGGCGCTCACCTGCCTGGCCGCGCAGCTGCCAGGTCAATTCACAGACCTGAGCCAGCGCTTGGGCAGGCACGGCTTCGCCAAAGCAGGCCAGACCGCCAGAGGGGTTAACCGGCAAGCGACCGCCGAGCTTGGTGTCGCCGTTGCGCACCAGTTGCGCCGCTTCACCGCGACCGCAGAGCTGCAGGTCTTCGTACCAGTCCATTTCCAGAGCGGACGACAGATCGTAAACCTCGGCAACATTGACGTCTTCGGGGCCGATGCCGGCTTGCTCGTACGCCTTGGCTGGTAGTGCGGCGCGGAAGCGGTGGGCCTCAACGCCGGCTGCTGCGGCCGAGTCAGTGGCGATATCGGGCATTTCTACCACGGCGCTAGCGAAGGTTGGGGTGACCGTAGATACCGCAGCTACACGCACGGCGTCGGCTTTGCCGAGGCGTTTGGCGTAATCCATGCTGGACACAATCATGGCGGCGCCGCCATCAGAGGTGGCGCAGATTTGCAGCAGGCGCAGGGGGTCGGCGACCATGGCGGAGTTCATTACGTCTTCCATGGTGAATTTCTTTTTATAGCGGGCATTGGGGTTGGTAAAACCGTGCTCGCTGTTCTTGATTTTGACGCGGGCAAAATCTTCTTCGGTGTCGCCGAAGAGGTCCATGCGGCGGCGCGCGTACAGGGCGAAGTAGGTCGGATTGGTAATGCCCAGATAGAAGCGCAGCCAGTCCGGATCTTCCGGGCGGTAGCCCTTGGCCGGTGCCAAAAAGCCCTTGGGGGTCGTGTCGGCGCCAACCACTAGGGCCACTTCGCACTCGCCCGACAAAATTTTGGCCTGAGCCGCGGCCAGCGCCTGCGAGCCAGAGGCGCAGGCGGCGTAGGAGGTGTTCACTTGGGCGCCTTGCCAGCCTAAGGCTTGGGCAAAGGTCGCGCCGGCTACATAGCCGGGGTAGCCGCAGCGCATCGTGGCCGCGCCAGATACAAAACCGACGTCCTGCCAGGGAATGCCGGCATCTTTCAGAGCGGCGCGGGCGGCGAATACGCCGTACTCGCTGAAGTTCTTACCCCATTTACCCCAGGGGTGCATGCCGACGCCAAGGATAGCGATATCGTTACTCATTGAATTCTCCACTCATCTCGCCAGCGGCTCAGCCCAGCGGCTTCCACTTCCAGGTAATTTTGACCGACTCTTCATCTTCGTGAAGGGTTTCCAGCACTAGCTCCACGTCTTGGCCGACTTTGAGGTCTTCGGTGCCGACGCCTTTGACGACTTGGCCGAGCACGATCATTTGCTCTTTTTCCAGCTCTACCGCGGCGATGCCGTAGGGCACAAAGGGCTCTTCGGCGACAAAGGGCTCCGGCGGCTTGTAGCAGGCGTTGGTGTAAGACCAGATCTTGCCGGTGCGGCTGAGCTGCACTTCGCTAAAGGCTTCGCCCTCGCAGTTGGGGTTACGGCAATAGCTGAGGTTTTTGGGGAAATAGTATGTGCCGCAGCTGTCGCATTGGGCGCCAATGAGGTGGGGCTTGTCGGTATCGAGGGTAAACCAGCCCTCGATGGCCGCCTGTACAGGCTTGTCACTCATGCCGAGTCTCCGCGTGAGGATGCCGCTGGGGGCACCACTGAGTGATGGATTTATCAGCGCCAAATGATCGCAAGTACAGGGGCCTGGAGCTATCGTCTGAATGGTGGAGTGATTCTCGCCGGTCGCGCGTGATGCCGATGATTGCATATGTCAGCCCGATGACAGCTTTTGCAATTGTCGGCGTGCAGTGCCGGCCTATGATAGGCCTACGCGTCAACGATGACTGCGGCCGCCATTTGCAGCGATACAGAGGAAGGCAATAATGAAAGTAGAGTTTAGCGCTAAACAGAACGCGCTGCGCAAGGAATTGCGGGCATATTTTGACGTCCTGATGACGCCGGAGCTCAAAGCTGAGTGCGATGAGAGCATGGGTGAGGGCGGCGGGCCACTGTGGCGCGAGGCGTTAAAGCAAATGGGGCGCGACGGCTGGATTGGGGTGGGCTGGCCCAAAGAGCTGGGTGGTCGGGGCATGAGCCCCATTGAGCAATTTATTTTTGTCGAAGAAGTTATGCGCGCCGGTTACCCCTTTCCCTTCCTGACTACCGAGTCAGTGGGGCCACAGCTGGCTGAGCACGGCAACGACTGGCAGAAACGCGAAATCGTCCCCAAGATCCTCGCAGGTGAATGCCTGATTGCCATTGGCTATTCCGAGCCTGGTGCGGGCACCGATTTGGCCAGTTTGAAAACCTCGGCGGTGCGCGACGGCGACGGCTGGTTGATCAACGGTCAGAAAATGTGGACCAGTCTGGCGCATTTCTGTGACTACGTGTGGCTGGCCTGTCGCACCGACCCCGATGCGGCCAAGCCGCACAAGGGGATCTCCATGTTCCTAGTACCGACCAACGACCCCGGTTGGTCTTGCAGCGCGGTGAATACCCTGGGTGGGGTGCGCACGAACGCCACCTTTTACGACAATATTCGCGTAGGCGACGAGGCCATGGTGGGTGAGCTGAACGCCGGTTGGAAGCTAATTACCGGCCAGCTGAATCGCGAGCGCTTGAGCCTGGTGAATTTCGGCCCCACCGCGGAAATGTTTAACAATGTGGTGCGCTGGGCGCAGACCACCGAGGCGGCCGAGGGCGGCAAAATTATCGACCAGCCCTGGGTGCAGATGAACCTGGCCAAGGTGCGCAGCGGCATAGAAGCCCTGAAGTTGGTTTGCTACAAACAGGCCTGGGCGATGACCGAGGGGCAGTTGGAAATGGCCGATGCCTCGGCGGCCAAGGTTTACGGCTCTGAGTTTTTTATCGAAGTCTATCGCCTGTTGGGCGAGATTATTGGCCAGGCCTCGCTGGTTAACCGCCGCACTCCGGGCGCCGACCCCATTGCTTCGCGCATTGAACGGCTGTATCGCACCGCGTCGATTATCACCTTTGGTGGCGGCACTAATGAAATTCAGCGCGATATTATTTCCGCTGCCGGTCTGTGGATGCCCCGCGCCTCGCGCTAGCGTGGTGAACGAATAAAAGAGAGAACAATTATGGATTTCGGACTTTCAGAACAGCAGCGCGATGTACAAAATTTGGCGCGTGAAATTCTCAGTGAGCAGGTCACACAGGAAAAACTCGCGCAGTACGACAGCTATAAGGCCGAGCGTTTTGACCGCGAGCTGTGGCAGCAAGTGGCGCAGGCCGGCTTGCTTGGCGTGGCCGTCGACGAGGAATACGGCGGCATGGGCTTTGGCTTTTTTGAGGCGGCATTGATCGCCGAGGAAGTGGGCCGCAGCATCGCGCCACTGCCGTTTATTTCCCACTGTATTTCAGCGGCCCTGCCAATCCAGCAGTTTGCTTCGAGTGAACAAAAGCAGCGACTGCTACCCGGTGCGGTCAGCGGCGAAACCCTGCTGACGGCGGCCTTGATGGAAGCCAATAATGAAGACCCCAGCCAGCCGCGCGACTGTCGCGCCCAGCGCTCTGGCGATGGTCTGCGTATCAGTGGTGAGAAGCTGTGTGTGCCCTTTGCCAAACAGGCCCAGCATATATTGTTGGCGGCAGCCGACGGCGATGCCGCGGTGGTGGTGCTGCTGCAGCCCGGTAGCGTCGGTTTGGAGATGGCGGCGATGGAGGTCACCAACTACGAGCCGCAGTACCGGCTGAGTCTCGATAATGTCGAGGTGAGTGCCGATAACATTATTGCCAGCGGTGATGCGGCGCGCGCGCTGCTGAAGAGTTTGGCCGAGCACACCACTGCGGCGCTGTGTGCCCATCAGCTGGGCGCCAGTGACAAGGCGATGCGGATGACGGCATCGTATACCGCCGAGCGCCAGCAGTTTGGGGTGCCGATTGCCACGTTTCAGGCGGTCGGGCATCGCGCGGCCAACTGCTTTATCGACGTTGAGTGCCTGCGCTTGAATAGCTATCAGGCCATCAGTCGTCTCGACGACGGTGTCGAGGCCAGTGTCGAAGTGCAGATCGCCAAGATCTGGGCGGGTGATGTCGGCCATCGGGTGAGCTATGCCGCCCAGCATTTGCACGGCGGCACCGGAATCGATCGCGACTACCCGCTGTGGCGCTACTGCACCTGGCTGCGTCACAACGAGATGATGTTGGGTGGTTCTGCGCGCAATTTGGCGGCGCTGGGCAAAAAGATCGCTGCCGGGCAGGCCTTCTGCGCATAGTGGCGAGTTGACGATGACGCTGGCTGCTATGGCGGTCAGCTGCTAGCATTCCAGAGACTACCCATGGCAAGGAATGAGTTATGTCAAAGCGCCCCACGTTAGTCTCCGCAGGTTTGCTGCTGGCCCTGGTGGTCACTGCCGCCTGTACGACGCCGCCGTCACCGCCGGCGGCGGTGGCCCGTGAAAGTGGTGTGATAGAAAGTCGGGTGGGCTTTGTCGATGAGATCTCCGGTGCGCGCGTTGAGGCGGTGGAACCCCACGGTAAGGAAGGTGTCAGGGTATTGGTATCGCTGCCTGCGCGGGGCGATGAGCCCGCGATTGAAATTGAAGAAGTGCTGGTGACTGCCCCGCGCGTTGTGCCCCAGGCGCCGATAGACCCGCCGCGCTATGAGTTTGTGCAGGACTATGCCAATGACCGCTACGGCTTTTATATTTATCTCGGCGGGCGCAAAGACCTGCCATTTCGGCTGTATTTTAAGGATCATTCGGCGGGCAGTATTCAGAATACTCAGCCCTGAGTCGCTATTGACCCAGCGCTAACAAGAACTGTTTAAGGAATCGTTAGCGTTTTCTCCACAGCCTATTTTTCAAAAACCGTCGCGACCTGGCGGCTGAACATAACAGCTTTGCCGCTGGGTGCCCAGACGGTGGCAGTGTTGCTGAAATAGCCATTGCTGCCGGCCTGACTGCGGTAGTCGAAATACCACCAGCCTTCTCTGTCCTCGCCGGGCGCCACAGGCTCGGGGAATTCCAGATACCAGCTTAGTGAGCTGCCCACCCCAGGCGGGGTGATCATATTCAAACCGGGCATAGGCGGTGCATCGGCGAGCGCGATGAGGGCGCTTTCCGTCATCTCCGTGGCATCGGCAAAGCGCAGCCACATGGCGAAGTCGGGACTGTCGCCGCCTGACAGTGGCAAATCACCGCTGGCCAGTAACATATCAAAGTGCTGAGTGAATGCCGGCGTCAAGCCCTCCACAAAGGGCAAGCTCATGCAGTCTGCCGGCGCTTTGATGTCGCTGGGCCGCGGCGGGCCGTCTACCACAATTTTTGATATGCGGTCTTTGCCGTAGGCGGCATTGACGGCGGTGGCGACGTCGCCGTGACAAAGCAGTTCCCCTTGCAGGTGGCTGACCGAGCCGCCGTCGCGCAGGCTGCGCAATTGCAGTTGGTGCTCGCCGGCTGGTGCCGGGCCGACAAAACTGACGGAAAGCGCCCGCAGGCGGCGATCGCCGGGAACTTGCTGGCGCATGGCGTGAGCAATAAGCGCAGTGCTTAGGCCGCCAAAAGCGGTGCGCCCCTGCAGCCAGGAGTCATCGATACGCGCCGTATAGCGTCCGGGGTCGGCGGTGGCTTGCACTGTGGCCAGTAAGTCGGTGAGGGCGCTCATATTGGTGATCTCTGCTGATGAAGCTTTAGTATAGATAATGTGTTCACTGACAACAAACTGCGATGAGGGTCGGGGCCCGCTTAGGGCTAATAGCAGAAGGCTTGAAGCCGAGCAGCCGTTGTGGTCAGCTGAGACGTGAGTTAGTCGTCGATTGGGATCTCGCCATAATGCAGCCATGGAGTGAGCGATATTATGCAGCACCCGCAACATCACGCCCGCAATAGGCCAGAAAAGCTCGCCTGCATACTCGCCGATAGCGGCGAGGCGATGGATTACGCTGAGCTGAATGCCGAGTCGAATCGCCTGGCGCAGTTGTTTTATCAGCGCGGCTTGCGCCCAGGCGATCACATCGCCTATCAAATGGAAAATAGCTGCCGGTTCCTGCAACTTGCCTGGGCCGCACAGCGCAGCGGATTGATTTTTACCCCCTTGCACAGCCATTTGCGACCGGCCGAGGTCGCCTACATCTTGGCAAACTCGGGCGCTCGCCTATTCGTCTGCTCGCAGCGCTTTGTCGATACCGCACAGCGATTGGATCGTCGGGCTTTGGCGGTAGAGCACTGGTTTGTCAGTGGCGCTGATGCCGAGGGCTTTGACAGCCTGGAGGGCGCAATGGCTGGCTGCGCGGCCGAGCCGTTGGCGGAGCAATGTGCCGGTATCGCCATGTTGTACTCTTCCGGTACCACCGGCCAGCCCAAGGGGATTAAGCCGAGCTTACCGGAGCAGCGCTTCGACGAGCTGCCGGAAATAATGCTGGGCATAGCCGGGTTTCTGGGCATTGGTGGCGAGTCGGTGTATTTAGCACCGGCACCGCTGTATCACGCGGCGCCACTGCACAGTGTGATGGCGGCGCTGGCGCTGGGGGCAACGGTGGTCATTATGGACGGCTTTGACGCTGAGCTGTCGTTGGTCGCCATTGAAAAATACCGCGTGGATTGCAGCCAGTGGGTGCCGATTATGTTTATTCGCTTGTTAAAGCTCGGCCAGGAGCGGCGCGACAACTACGACACGAGCTCACTCAAGGTGGCTACCCACGCGGCAGCGCCTTGTCCGCCGGAGGTCAAGCGCAAGATGATCGAGTGGTGGGGGCCAATTATCAATGAATACTATGCGGCGAGTGAGGGCATTGGCTTGACCGCTATTGATAGCGAGCAGTGGCTGACGCATCCCGGCTCGGTGGGCAAGGCGCTGATGGGCGAGGTGCATATCGTCGACGATCAGGGCGATGACGTGCCACCGGGTGAGGTCGGCATGATCTATTTCTCTGGCTTTGGTGATTTTGAATACCACAACGAGCCCGAAAAGACCGCAGGTGCACACCATGCCAAGGGTTGGGCAACAGTGGGGGATATGGGCTATGTTGACGAGGAGGGTTATCTTTATTTGGCAGACCGTCGCGACTTTATGATTATATCCGGCGGCGTGAATATCTACCCTCAGGAAGTGGAAAATGTGCTGATTGCCCACCCGGACGTGGCTGATGTTGCCGTTTTTGGCCTGCCCGATGACGAGTTTGGTGAGCGGGTGGTGGCGGTAGTGCAGGCGGAGGCGGGTGTGCCAGCCAATGATGAGTTGTCCGAGCGCCTGCGCAGCTGGTGTCGCTAGACGATGTCGACGGTGAAGTGTCCGCGGCAGTTTTTCTTCGAGTCGGCGCTGCCGCGCGGGGATAACGGTAAGATGTACAAAAAGCCTCTGCAGGAGGCTTATCGGCGGATGGCGGAAAGTGCGCCGACGGTATAGGTAAAAGTTGCAATGGTGAAGTGGTTCACATTGTCCTAACTTGTTAGCTGTGGGCAATAGTTGGTGAAGACTGGCTGTTCACAGCAATAATAATTACATGGACGATTGCCAATGCGCTCAATATTGCGTCACAGTATCCTGCTACCTCTACTGTCATTTTCGGCGGCTTGCCTCGGTGGTATGCAAGTTGCCTCACTCGACTCTCTTGCCGAACTCAGCCTTGAAGACTTAATGAATATTCAAGTGGTGTCGGTATCGCGGCGCGCCGAACCGCTGCGCGACACTGCGGCGGCCATTTATGTCCTAGAGGGCGAGGAGATTCGCCGCAGCGGCGTGCGCAACCTCGCCGAAGCGCTGCGCCTGATACCGGGGATGCAAGTGGCGCGGGTTGATGCCCACACCTGGGCGGTGACCGCGCGCGGCTTTAATAGCGACCTAGCGGACAAGCTGGAAGTGTTGATGGACGGGCGCAGTTTATACACGCCGCTATTTTCCGGAGTGTTTTGGTACACACAAGACACCTTGTTGCGTGATATCGCGCGCATCGAGGTGATTCGAGGGCCGGGCGCCGCGCTGTGGGGGGCCAATGCGGTCAATGGTGTGGTCAATATTGTGACGCGCCCGGCAGCAGATACCCTGGGCGGCTTGCAGGCCATCGGGGGTGGCGGCGAGTTTGAGGGCTACAGCGATCTGCGCTATGGCGGTGAGATCGGCGAGCAGAATTATTACCGGGTGTACGGCAAGGGGCAGTGGCAGGGGCAGCAGTCGGCGACCTCGGGGGGGGGCAGCCGGGATCAGTGGAATCATCGCCAGGCGGGGTTTCGCGGCGATTTTAGGCTTGCCGAGCGGCGACAACTCACCGTGCAGGGCGATATTTATCGCGGCAATGTCGGCGATCCGCGAATAGAGGGTGAGGAATCTCACCGCGGGGAGAATGCCACTGTTCGCCTTAGCCAGCAGCACGCCGATCAGGCGGATACCGAGTGGCAGCTGGTTTACGATCGCAGTGAATTCAATAATCGCATTAATTTTGCCGAGGAACGCCAGGTTGTTGACTTTGAGGTGCAGCACCGCCGTCGACTGAGTCCCGTGCAGGAGCTGGTCATCGGTGGTGGTTTTCGTTTTAACCGCGATCACATTACGGCGATCGACCCCGGCACGATTGACTTTGTTCCGCGTAATCGCAGCGATGAAAGCTACGACTTTTTTATTCAGGACCAGATCGACTTCTGGGATCGCCGCTTGCGGCTGACTCTCGGCGCCAAGCTGGAGCACAATGACTACAGCGGCGAGGAGATTCAGCCCAGTGTCCGCGCTCGCTACCGAATTGACTCGCGCAGCGCGACGTGGGCGGCTCTGTCAAGAGCGGTGCGCATTCCCAACCGGCTGGACCAGGACATACGCGTCTTTGGCGGCCTACTACAGGGAGACCGCGATTTTGACTCGGAAGAAGTTCTGGCGAGCGAGTTGGGTTACCGCAGCCAGCTCAGTGACTCCCTGTCTGTCGATGTAGCCTTGTTCTACAACGAATACGACCAGCTGCGCGGTTTTACCGACGACTTTAGCGCACCGCAGTCAGTGCCGGTATTTATTGCCAACGTCGGTTCGGGGCGCAGTCACGGCGCGGAAGTCACTGCGCGCTGGCAGTGGCAGGCGAATGTAAAACTGCTGGGCAGTTACCGCTACTTCGATCTGGATATCGAAGCCAAGCCCGGCAGTCGCGATGTGAACATTGCCGATGCCAATGCCAGCGATCCCAACAACCAACTGAAGTTGCGCCTCGACTGGGATATCAGTGACCACTGGTCGCTCTTTGTCGCCGGCCGCTGGGTCGGCGAGTTAAAGGATGAGGCCGTTGATGCCTATTCGGCCATTGATGTAAATGTTATGTGGCAGGTGAATGATCAGCTTGAGTTGTCAATACGCGGGACTAACTTGAATGATGGCGAGCACTTGGAATTTGGGAATGGCGTGGAAATTAAGCGCAGTGTTCATGCCCAACTTAGCTGGACATTTGAGTGAGTCATCCGGTGATGGCAGGTCGCTGGTTTAGGCCGTGTGTACTGTTGCTACTGGCAGTGATGTTCAGTCATCAAGTGGCTGCGCAGGGGCTGGAAAAGCGCGTTAAGGCGGCTTACATATTCAATTTCACTCACTTTATAGACTGGTCGGAGTCGGCGTTTGAGACACCGTCCAGTCCCTTGCAACTGTGCATCGCCGGTGACCGGGAAGTGGCGGTGGCGGTGAATAGCCTGATTCACAACAAAAAGAAAAATCAGCGCGACCTAAGTAATAAATTGGTGTTGAGGCCAGAGGACGCGCTCGACTGCCACGTGTTGTATATTGCCGTGAACGGTGACAAAACACTGTTGCGCTGGCTGCAGGCTCTGCCGGGTCGACATATGCTGACCATTGCCGATGGCAGCAGCTTTGTCGATGATGGCGGAGTGGTGGGCTTTACAATTGTGGACGGCAAGTTGCGCTTCGACATCAGTCAGCTGAATGCCCAGCGGGCCGAGCTGCAAATCAGTTCAAAGTTGCTGAGTTTGGCCAGGCAGGTTCGCCGCAACCCTTCTTCTAGTGAGCTGTGATGTTTAGAGACCTGCCCATACAGCGCAAAATTCTTATGTCGATCGTTGGCACTGTAATGCTGGTGCTGTTGGTGATCGAGTCGACCTTCGTGGTCTACAACTGGTTTAGTGTGCGCGATACCCTGTCTAGAAACCTCAATGCGGTAGCGGAAGTATTTTCACTGAATACCACTGCGGCGCTGAGTTTTAACGATGACAAGGCGGCCGAGGAAATTCTTTCGTCACTGCGCGGTATCCCGCAGATCAGCCGCGCGTGTTTGTACCATGGTGGTGATGCCAATACGCGTTTGTTCGCGGGTTTTGTCCGCGACATTGGTGACAGTGCCTGCCCGCAGGGGGCAATACAGCAGCCTAATAGTGGCTTGACCTTGTTGAATGTTCGGCACGATATCTGGTTGGCAAACGAGCGCTTGGGGCGACTCTATATTGAGCGTGAGCTGGAAGATTTGTGGGCGAGCACCCGGCTCGATACCTTATTACTGTTTTTATTATTGATTATCAGTGTCGCGGCGGCGCTGTTAATTTCTGCGCGATTGCAGGGCATTATTGGTAAACCCATTCTCGCGCTGCTGGACACTATTCGGCGGGTGTCATTGTCTGGGGACTATTCACTGCGTGCGAAGCGCTACGGCAATGACGAAGTCGGCGAATTGATCGATGGTTTCAATGTGATGTTGTCACATATCGCGACCCGCGATCGCGCGCTTGAGCAGGCGCAGGAAGAGTTGAAACTGCGCATTCAGCAAGCTGATGCTGCAAATGAGCAATTACGGCGTGTGGTTGATGACTTGAACCGCACCCAGAAACAATTGGTCGATACCGAGAAGATGGCGTCCTTGGGTGGCCTGGTTGCCGGTGTCGCTCACGAGGTGAATACGCCGGTGGGGGTAAGTGTTACCGCAGCATCGACCTTGCGGGCGGAGAGTATCGAAGCGGAGCACCTTTACCAACGCGGCGAACTGACCAACAGTGGGCTGAAGCACTATTTTGAGCACTGCATGCAGTCCAGCGAAATTATCCTCAATAACCTGCAGCGCGCGGCGGATCTCATTCACAGCTTTAAGCAAGTTGCCGTTGATCAGACCAGTTTTGAGCGCCGCCAATTCAATGTTAAGAGTTATTTCGACGAGACCCTGCTCAGCCTGCGTCCCAAGCTGAAGAAGACCAAGGTCAGTGTCGAGATTAATTGCGACCCGCAGCTGCAGGCTAACTCGGTGCCTGGGGCAATATCGCAGATATTCACCAATCTGCTGATGAACTCGCTGCTGCATGCCTACGATGAAGGGGATGAGGGAAAAATAGTGGTCGAGGTAACGGAGCAGGGCAAAGAGATCTGTATTGATTACCGCGACGATGGGCGCGGCATGAAAGAGGAGGTGCGACGAAAAATTTTCGAGCCCTTTTTTACCACCAAACGCGGTTTTGGCGGCAGCGGCCTGGGCATGCACATTGTCTACAACTTGGTCACTCAGCAGCTGAAGGGCCAAGTGCAGGTGAAGTCGGAGCTTGGCGTGGGCACAGAAGTGTGTATTTGTTTCCCGAAGGAGCTGCAAGTTTAGGCTGAGTCGCCGCTATCCAGCCAGGGGCTCATCGATTGCGCTAATTGCTCAATATAGCCGATATCGTCGTCGTTGAAGGGCGGGTGGCCGTGCAACAGGTTGGAAAAATTGAGGGTGCCCCACACCTTGTCACCACACCAGATTGGCGTACTGATATAGGCTTGCAGCGGTAGGCTTTGGTACATCGGGTGGTGCTGGGCGGACTGCGGGCTGTGATCGTCGCATAGCGCCACGGTGCGCTGTTTTTCAATGACAGTGCGACACCAGGTGTCTTTGAGTGGGAAGACGTCGCCGCGATTAAACGCGCCGTTGCTGCCATGGCTCTCTACCACATAGTAATAGTCGTCGACGACACGGCTGACAATGCCGGTATTAAGCTGCAAGCGCTTGCAACCTTCACGCAGGCTGTGGCGAAAAAATAGCGCGTCAGGCAGCGTCGGTGGTTTATTCACGGCGTTTCCCTCTGAGCGGTTTAAAAACGATAGCTCACCGCCATCATGGCAATGGGTAATAGGTTTAGCTCATCGAGTTCTTTCTCGACTTCGCGTTTTTCTTCTTTGACTTCATTGCGGCACTGTTCATTGTCGTTGCAGCTGCCGGTGGAGCGAATACGAACATTGGCGTCTCCCAGATACGCGATACCGAGGTCGGCGCTGAAGCTGAAGCCCGAGCCGGTTGCCCGTGACCAGCCGATGCCAAGATAGGGGCTCAGGGGCTCAAAGTCGATATTGGTGATGATGTCGCCCAACACCGCCGGGGCAAAGCGACTGCGGCCGAATTCGCAATTAGTGGTGCCGGGAATAGGGGAGTTTTCTTCGCAGCGCGTGATGATTTTGGCCTTGCTGTTGTTGATCAATAAGCCACTGCTGACGCGGAACCATTTCCCCCAGGGGTGCCAATCGCCGATCAGGTAGCCATTGCGCAGGTCAATGTCGCTCTTATAGCTCAGCTCGTCGCCTTCTATACCGTTGTTGTTGTCGCCTTCAAAGTCTATTTTCACGCTGCCGTACAAGGCACCGGCGCGCACCGCCCAGTGCGGCGAAAAGCCGTAGGCGATTTCGCCACCAGCGCCGATGCTGGAAGCCTGAATACGCAGTGCGACATCGGCCTGACTAAGTGTGCTGGCGATGAGAAATAGCAGGGGATAGGCGTAACGTATCGACATGATTTTCCTCGCGTGTTGGCGGTGGGTGTCACCGCCACCCATTCGGGTGGTGCCGGCCGTCACTGGACGGTCTAGGCTTTGAAACTACTGAGTAAGCTAACAGGATAACGATAATGTTGCTGAGAGACAAAGTAGTGCTGGTATCGGGCATCGGCCCCGGTCTCGGTCAGGAATTGGCGCTGGAGGCAGCGCGTCAGGGTGCGAAAGTGGCAATGTGCGCGCGCACGGCTAGCAAGCTGGACGCCGCCGAAAAACTGATACGCGATGCGGGCCTCGACAGCCCCGTGTTGAAAGTGCCCACCGATATCAGTAATCGCGCCCAGTGTCGTGAGCTGGTGGCGGCCACCGTTGCGCATTTTGGCCGGATTGATGTGCTGTTTAACAGCGCCTACAACCCCGGTAGCTTCACTGCCATTGCCGATGCCGATCTGGACAGTTGGCGCGAGGCGATGGATGTGAACTTTTTTGGCACCATGGGCCTGACTCTTGAAGTGGTGCCGCATATGAAGCGGCAGGGCGGCGGCGCGATTGTGATGATCAATACGATGGTGACTCGCAAACCAATGCCTACGCAGGGTGGTTACGGCGCCTCGAAGGCGGCATTGGCCAATGCCACTTCACATTTGGCATTGGAGTTGGGGCCAGACAATATCCGGGTGAACTCGGCGTATATGGGGTGGATGTGGGGGCCTTCGGTAGAGGGCTACTTCCAGATGAACGCCGAGGCGGGCGGTCCAAGTGTGGAGCAGCAGAAAGCCGCGGTAGCGGCCAATATTCCACTGCGTTGTATTCCCGATGATGCGGATTGCGCGAAGGCGGCGGTATTTCTGGGATCTGATTATTCCCGTGCCCTTACCGGCGCGGCGTTAGACGTTAACGGTGGCGAGTTTCTCCCCCACTAAACGCATGCGCACTGCGGGGGGGCGACGGATAGGTGAATTCGCGGCGGCCAGCGCTTAGAATCGAGGCTAACGTATTACCACGGCCTCGTTTTCTATGTCAGACACCGCTGTTTCGCCACGTATGGACGCGCTACTTTACGCTCTTTACGCAGGTACCTTGGAGACGCCCCCCTGGCAGGGGTTTCTTGACCAGCTGCGCGATTTGCTGGGCGGTAACTATGCCACGTTGTTGTTGCGCCCGCCCAATGAGCACGACCCCGGGGTGGTGTTAAATGCGCTGGTAGTGTCGCCGGAGATGTACCGGGCCTATAACGAGACCTATTTTGCCTTGGACCCCTTTGTAAACTTGCCCGATGGCGAAGTTGTCACTGTCGCCGAATACATGTCCGCGGCTGAGTTCGAGGCCAGCGAGTACTACCTTAATTACATTGAACCCAGCAATATTCGGCATATCCTCGGCGCTGACCTGTGGCAGGGCGAGCGCTTGCTGGCGCGGCTGCGGGTGACCCGGCCGGCCAGTCGCGACAACTTTGGCGAGCGTGAAAAGGCCCTGTGTAAGTCGCTTCTTCGCCACCTTAAACAGGCGGTAGAAATCCATTCGCGGCTGCGTGAGACTGAGAGCGAGCGGGCGTTTTATGCCCACACCATCGATAGCTTGTCGGTGGGTGTGCTGACGCTGGATGCCGGCGGTCAAATTTTACATAGCAACCCCGTTGCCGAGCGTTTACTTGACCAACAGCGGGGTATCAGTGTGTATAGCGGGCGTTTGTGTTTTCGTGATAACCGCGAGCAGCAGGGGTTTAGGGAGCTGCTAACAGAAATGATCAATGCTCATCACCGCCGTGAGGCCGGTTGTGTGCGCGCTTTTCGTCTGGCGGATGCAAGCTTCTTAAGTGGCTTGAGCCTACTGCTGCGACCCTTGCCGTACAGCGATCATGGCGGTGAACAGCGGCCGGCGGTGGCGGTGTTTATCAGCGATCCGATGGCGCCGAGATTGGCACCTAGTGATGTGTTGATAGAGCTGTTTGGGCTGACGCCGGCCGAGTCGAAGCTGGCGATGCGGTTGGTTAACGGCCAGAGTTTGGATGAGGCGTCGGTGAGCTTGAACGTCAGCCGCAACACGGCCAAATCGCATCTCAGCTCGGTATTTTCCAAGACCGGCGTGGCGCGGCAGACACAGTTGATTCAGTTGATATTGAACAGTGTGGTGACACTGGCCGGGGCGCCGGCCAGTGATAGCGAGGCATAGCGCTTAGCTGGCCGGAGCTTTTTTTGCAGGCGCTTTTTTCGCAGCGGCTTTCTTGGCAGGGGCTTTCTTGGCAGGGGCTTT
>JBFKEA010000013.1:0-20540 GCA_041619375.1 Spongiibacter sp. | reverse complement strand
GGTATCGGGATCACAGTTCCTGGATAACCAAGACCTCAACGCCGGTGATGCAGCTTCATTTAGCTTCGTCAGCTCTGACGGCATTGAAGGCACTACTGGCACCGCAGCTCCGACTGGCGCCTACTCAACCGCTGCGGCTCCCGCGGTACCTAGTCTGTAAATCTAACCAACCTAAACAGCGGCCTGCGGGCCGCCAGTTATTAAACGCGTAGAAAACGATTACAAAATTCAGGAGGTGCGGCATGAAGCGGAAACTGACAGGTAGTGCAACTGGCTCCATCATATTATTTTTCGCGTCCAGCATGCTGGCCTCGGTCCTCGGCCTGAGACAGATCGACCGACTCAATACAGAGACCGCGTGGGTGGCGGGTGGCGATATTCCGGCCGGGCAGATGATTACTCGCGCGCTGCTTCGTGAAGCAAAGGTGAAAGACACTGACAACGCCATCCTCGATCCGCGAGCGATTATCGGTAAAACACTCACCACCAGTAAGCGCAGTGGCGATACGTTTAGCGCAAATGAGTTGGCGCTGCCCAAGCGGCCCACTTTAGCCCAAGCGGTTCCTGAGGGGCGTGTTCTTTATACTCTCAGACCTGATCCCTCCAGCATTCCCTTTGCCCAGCTTCGCGGGGGCGATCGACTGGACGTACTGGTGAGAAATCGAAATGGCGTACACACGGTTGCCACAGACGTGCGCCTAATCGGTGTGATGCGCAACGGAGCGGCGGCGAACAACAGTAGCGGCGATGTGATGAGCCTGTTGCCAAAGGACCGCTCAGCCACTGCTGGCGGTGCCAATGTGGCATCGCTGGTGGTCGCCGTCTATCCACAGCACGTTTATCCGCTTGCCAGCATTGGCAAGAGTGATAAGGTGAGCTTGGTGTTACACAGTGCTCGCGGTGAGAAATTGGCGGTGCGCCCGGCGGCGACCCACCGTGAAGTAGAAATGGTCAGTGGCCTGTCACGTAAGAAAGTGTTGCTGCGGCTATAGCGGCAACTAAGACTTGAGGAAGGCAAAATGTTTGGCTCGCCGCGCAGTGCAGAAAAGAATAAGGAAAAGCCCGCTGACGACAGTGGCGATGAGTATATGCGCCGCCTGCGCAGTTTTGTTCACCAGCGTTTGATCGACTCACTAGACGATGGCGGGGCAAGAAGCTTAGGTGATATTGAACAGGTGCGTGAACGCCTTGTTGTCATTCTTGAAGAGCTTGAAGAAGAGCGTGGAATTGCGGTTTCAGAAAGTCAGCGACGACAGTTAGAGCAGGAAATACTCGAAGAACTTGGTGGCCTGGGACCGCTGGCGCCGTTGATGATTGAAGACGATATTACCGACATCCTCGTTAACGGCCCCCACGAAGTGTGGGTGGATCGCGCCGGCCAGCTGCAGCAAACCACCATCCGCTTTGACGACGACGCACATCTGCGCCGCTTTCTCGATCGAATTGTCGGTGCGCAGGGTAGGCATCTCGATGCCAGCAACCCCATGGTCGATGCGCGATTGGCTGATGGCAGCCGTCTGCACGCAGTGATTCCACCGCTGTGTGCCAAGGGCGCGATTGTGTCCATCCGCCGTTTTCGTTGTGAACAACTCGACGAAGCGCAACTGGTCGCTAGTGGTTTTCTCAGCCAAGACATGCTCGATACCTTGAAGCTGGCGGTGAATGCGGGCATCAATGTCGTCGTCGCTGGCAGCGCGGCAGCCGGCAAAACCACGCTGTTAAATCTTCTGTCGAAGAGCATCCCTGATAACCAGCGCATCGTCACTATTGAAGAAACCGCGGAGCTGCGCCTCAGCCACCCTCATGTGATTCCCCTTGAGTCGCGGGCAGGAAATATGGAAGGCCGCGGTAGTATCAGTTTACGAGAGCTGGTTCGCACCGCGCTGCGCATGCGCGCCGACCGCATTATCGTCGGCGAGGTTCGCGGTGGCGAAGTGATGGATATGTTACAGGCGATGAACGTAGGGCATGAGGGCAGCCTGACCACGGTTCACGCCAACAGCCTAGCCGATGTGTTGCGCCGCCTTGAGTCGCTGGCGTTGATGAGCGACGCCGATATTCCACGGGAGTCTGTGCGCGAAATGATTGCCTCGGCGATACAGCTAGTTGTACACGTAATGCGCTTTCGCGACGGCTCACGCCGGGTTGTCAGCCTCGGTGAGGTATATAGCAAGGACGGTGATCTGGGCGTGACTCCGCTGTTTAATTTTAAGACGGATTCTGTTCAGGATGATGGCGTGATTCGCGGTCACCACGAATACACCGGTGCGCCGCTGCAATTCTTGCAGCAGGTCGCCGCGCGAGGTTTTTCGGTAGATTTGCCGTTCTTGGATAATGGGGTGAACCGTGGCCTGGATTAACATTGTTGAGCTCGGGCTGCTTTTTCTGGCGGTCATGGTTGCCGGCTTTATTGCCTATGGCCGTTTGCGTCCGGCAGAGATTCAGGGCGACAGAGATTTGCTGCTGGATGATATAAACGTCGACGAAAAACCCTCGCCGATGCGTGCAAATATGCGGACATTGAATCTGCGTATAGAGCCCTTGGTCTTTGTGTTGGTCACTGCTGTTGTCAGCCTGTGTGTTTTTCTCATTGTGTTGGAGTTGTTTCCCGATAATTTATGGGTGGCTATTGCGGCCGCCGCTGCGTTTACGTTGATGAGTTTCTTCATGCTGGCCGATATCAGTGAGATGTTGCGTCGCAAGTTTGAAGAGAAATTGGTGGATGCACTGGATCTGATCTATGCGGCGATTCAGGGCGGTTTGCCACCGCGCCAGGCATTGCTGGTGGCCGCCGAGTCCTCCAAAGGGTCAGTCAAACGCGAGCTGGCCGAAATCGTGGCACGGCTAGACTACGGTCTGCCAGTGGAAAAAGCGGTGGAGCGACTGCGTCTTAAATACGATACCGAAGCGGTGCGTTTGTTTAGTCAGGCGCTCGTTGCCAAGTGGCATTCGGGCAGTGACTTCGGCTTGTTGATCAGTTCGGTAAGTGTATTGGTTCGCGACCAGATTCGCCTGCGTATTATGATTAGCGGCCAATTGTCTGGTGCGCGCTACGCGGCAATTTTTACCGGGGCCTTGCCGTATTTATTGGTGCCGGTATTCCTGTGGAAACAGCCCGATTGGTTTGAGCCCTTGAGCACTAACCCCAATGGCGGCAGTTACCTGATGACCGCAGTGCTATTGCAAGTTGGCGGCTTTTTGTGGCTGCGCCGTTTGTTGAGGGCAGAGATATGAATGACAGTTGGCTGATTGATGTTGTTTTTCTTCTGCTGTTGCTCGGCATTGCTTATATCGCCTTTCGTCTGCGCTCGGCGAGTCTTGAACTGGGTGCCGATGACGCCGAAATTAATTTCGATGATCAGCATCGGCGCTTCAGGCTTTATCCCAGCAAGGGAATTCGCCAGGCGGGGTTGGCACCCAAGCGTATGCAGCTCAGTTATTGGTTGCTGAAATTTACCCTGCTGTTATTGGGGCCGACACTTTTACTTGAATTGAGCGGTGGCGCAGTGGAGATCTGGGTACTTGTTGCCGTGGCCGCTGGGCTGTTTTTCGCCTTTGATTTATGGCTTTTGCTGGTGCGCCGTAGGCGCCGCCAGCTAATCACCCGCTCATTGAATTTTTTCGTCAATTTGTTGGTGGTTTACCTCAAATCGGGAATGAGCCTGGGCAAGGCCTTTGATCAGGCCGCCGAATATGGTCTGGGAAAGAAAAACCCTCTCGCTCAGGAAATTTCCTTACTGAGTAAGGAAATTGAGGCGGGGCGCGGTCGCGATGAAGCCTTTGCGAAGTTGGCCCAACGCACCGGTGTTGCGGATCTTGAAAAAATCGCCGCAGTGTTGCGGGTGGGCTTTCAAGTGGGCTCTCCCGTTGCCGAGACGCTGGCTGCGCAGGCCGAGTTACTGCGCGCCAAACAGACACAGATGGGCACTGAACTGGTGAATCGCAAATCGATGGAGGCCATGCTGCCGATGCTGATGGTGTGTTTTCCCATGTTTTTGGTGCTGGTGCTTTTCCCCGCGGCTTCTCAGGTGTATGAGGTGTTGCAGATGATGAAAGACTTATTTTGACAGGATGCCTATGAACGGGTTGCTCACCGCCTCCAAACCAGTGGATTTAAGCCGTCGCTCAGAGTGCCGGCGGCGCCAAGGCGGCTTTATTATCACCGTGGAATTAATTCTGATTACCACCATTGTAATTATCGGTTCCTTTGCGGGGATTGCCGCGATTCGCGATGCGCTGTTGGATTACAGTGCCGATAAAGCCGGGTCGGTCGCCTTAGTCAGCGATGCCAATGGCGTGGTATTAGGGCCCGCCGTCGACTACGACGAGCATGAGGCGCCGCGTATTCCCTATATCGATAGAAGTGTATTGCCACTGGCGCCGGACCCGGCTCACCGAAATTATCGGGCGTTGATCGGCGTGCGAGATGACCGCTTTACCGGTCGTGAGCCGGTGTACTACTCCGGTGGTAATTGCACGGGTACGCCCTGCATCAAAGTGGCCAGCGACGAACTTACTGATAGCCGGGGCTTAGATGGCAACTTGGGCGGTGGCTCGGTGGGTTATATTTACGCTCTACAGGGTGGCCCGACTTACGCTATTGGCAGTTCTCCCGACGGTATTCAGGGATTCTTATATCGTCAGGCTGCACAGGCCTGTCCCGTTGAGCCGGCAGAAATACGTTCGCGATACGTGTCGCAGAAAGTCGTCAGCGGCTCACCCTGTGAGCCGTTTCAGGGAGGTGGTCCCTCGGAGCCGCATACCGATTGCTTGGTGAGTAGCAATATTGCCGATGCGATTCCCTGTGACTGCCCGGCAGGTTATGAAGATAAAAGCGACCTTTTAGACATCTACCTTCCCGATATCGAGGCGCGGGCAGACCGGGTGTTTCAGCAGATTAATAACGATAATGTGATCGGCAAAACGGTTGCCACCCTCAACGGGGGGGCACTAACTAGGCCGGAGGTGGGTAAAATTTGCTGCCCACTTGGCGCGCCGCTGGAAGGCGGTAGTATCGTTGATACCGTGGTGTATTTATTGCTGTATAACTCGCTGCTGAATATTACCGAGGACAATACCCTGACTGCGACGCTGATTGAGCGGGCGGAAATTATATTGGCCTCACCGCCGATTAATTTGGCTCCAGGTGAGCTTAAGTGCTTGTCCAATTTGCAGCTGGCGCTGGCGGAATCTGTGGCCCACCCCGACGATGCGTCGCTGAATGCGCTGGAGCTGTTTCAAGCGCCATTCAGCATTGCTCTGCCTGCGGATGTCGCCACACAAACTAGCGCTGGCGGCAGCAGCTGGATATACACCGCACCGCGCAGTGAGACGCCCTGAGCTGGCCCCTCGGTTAGCACGTATCGTCACAGAAGGGTGGCTCGCCTATGGTTTTCACTTAGGATAGGCCGAGGCTTGAGTATGTGACTCGAGTCGACGGCCTAGGAGAATACCTATGAAGAGAACTGTAGGCCGGGCCTGGCTGAAAAAAGCTCAGGCCGGTGTGGTTTCTGCCGAAATTGCTGCGTTTTCCACTTTGCTGGCAACCGGAGCGGGGGTCGGCTGGACGAGTTTGCGCGATGCACAAACGGCCGAGGCCAAGGATGTTGCAGAGGCTCTAGGTTCACAGGATCAAAGCTATGTCTACCACGGCTTGCGCGCCGGCCACGGCTCGGCAGCGGTGGCAGGCTCGCGCTTTCGCGATGCCGTGGATGTGGGGGCGGGCGATGGCCAGCGCTTTCACTACAGCCCCAGTAGTGGCCGAGAAGGCCAACCTTAAAGTGCGTGGCAGTGCGCTTTGCAAAATGCGACAACGCCATGCCGAAAGGCTCACTAGTTCGACGGCATTGCCGCTAAAGCCCCCAGCTGACGGCGCGTGGCGCCACATGAGCCGCACTTTGTAAGCTGGCGTGAGTCTTGCGTAGTCTCTCCCATTATTGGTTACTGCAATACAGTGGGAAGGCGACATGGCGTCAGGCAATAGTTTTGTTAAGAATCTCAGTTGGCTCGCAACCGGCGAGTTAATGGTCCGTGTTTCGCGCTTGTTGACCACGCTTATCCTGGCACGGTATTTAAGTCTACAGGACTACGGTCTGGCGGCCCTCGCGGTCGCCTCGGCAGAAGTCGTGAGGATCCTCGCGGCTAACGGTGTGGGCAATCTCATTTTAAAAGCCGAGCAGGGCAAGTTGGCAATCGTCACGCAAACGGTGTTTTGGTTAAACCTGTTGATCGGCGTTGGCATGTTTTGCCTACAATTTTTTGCTGCACCATGGATTGCCGAGCTTTATCGGGCGCCAGTACTCGAGTCTTTACTCCGCGCTCTGGCATTCAGTCACCTGATTTACCCCTTTGCCATGGTGCAGTTTAATCTGCTGCAGCGTGACAGCCGCATGAAAGAGGCGGGCTTGATTATGGGGGCGACGGTTACCCTGGATAATCTAGTTTGCGCGGTACTCGCATTGAGCGGCTTCGGTGTATGGTCGGTGATTTGGCCCAAGTTATTTGCGGCCACTCTGTGGGTGGTAGTGATTAATCGGCGAGTTCGCTGGCTGCCGCGCTGGCAGTTTTCGTGGAGCGAACTGCGTGATGCGCGGCGCTATTCCGGCGGAGTGCTGTTGGCCGAGTGCCTAAAAAACGGTCGCAATCAATTTGATATGTTTATTCTTGGCCGGCTGCTGCCCGCCGATGTATTTGGCTTATACGCCTTTGCACGCAACGCTGGTCTGGGGATTAGCCTGTCGTTAACCAACGGTTTTAACACCGCGTTGCTACCCAAGCTTTGCGATGCTCGCCGCGCGGGCGAGCAGTTGGCTAGCAGTTATTTCGCCAGTTTGGCCACGGCAATGAAGTTTATCGCGCCACTGATACTCTGCCAGGCTCTGCTGGCGCCGGTCTATGTTCCGCTGTTGTTTGGTCAGCAGTGGGCGCCGGCCAGCATGCTGATTGTAGCGCTGTGTTTGTCGGCCATACCGCGCATGGTGTTTGAGTCGGCGAGTATGTATTTCCGTGCGGCGGATCAGCTGCGCAGCGAAAATCAGGTGGCCTTGCTGTTCACCTCGATGTTTTGTGGGGTGATTGCTATGACCAGCGTGCTGGGCGCGCAGGCGGTCGCGGTGGCGATGATCGGTTGTTATGTCGCCGGTGCCGGACTGCTGCTGGCGGTCATTGCCCGCGGGCGCCGAAGCCCGCTTAACTCAGAGTTGTCAGCGGCCTGAGCGTCGGGCGTCTCGCCGTGCTCACTACACGGCGCTTTGGCTTATTTCCTGTTTGTGTATTTTGGCCTATTAAGGCGCTTCGCATTTTGCAAATCATCGCGCTGTTAACGACGATGCCTTCTGTGTAAATTCTTAAAAAATATAATAAAAACAATTAGTTAAAATAATAGTGGCGCTTGGCACAGCGGTTGCAATTCCCAGAGAAAGCAAACATCTATGGGACTACCGACATGCAAGCGATTAAAAACCAAGTCAACAACGTCTTCGCCCTTTTCTTTGCTGGCCTCTTTGCGCCGGTCGACCTGGGCTTCAAGCAATTTATTAAGCGCGGTTACAAGCGCGGCTACGACATTCTGCTAAGCGGCCTGCTGTTGGTGTTGCTGTCGCCACTTCTGCTGTTAACCGCCCTTGCGGTGTGTCTGGAAAGCCGCGGCCCGGTGTTTTTCCGCCAGCAGCGTGTCGGCAAAGACGGCAAGGTGTTCCAAATGATCAAGTTCCGCTCGATGAGCACGGATGCCAAATTGCACGCCGCAGTCGCCGAGATGGAAAGTGACCGCGACGGTGTGTGCAAGAAGTTTGTTAACGATCCCCGCGTGACGCGAACCGGCCGCATTATCCGCAAGCTCTCCATCGACGAACTGCCTCAGCTGCTCAATGTCTTGCGCGGTGAAATGTCGCTGATCGGCCCGCGCCCCGCGCTGCAAGAGGAGGTGGCTCAGTACAGTGACTACGATCGCCAGCGCCTAGCCGCTCTGCCGGGTATCTCCGGTTTGTGGCAGGTGTCGGGCCGAGCTGACCTGAGCTTTGAAGAGCAGATCGACCTGGATTTGCGCTACATCCGCGAATGCAGCCTGTTTGCCGATATCCGCATCACCCTGCAAACCATCCCTGCGGTACTGCGTGGCAGTGGCGCTTACTAATCAGTACTTCGTGCATAAATACTCTAACGAATAGGTAGCAGTCATGACATTTCTAGAAGAAAACACAAAAACGGAAGTACAGCAGACACGTCGCGGTGCCCCTTTGGTGAGTGTGGTGATTCCCATGTATAACGCGGCGGCCTATTTGCAGGACTGTTTGGACTCGGTGTTGGCACAGACCTACAAAAATATCGAGGTGATTGCCGTGGATGACGGCTCGCCTGATCACTGCGCCGACATTATCCGCGCCTGTGATGACCCGCGAGTCACACTAGTTCAGCAGCGTAACCGCGGCCTTGCCGGTGCGAGGAACACCGGTATCTGTCGCGCCAGCGGTGACTATATTGCCTTTCTGGATTCAGACGACATGTGGCGGCCGGAAAAACTGGAAATGCATGTAGCGCATTTGCGCGCCAACCCCGCGGTGGGTGTCAGTTACAGTGCCTCACAATTTATGGATGAAGGCGGCCAAGCGATGAGTATTGGTCAGACGCCTAAGTGCGAGTCGGTAACGGCGGTGGACATTTTTTGTCGCAACCCTGTCGGCAATGGTTCTGCGCCGGTGATTCGCCGGGAGACCCTCAAAGCTATCGAGTTTATTCGCCCTGAGCAGGGCCATTATGGCGCGATGTATTTCGACGAAAGTTTTCGTCAATCTGAAGATGTGGAGTGCTGGTTGCGAATCGCCCTGTCTACGGACTGGGAATTTGCCGGCATCGATGAGCCGCTGACGCTATACCGGGTTAACGGCGAGGGTCTGTCGGCTAACTGGCAAAACCAACTGGCTTCCTGGGAGCGCTCGGTGGAGTGTAATCGCCGCATCGATGCCAAGTTTATCGCCCGCTGGGAATCACTGGCTCGTGCCTATCAGTATCGTTATTTGGCGCGTCGGGCAGTGCAGTCTCGCGACGCTGCCAGCGCGCGCAAGTTGCTGACGCTGGCCTACCGCTCGGACCTGCGCATTCTTCCCAATGAGTTTGGCCGCACGGTGGTGACCACCGGCTGTACGGTGCTGCTGAACTGTCTACCCACGCAGTTTTACAGTGCCCTGGAAGAGCGGGTCATGGCAGTGGCGGCGTAGAACGATGGTCAATGGAAAGTTAGTGATAAAACGCCGCAGTGTCTTTGAGGTGCCCAATATCGGCCGTCTGGCGGCGCCGCTAGCGATGAGTTTGGCGGCCCTGTTGCTGGCGCTGATTGCCAGCCACTATACGGGTTTGAGTCTAGCTGAAATCAGTGATGATGCTGCCCTGAGCGCTAAGCGCGGCTGGTTGATCGGCGCGCTGTCTACCTTGGGCAGTGTACTGCTGGCGATGGCTGTGGGTGTTTCGCTGTTGGCAGTGGCACTGCGCAAGCACTACAACGCCGGGCCGCGCCGGGCAAGCACCAGTTTCTGGCTGGCCTGTTGCAGCCTTTTGCTATTGCTTGATGATGCTTTTCTACTGCACGAGGGGCTGTTCCTACAGGTACTGGGCATTCCAGAGTTCTTCACCCAAGCATTTATTGGCGGCGTTGTGATGGCCGTGCTGATGCTGTTTCGCAGGGCGATTGCCGGCTCGTTCATATTCGCACTGCCGGCGGTAATCTGCTGGGTGATTTCAGTGTTGAGCGACAGTTTGCTGGACGACAGGCAATTGGCGGCGCTGGTTATTGAGGATGGCTTTAAGCTGTTGGGCATCTGCCTGTGGCTGGAGTTCAGCTTTGATGTTGCTAAACGCAGTATTCGCCAGATTATTGATAGCAAGTAGTCTCTGCCAGCTGATAAAAAGGCCCGCAGTGCGGGCCTTTTTTGTTTTAGCCTAATTGTAATTTCAGTCGCCACTTCAACAACCGTTTGGGCAGCAGCCAACAGCGTGGCTCGGCCAGTAACTGTCGCGCAGCATCGCGATTGCCGGCGAGAATATTCAACTGGGCAAGGTGCAACAGATGGTTGGCGGTCATACGCAGCATGTCTCGACGCCGCGGGTCATTGCTTTGCAGGGCGTGTTGTTGCAGGCGCCGGCTGAAGGGGCACTCCGCACTGGGGATATTGTTCAGACAGGCGCGGTTTTCGGCGTCTTGCAGGTAGTAGCAGTAAACCTGCCGGGAGTAAGCCATGGGGTAGTGGTAGGCGATGCGTATCCACAAGTCCTGATCTTCGCCAATGGGTTCACCTTCTGGAAAGCCGCCACACTGCTCCAGCACATGGCGGGGAATGCAGCAGCTCGAAGGCATGATCGGCAGCTCGCCGCGACTGGCCACCGCGAACAAATCGTAGAGGAAGTGCGTTTGCTTACGCTGGTCCCTGGAAAAGCGCGGTTCGACCGCAATCTGTTGGCCGTTGGCAAATTGGTGAGCGTAGGCGCAGGAATAGGCACCGGCTTCAGGGTAGGCGGCAATTAGACGCCGCATTTCACTGAGGAAGGTGCTATGCCAGAGGTCATCGCCATCGAGAAAGCACAGATAGCGCCCGCTGGCTTCACTGATGCCGGTATTGCGCGCCCGCGATACGCCGCCATTGGCCTGGCGCACCAGACGAATCTGCGCTGACTGTTGTTGCATGCGTTCAACAATTGCCGGGCCGTCGTCGATCGAGCCATCATCGACAACAATAATTTCGAAGTCGCGTTCATCCTGGGCCAACACCGATTGTATCGTGTCGGCGATATGGGTGGCTTTGTTGTACAGCGGAATCACCACGGAAAACATCGGTGTGGTCATGGCAAGGCCCTCCAATTGCTTTGCGCGCGGCTACTGGCATCGTCGATGCTCAGCGATGGCGGGCGGTAGTTGCCCCGCCATATATCGTCAAGCGCGCTCTGCAGTGCATCGTTGTCGATGTTGCCACTGTCGGTCGTATTGCTTGGCTGCTGGCGAATATCCCGGCACCAATTCTCGCATTTTGGGTGGTAGTTTAAGTTAAAGCAGGGGGTTTCACTTAAATAGGCGAAGATCGCCGCATGCAGGCGCATGGCGATAATGCCGCGCAGTTTACTGATTTCGTGTACCGCCGCAAAGGGGTTGGGGTTGTAGGGAATGATCCTGACCGGCAGGCCATCGAGCAGCGCGGCGAGCTCACTGTGGACGGCGTGGTCACCGATGTCCGGGTGTCCGTTGAAGTCGATCAGGCGGATCTCAGCGCCGCTGTCTTGGTGATGCTGGCGCAGCACCTGTGCGAGCTTTACCAGCCGCTGTGTTTCGCGCTCGGCCTTGCCGTGAAAGCGTTCTACCGGGCACAGGGCGACGCCGATGGCATTGTCGCGGTCCTCGGCGAGGGCGGTTTGAAACGCCGGATCAAAACGCAGCCCGGGAGCAAGGTCGAAGGTGAGGGCGATATTGGCCTGGGGGGCGATACTCTGGGCAATTTCGAAGCTCTCGTGGTCGCGCAGGCCGGTAAAACTGCACTGATTAAGGAACTTGGCACAGGCTTTTTCTGCGGCGCTGTCGACAAAGGGGCCGAGTCCGACACCGGCAGCAATATGACTGCGCGATCCGGCAAGTTTGAGGTAGTGGCTTTTCTGGTCGATATCCTTGCTGGTGTGGAATACCGATCCGCCACCGATAATGATGTGCCGGCTGCGTAGGGCGGCCAGATACTTAAGCACTCGGTCCTGGCCTTTGAAGCGCTGCTGGCGGCTCTGGATACACTCCAGCCCTTGAAGTTGCGGCGCAGCGCTGCCTTTTGCTGCGGTGGCCGCTATTTGTTTTGCGTCGAACAACTGCCGGGCACCGGCCGCAGCGGCGGCCATAAGCATATCGTCGCCGGTATTTTGCATGCCGTAAAAACCGACGAGCAGAGCATCAAGATTTCGCATACTGACTGGGGTCCACCGTTTTTGCGATGGTGTCTGAACGGAAGGCGATACCGATCAATACCAACGCGGGCCAAAAGAGGTAAGCGAGGATTTCGAGGTTCTCGCCAAAGCTAAACATAAAAAGAATAAGTAGGCAGCATAGTGCAGCTCTGGATGTCGCGCAGCGTTGTGCTTTTGCCACCAGTAGCACCAGGGTGACGGCCATCGGGATGGCGAGCGCGAAAAAGCCGACAATGCCTTTGACGAATAGTAATCCGTACCAACTGTGGTGGGAGCCTATGGGCATATATTCAACCAAGTGGGGGCCGCGCTCTACGACGCCGTGGCCCCACACCGGCGCTTCGTCGCGCCAGCGTTGCAGGGCGATGCGCGCCAGCGCGGCGCGCACGCGACTGGAGCCGGCGCGGGCGGCTTTAAATTCTTCGATAGAAGACTCTGCCAATGCCATCAGCTGCGTGGCCACTACTGCCATTGCCGATAGGCCGACGCCGCCAGTGAGCCACAGTGTTGGGGAATTGAGTTTGGAGATAACCCATACCGCGGGGGATACAAACAGCATGGCGACTAGACCGGCGCGCGACTGACACATCAATACCATCGCAACGCTGCCGGCAATGCCGATCCAGCGCCAGCGGATATTTTTTTCCTGCAGAGCAAACACCAGATAAAAATTGGCCAGCAGACCGGCCGCTGGTGCCCAGGGGGTAAAAAAGCGCCAGCGAGGCCCCAGGGATTCGGGATTGATGCCGTAGAGCTGAAATTCGAAAAATTCCGGCCCCGGCCCGCCAATCGCCTTCAATGGCGAGATATAAATCGTACCGGGTATTGGTGTGTAAGCGGCGACCACGAATAGTGGAATCAGTATCAGGGTGTGCAGACAAATCACGCAGCAGGCGCGATACACCAGCTCAGGCCGGATCGGCAGGGTGGCGCCAATCATAATGAACACCGCCAGCAGCGCCCAGCCCTTGGCCCAGCCAATGGTGGATTTGATGGTTGCCGGTATGCCGAGATAGAAATCCATGTGGCCAAATACGAGTGCCACTTCCATCACCAACATGCCGGCGATCCACAGCATGACCACTGGGTGGGGTTCGACCTGGATGCTGCGGGCGCGCATCGGCGTCGGCAGCCACAGGTTGTAGGCCCAGTAACCGAGTAGCAGCCAGCCCAAAACTGGCGCGACGATATAGACTGCGCCCAACACGTAAAAGGGATAGGTCAGAATTAGAGCGTACCAAATCCACTTTTCGATAATATTGTCTGGAGTAATTGCTTGCGCTTCCATAGCAGGAATAGTCCGAAAAAGGCCATGCCGCTGCCCATGATGCCGCCAACGATTGCGAGCACTTTATTGGGCGAGGCGGGACGGCTGGGTAACGATGGCGCTGCCAGTACCTGTACTAATGGGTAGGAGGCAAAAATGTCAGCTTTGCTGGTGTCGATTTGGGTGACGGCCGAAGTGTAGACCGCTTCGGCGATTTCGTAATTTCGCTCCAGTTCGTCCAGCGTTGCAGCCTCTTCGGCAAAACGCTTGAGGTTGATACCGTGCTGGGTAATGGCCCCGTCCAGCTGTTTAATCTTGCCGATCAGTCCTTCAATTTTTGCAAATGACATTAACAGGTCCTGGAACAGACCGGCGTTCTCGCCAGACTCATTCAGACTGATCAGCTTGATGGTGTTCATATCCCGGTGGCCAACTAAGGTAAAGCTGCGTTGCTGCAGGGCGTCTAGGGTACTGTCTTGCTTGGCGCTTTCCTTAATTACCGCGGGGTGGCCTTCGCCCCACTTGCTGCGAAATACAGCCAGCGTCGTGGTCGCCGTTTGGTAGTTGGCAAGGTGCTCACGAAACTGCTGGTCGGCGTTGAGTATAAAGGCGCTGGCGGCCAACTGCGGGGTAATGCCCAGATTGCGCGCCAGCTGTGCGACATAGCCACTCACCTGATCGCGCTCGGCGAGGGCACCGACGCGGTCGGCCTTGATGCGCTCTAGGCGCATGCTCAGCTCTTCGTATTGACGGCCCGAAACGTACTCCGAGGTTTGTTTGTGTTTGATCAGTGCGCGCTGGGCTTCGTCCAGACGCTGTTGGTATATCGACAGGGCTTGGGCTATACCCTCTTCACGGCGTTGTAATTCATCGCGGCGCAGCTCGGCAATGCGCTCGTTAAACGATTCCACCAGTGCGGTTGACTTGCGCTGTGCGTCTTTTGGACTGCCGCTTTTAACCGCGACCTGAATGATGGCGGTTTCGTCGACAAGCTTGATGACCGGTTTGCCGAAATCGGCGTAGTCGATTTCCAGTGCTTTGGCGGCGGTGCCGATGACGGTGTCGCTGAGCAACATTTCCTTGTAATTGACCCGCGGGTTGATGCCCTTGGTGCCAAAGGGCGAGGTGCTGCTGGTGCTGGCCTCGCCGATACTTTGCAGGTTGACCTTGGCGCCACCGGATTTGCCGGGCAGTACGAAGGCGAATTTGCTGACGTACTGTGGCGGCGACAGAATATACAGCACGACCATTGCCCAAATTGCCAGTAGCGCCAAGCTGCCGACGATGATGTATCGGGTCCACCGGGGGCGGTCTACCGGGGGCGCATAGGGTACCGGTGCGCGGCGTTGGTCGATGGTCGGTGACATGGCTGATTTACTCCGCTTAGCGCAAGATAGAAAGGGGCGAGGCGATTTCTACCACGGCGCGGGCGATATCTCTTATATTGTTTAAGGTTGAGTCATAACAGCTTACTGTGTCATTGGGCAAGAGGTAGGGGTTCAGGCCCGGCGCGTCAGGGTTGCGCAGCAGCTCTTCAATGTTGCGCTCAATCACCTCGGACTTGCCCGTCAACGGGTTGTTGCCCACCAGCACCACATAGCGTGAAGAGTTGGTCATACGGGTGCCGCCGGTGCAGTTACCCGAGACTACCGCTTCGAGCAAGCGACTGCCATAGGGCATGCTGCTGGCGTACTTGCCCACCGCGGCAGCAGCATTGTTGCGGGCGGTATCGGTTAGGTTGGAGATAAACACCCGCACACCCTTTGGCGTTATTTGCGTCGGCCGAATCAGCTGCGACTGCAGACAGCCGGCGCTGGGTACGATGATCTGGTCGCCGGCAATCAGCGGCACGTCGTTGCTGCTGTGGCCGGAAAAAATACCCGCCAGGTTAACTTCCTGCTGCCAGCCATCGCGAATCAGTATGACTTTATCTACACGCGCATCGGGGCGAACTCCGGCGGCGGCGCGCAGTGCTTCGCTGAGAAAACGCTTAGTAGGGTAGTCGCCGGTAATCGCCGTTTTGTTTTCATCGGTCTGCTGCGGCAGTAAGTCATTAATGAGTACACGTCCGGGCTGATACACCGCGCCGGAGACCGACACCATCACTGGCGCCCACTGCATGGGGCGCACACTGAGGCGCAGAGTGTGGGCGAGAAAGATCTGCTTTTCGATCAATTGCAGGCTTAAGCGAGTTTCCACTTCTTCGGTGTCCAGGCCAACCACTTGAATGGGCGGCAGATAGGGCAGTTCGATAGTGCCGTCGTGATTGACCAAGTATTCGCCGCTGAATTCCTCACCTTCGTGAATCAGCACTTCAATTTTGTCACCGGGAGATAGTGGCAGCAGGCGGCGACTGGCAGCGATGCTGCTGCGCGGGCTGCCGGGGTTGCGGAAGGAGGCAGGCAGCGGCTGGTCGGCGGTGAAGTGACGCTGATCGCCCGCGAAATGCGTGGCGTTGGCCTCGCAGCGGTCAGTCAGCCGGCGGCTGTGTTCATCGGTGACAACGTGCGCCACGTCCTCGCTGGGCTGGTAGCTAACCGGCTGGTGGCGGCCCGCAGCGTGCCCGGCGCAACCAAACAGGCTGCCTAGAAGTAGGCTGGCGATGGTGATACGGGTCGCACTGCGTTGCATCTGTTGGCGGGTCATGGCTTGTCTTTCCGTTTAAGAGAATTGCTGTGTTCCCTTTTGTTGCATGGCCCGTGCCAGTTATTGTCTATAATAAATTTTATAAAAAACAGATAGTTACTAATTTTTTGAGCGAGTTAATAGCGCCGTGCTCAGCAGCTTGCGATTCGCTTTGCAATTTGCAAGGCGGTTTGAGCGGGGCCTCTGAGCATTTTGCGAAACTGCGCATTGGCTGATGCAGATCAACATCGAAGGGAGCTGCGTACAGTAAAAATGTAGTAAATCCGCGGAGTGGCCACTATGCGCAAAGTCATGCCAGTCGCTAAAGAGTCTTGGCGAATATCGCGCCTACTGTACGGGATGGCGGGAGAACGACCAGACTCGTTTACTTTGTATGCTGCGCCCAGCTGCGCTGCCGTGGTGGTTTACCTCCGGGGAGATATGCCGCGTTCTACTACTATTGGCTCGTACCCTGCGTGTTGCGCGGCCGGCTTGTTTGGCCGTGTCCGTGCACCAGCTCCTGCCACAGGGGGTTGCAGTCATGCAGGCTAAAGCTCGCGCGGGCACCGGCCGCGGCGTCTGGCTGGCACGCGGTGCCGTCGCGGTGCCGTATTGTTGTCTTTACCCAGTGGCATCGCGCCTCGGCAGCGTGCTTTCTGAGCAGCGCTACCGCCATCATCTGAATACGGCGCGCTGCAGTCCATCGCCCCTGTCGCTTTATATACATATCCCCTTTGACTGTCGCCGAGGCGATGGAGGCGATGGCGGCGATGCAAGCAGGCTGGATTACAGCAATACGTCGGCCCGCCGTTGTTATCTAAAGCACTTGTATACGGAGTTAACACTGCTCGCCGAGCAACTCGGTTCGCGTAAGGTCGGGCAATTGCATTTACTTGGTTCGACCTTTTGTTATCTCGAGTAATCGGAGCTGACCGAGTTAGTGCATCATTTGGCCTGCCAATTTAATTTAGATGACAGTAGTGAGCGGGAGTTTGCTATCGAACTGGATCCGCGCTGGGCCACTGAAGACTATCTGGCCTTGCTGAAAGGTCTGGGCTTCAACCGCCTGAGTTTCGGTGTGCATAACTGTCATCTGCGAGCACAGCGGACGACTGCCCCCGCACCGGAGGCGGATGCGGGCTGCAGAGCGGCGGCGATGGCACGGCGGTATAAGTTTCGCTCGGTCAGTGCCGAATTAATTTACGGGCAGCCGCTACAGAGCAAGGCGAGTTTTGCCACGGCACTCGGTACGCTGATGGCAATGGCGCCGGACCGCATTACGCTGCAGCATTATCGCTACCTGCCGTGGCGATTCAAGGGGGAGGTGGCGATGGTTGGCCGCTCGCTGGCTAACAGTGACGCAGCAGCGTGGGCGGTTAGCCTAGCGCGCGAGCAGCTGCAGACGGCGGGTTACCAACATATTGGTTTGGAGTTGTTTGTCAGGCCGGAGGATGAGATCGCTCGGTGTCAGCGACAGGGACGCCTGCTGCGCAACCTTTATGGCTACTCCAGCTGCTATGCGGCGGATGTGTTCGGGGTGGGGCTTGCAGCGGTCAGCGCCCTGGGTGGCTGTTATGCCCAAAATCACCGCTTGCTGGTGGATTACTATGCGGCACTGGACGAGGGGCAGCTGGCGTTTGCGCGCGGAGTTGAGCTTAATGCTGATGACTTGCTCTATCGCTATGTCGTTGTGCAGCTGGCCTGCAGTATGGGCTTGGACTTTCTCGAACTCTACAGTCGTTTCCATGTGCGTTTTCACGACACCTTCGCCGAGCTAATAGCTCCGCTGGAGGAACTGGCAGAGCGAGGGGCTGTGGTGCTGAATGATCAAAGTCTTCAGGTGACGGATATAGGGCGTTTATTGCTCAGCGATATCTGTATGTTGTTCGACCAAGTGCTCTGTCGTGAGTAAATATGGCCTTTGCCAGCAGTGGGGCTTTGCTTCGCGACTGCTACGGGCGTCCTGCCTTGGCTTGTGCTTGACCCCCTGTTTGATAAGGCGTTCAATGAAAGCATATGGCTATTGCGCCTTGTGCAAGGACACCTTATGCGCCGCGCGACGAATACCCCCAAAGCCTGCCCGCATAATGATGCTGTTAGTTGCAGTAGCTGCCGGCTCAGTGGCATCTGCCTGCCGCTGGCACTGGAAAGTGCTGAAATTGTAAAATTGGATAATATTGTCAGGCGCGGCCGTCCGCTGCCCAAGGGGCGGCATATTTTTCGCGAAGGCGACGACTTTACGTCGGTGTTTGTGCTGCGCTCGGGCGCTGTCAAAACCTATACGATTTCTGATATCGGCGAAGAGCAGGTGACGGGGTTTTATTTTCCCGGTGAGGTGGTCGGGCTCGATGGCATTGGCCGCAACCGCTACGCCAGTTCGGCCGTTGCCCTAGAAGTGTCGGCGATTTGTGAAATTCCCTTTGCTCAGATTGAATATCTCAGTAGCCAGCTGCCGAATCTTCAGCACCATTTCTTTCGGCTGTTGAGCAGTGAGATTATCGATGATCAATCGCATTTCTCGCTGTTGAGCAAACATACTGCTGAAGAGCGCTTGGCGGCGCTTTTGGTCAGTATTTCGGCGCGCCAGGCGCGCAGGAGATTATCGCCATCCGCTTTTCTGTTGCCGATGTCGCGGACAGATATTGCCAGTTTTTTGGGGCTGACAGCGGAAACCGTTAGCCGGGTGTTCAGCCGTTTTAGCCAACTTAAATTGCTCTGCATCGATAATAAAGAGGTTAGCAGCCTGGATATCTGCGGCCTCAAGGCGATTGCCAATTTAACTCACTGACTCACTACAATAACCAAGTTTCATGTTGGGCTGGGTGCTTTGGTCTATTGAATCGCGGCGTGGAACACTTGCAGAGAAGGGCGGCATTCCCATGCCGCGACGCTCCCTGAGTTAACTAAAGCTGCGGCGTAGACGGAGCAGAAACAGCGGGTTGCCGACGATGTAGCGTTTCCACATGCGGCTGGGCTCTTCTTTTAACCGCCATACCCATTCCATGCCCAGTTCGCGTAACCACAGCGGGGCGCGGGAAACTTTTTCTGCGTAAAAATCGAACAGTCCGCCGACAGCCATGGCAACCGGGATGTCGATTTGGTCGCGGTGGGCAGCCAGCCACTGTTCTTGCAGGGGCTGGCCCAGGCCAACCAGCAACACATCTGCCCCGCTGCGGTTAATGCGCGCAATGATGTCGCTGCAATCGGTCTTGTCGAAGAAGCCATCTGCGCAGCCGGCAGAGATCAGCGAGGGAACACGCGCTTGCATATTCTTCATCGCTTTTTCAGCAATGCCGGGTTCGCCGCCCAGCATAAACAGACGCTGGTTTTTACGGCTCATTTGCTCACACAGTAGCGGCAGCATATCGGTACCATTGATATTGCCCTTGCGCTGCACACCGCTGCGGCGACAGGCGATTTCGATACCGCTGCCATCGGGCAGCAGGTAGTCCGCATTGTTCAGGGTGCGGCGATAATTGGCGTCGTTGTAGGCTTGGTTCAGCGTGTGGGCATTGGCAAACAGATAGCTGGTGCCGGCATCATTGAAGATGTCGCGGGCTACAGATGCTAAGGTCTTATCCATACTGAAGTTATCAATACGTACACCGAAGACCTGAAATGATTCGCAGTCGCGCAATGGCGTTTTGTTGCGATACAGACTGCCGGCAAGTAGTGATTTAATGATTATTGCGGCGCGCTGGCGAAGGCCGTTATTAGCGGCAAATTCGGCGTTGCATTGTTGTTCGTCAATAAAGTCCAGGCCGGAAATGCGGCGCAACTCAAACAGCGACAGAATACCGGGTTGGTAGTGCAGGGGCAGCGCGGCTTGGCGGCCACTGGCCTGCAGTCGGGTACCGACAAGAGCGATGTCGCCGCGCAGGGTATTCCACAGCAGTGGTGCCCGCGATAGTGTGGCGCGGTCGTGCAAGGTGTAGGCTTCAAAGGGTTTGCCGTTAGCGTTCAGCATAGCGTCGCGGCGCAGTACGGGTTTTCCGGCAGCGCGTTGCTTCAATGCATGTAAGGCAAGCAGGGGGCTGACAAATACTAAGCTGATGGCGGCGAGTGCACGCTCAATGTACTTGGTTGCAGTTTGCTGGTTCATGGCGCTGTTCCTCTCTGGTTTTGGTGAGCAAAAAATGCTCGTGCCAGAGCTATCGCAAGGCTTGTGCCAGCGCGAAAATTTATGTAACTAATTGTTTTTTATATAAAATAATTTCTTTGGTTTTTCGGCCTAAAGCAACTTGATTTGCAAAATGCGAGGCGACTTGGGTGGCGCAGAGGTGGGAGCATGCTTGTATTGACCTTGCTAACGACTAGCTGTCTTAATATCGCTACGCAGTGATGAGAAGGGATGGATAGGCTTGCGCAACGGATTTTCTGAAAAGGCTGGGCGGGATTGGCTGCGTAAATTGAGTTCGCGCGGCGGTGCCAGCGTCGCCGCACTAACGGTGTTTCTGCTGTTTTTGGCGGGCGGTTGGCTGTTGGAACGCCAACAGGCAGAGAGCGTGCGCGCGGCAGAACTGGCGAAAATGCTGCGTGAAATTTCGGTTTTGCGCGCCAGGGTCGAGTCGGCGTTGAATGCCAAGCTTTACCTTGTACAAAGCCTCAACGCCCTCGTGCATGCCGAGCCGGAAATCAACGAGGCGATTTTTCAGCATTTCGCCGAGGAACTCGGCACCAATATCCGTTCTATACGCAGTCTGCAATTGGCCCCTCAAGG
>JBFKEA010000012.1:0-20572 GCA_041619375.1 Spongiibacter sp. | reverse complement strand
CGGCCAGCGCCTGCAGCAGCGGCCAGTACGACAATCAGCGCGAGTGGCGGCTGCGTGAATGTGAAAAAATTCTCGACACCGGCGACCGCGCCGCCTGCCTGCGCGATACCCCGCATTACCTGCGCTAACGCCAACCGGACATACGAGGTCATGGCAACCACTGTGAACGCGACTACACTTCGCTCTCACACCGCGGAGCCCGGCCGCTATCCCGCGCGCCGAATAGTCAGCAGCACAAATCAGGAGTGACATGTGAGCGAATCTCAGTACGAAGTTATTGTTTTTGGTGCCAGCAGCTTTGTCGGTCAGATTATCTGCGAATACCTGAGCAGCTACCAAGGCGAGCAAACGCCGCTGCGCTGGGCGATGGCCGGTCGCAGCGAGAGCAAGCTGCGCGCCACCCGCGACGCCCTGTCCGGCGACAAACCCGATATCTTGCTGGCGGACTCTGGCGATGAAGCGTCGCTGCGCGAACTGGCAGAGCAGACCGACGTGGTGCTGAGCACGGTCGGCCCCTACGCCCTCTATGGCGAGGCGCTGGTTAAGGTCTGCGCCGAAACCGGCACTGACTACTGCGACCTCACCGGCGAAGTGCAGTGGATTCGCCGCATGGTCGACCGCTATCAGCGAACTGCCCAGCAATCGGGCGCACGCATCGTACACTGCTGCGGCTTTGACTCGATCCCATCCGATCTCGGTGTGCTGTTCACCCAACGTCAGTTTGAACAGCGCCACGGCCGCTGCAGTCAGGATATTCGCATGCGCGTCAAAGCCGCCAAAGGCGGCCTGTCCGGCGGCACCTTTGCCAGTTTGATGAATGTCATGAAGGAGGCTTCCAAGGATCCAGCGCTGCGCAAACAAATGGCCGACCCCTATATCATTTGTGCAGACGCCGGCTACAGCGCGCGCCAGCGCAACCCCGGGCTGGCAGAGCACGACCCGATTAGCGGCAGCTGGATGTCGCCCTTTATCATGGCGGCTATCAACACCCGCGTGGTTCAGCGCAGCAACTATTTGCTGGGCTCGAAGTACGGTCGCGAGTTTCGCTATGAAGAAACCATGCTGACCGGCAAAGGCCTGTCCGGCCGCCTGCGCGCCAGCGCCATTGGCGGCGGCCTGGCGGCATTTATGATCGGCGCGGCAATCAAGCCCAGTCGCTGGCTGCTGGAAAAACTGCTGCCCGCCCCCGGCGAGGGGCCGAGCCCGGAGGAGCAGCGCAATGGCTTTTACGATATGCGCTTTTTCGCGCTGGCCGAAGACGGCAGTGTCATGCAGACCAAGGTTACCGGCGATCGCGACCCGGGCTACGGCTCCACCGCAAAAATGATCTCGCAAGCCGCGCTCTGCCTCGCCCGAGATATTGACCGCGAGCGCTGTGCTGGGGGCATCTGGACGCCAGCCAGCAGTATGGGCGAAACCCTGCAGCACCGCTTGGAGCAGCACGCCGGCCTTAGCTTCAGCACCGTCGAGGACTAACTCCGCTGGGCCAGCAGGCGCTCGCCCAGCAAATGGGGCAGCTCGGCAATACCGTCAATGCAGTGCGCGCTCGGCGCGCGCGCCTCGTCGCCGGGACGGTATTTGCCGCTGCGCACCAAGCAGGCCTGCAGACCAATATTGCTGGCGGCGATAACATCGGCCTCAATATCGTCGCCAACCATCAACACCTGCTCCTCGCTTACCCCCAGTGTCGCCACCACATCTTGGTAAAAACGCGGCGCCGGCTTGCCGATCACCACGGCGCTCACCCCGGCGGCGTATTCCAGAGCGTGAATAAAGGGCCCGGCGTCCAGGTGCAATCTCCCCGCCGCCCGGTAGTAGCGATTGTCGCCGACGGCGACCAAACCGGCGCCAGCCTGTAAATATTGGAAAGCCTCATCCAGCGCGGCGTAGCAAAATTGCTCGCCGGCGTCAAACACCACCACCGTGTCTGGCGGCTCCACCACGGGCGAAGGCAACTCCTCGCGCAGAGCGGGGCTGCAAATATAGTAAGGGGTCAGATTCTCTGCTTGTAGATACTGCAGCACGGCGATCGGCGCCGTGATTAACTCCGCCTCGCCAACCTGCAGGCCTTGGCCCTGCAACTCCGCAAGCAATTGCCGGCGGCTGCGCCGCGAGGTATTGGTCAGCAGGCGAAAGGGCAGCTTGCGGGCCCGCAAATAATGCAGGCATTCCACCGCGCCGGGAAGGGCGGCGCCGTCCTCGGTGAGAACACCACCAATATCGAGAAGTACTGCGGCCACCGCGGGCCGCTTGCCGTTACTGCTGGTCATCGCCCGACCTCCGCTATGGAGTCAGCACAGCTCTCGTCTAGCCGGAAAAGGCGCCGGCGTCGCGCTCGCTAACCCAGATCAACGCCTCGTCGCGTTGAATATCGGTAAAATGCTCAACTTCAGCATTGGGCATCCAGTGGCCGATCAACTGCGCACCGCGGCTGTACCAGCGCTGTTCACCGACCAGCGCGGTGCGGGTAATATGCTTGAAAAATCGCCCCAGAAAGCGCATCTCCCGCAGCAGGCCGCGCAGGGTAAAGCCCTTAAAATGCTCCAGCTCAATATAGATGCCGAGGTATTCCTCATTTTCCAACTTGTGCTGAACAGCCTGATAAATCTGCTCTATGTCGTCGTGATTGACCTTGCCAGACACCTTGACCCCAATCACATGAGGCGAGGGAATTGGCAATAACTCGAGCATGTTCTACCTCCACATTTGCGAATTTTGGCCGCTGAACGCCCATATAACAGTATAGATAAGCATCTGCACAATGCGTTCCGGGCCGTGGTGATAATACCGGGTTCAGTGATCGCCGCGCGACGACTTGGCGCGCGGATCGAGAATAGACACCACTTTAATTTCGTCCTCGTGGGGCAGCGGCTGCTCACCGACCCGCGGCTGGTTCACCCGCGTCGACGGCTCGTTGGGCAGTGGCCCGTCATCGCGTATCGACTCTTTGAAACCGCAGCGGATACACTCGCGCACCTGCTCAACATCGGACACCCGGTACATCACCGTTTTATCCATTTCTGCACACTTGGGACACACCGCGCCGGCGATAAAACGCCGCGGCCTGAATTCCGTTGCCATAATTATTTCCCCCCGGCGCTGGCGCCACCGACAATGCCACTGTGACGCAGCAGCGCGTCATTGGCGGGCTCGCGGCCGCGAAATTGCCGGAACAACTCCGCCGCATCGCGCGCACCACCCTGTTCGAGAATATCGCGGCGAAACCTCAAGCCTGTCTGGCGATCCATAACCCCGCGCTCCTCAAACAGCGAAAACGCATCGGCCGACAACACTTCCGCCCACTTATAACTGTAGTAACCCGCGGCATAACCACCGGCAAAAATATGTGAAAAACTGTTCTGGAAACGATTGAATGCCGGCGGCTGCAGCACCGACACCTGCTGGCGAACCTCGCTCATCAACTCGCCAATTTGCGCCTCGCTGCGGATATCGCCGCGCATATGCAGGCGAAAATCAAACAGCGAAAATTCAATCTGACGCAGCATCTGCATTCCCGACTGAAAATTCTTGGCCGCCAGCAGCTTGTCCAACAGCGCCTCCGGCAGTGGCTCGCCAGTCTGATAGTGGGCGGAAATATCGGGAATAACGGCCTTTTCCCAGCACCAGTTTTCAAGAAACTGGCTGGGCAATTCGACCGCATCCCAGGCGACACCATTAATGCCCGATACCGCCAGGCAATTCACCTGGCTGAGCATATGGTGAAGACCGTGGCCAAACTCATGGAAGAGGGTGGTCACTTCGTTGTGGGTCAACAGCGACGGGCGATCGGCACTGGGCGGGGTGAAATTGCATACTAAAAACGCCACTGGCCGCTGCAATTGGCCATCATCCAGCCGCCGCCGGCCGCGACAGTCAGCCATCCAGGCGCCGCCGCGCTTATTGGCGCGGGCGTAGAGATCCACATAAAATTCGGCGATAACGTCGCCGCCGCGACGCAGCTCAAAACAGCGCGCATCGGCGTGCCAGAGGTCGGCCTCGCGCTCGACAATCTCCACCTCAAACAACTGGCCCGCCACCTTGAACAAACCGGCCAGCACCCGCTCCACCGGGAAGTAGGGACGCAGCTCCTCCTGCGACACGGCGTAGCGTGTCTCGCGCAGTTTTTCACTGAAATAGGGGATGTCCCAGGCCTCCAGCTGCTGCTGGCCGAGCTCGGCAGCAAAGGCTTGCAGCTCGCGCAATTCCTGTTCGGCCACTGGCTTGCTGGCCTCAGCCAGCTCGACCAAAAAGCCCAATACCGCCTCGCAGGACGGCGCCATTTTGCTGGCCAGCGATTTCTCTGCATAGTTGGCAAAACCCAGCAGCCGGGCCTGCTCGTGGCGCAGCTGCAGCAGCTCGACCATCAGCGGGCCGTTGTCCCACTGCTGGCCACTGGGCGACAGCGCCGAAGCGCGGGTAACAAAGGCCTCGTATAGCTCGCGGCGCAACTCGCCGTTTTCACAGTACTGCATCACGGGCAAATAACTGGGTATATCCAGGCTCAGGCGATAACCCGTCTCGCCAGCGGCCTCGGCGGCCGCGGCCAGATTGTCCAGCACCGACTCGGGGACACCCGCCAGCGACTCGCGGTGGGCGACAATTTTCTGCCAGCCATCGGTGGCGTCAAGCACATGATTGGAATAAGCCGTAGACAGTTCGCTGAGGCGCTGCTGAATATCGGCAAAGCGTTTGGCCTGATCGCCATCCAGCGCCACTCCGGACAATTTAAAATCGCGCAGCATATTTTTAACCGCCTGCTGCCGGGGCTGCTCCAGCGCGGTAAATTCATCGCTGTCGGCCAGCGCCTGCACCCGCTCATAGAGCGGGCGGTTCTGGCCCATTTCGCTGCTGTAGGCGGTGAGCAGCGGCAGACATTCACTGTAGGCTTGCCGCCAGGCATCGCCGCTAATCACGGCGTGCAGGTGACTGAGCGGTGCCCAGAACTGCTCGATGCGATCGTTGATCGCCTCCAGCGGCTGCATCAAGGCATCCCAGCTCGGCGCTGTATCGCCGGCCAGCAGCGCCGCCACTTCAGCGCGACTGCGCTCTAGCAGTGCCTGGCACTGGCCGGGATAATCCTCGGCGCGCAGCGTGGAAAATTCGGGAAGGGCTTGCTCTGCGTACATGAAAGACCACTCTCAACCATTGCTCTGTGTAGAGCGACAGCTTAACAGATTGGCCGGCGCGGCTCCCGCATGCGCAGAGTGCATTCCCACCATGTTCGCGGCCGCCCGGCCCCGCTACAATAGATAAGCACCCCACCACTGACTGGAATTGCCACCATGAGCTATCGCGCCGAACGCTATCTGCGCCCCTTCGAAGGCCAGCGGCCTAAACTTGCCAAGCGGGTTTTCATCGACCCCAGCGCCGTAGTGATTGGCGACGTCGAGCTCGGCGACGACAGCTCTATCTGGCCGCAAACCACCGTGCGCGGCGATATGCACCGCATACGCATCGGCCAGCGCTGTAGTATTCAGGACAACAGCGTGTTGCATATCACCCACGCCGGCCCCTACAACCCCGACGGTTACCCGCTGACCATCGGCGACGACGTGACCGTGGCGCACAGCGTCACCCTGCACGGCTGCACTATCGGCAACCGGGTGTTGATTGGCATGGGCAGTATTGTGATGGATGGCGCGGTGATCGAGGACGATGTGGTGGTCGGCGCGAACAGTCTGGTGCCACCGGGCAAACGACTGGCCAGCGGCTACCTCTACGTCGGCAGCCCCGCCAAACCGGTGCGGCCGCTAAGCGACAAGGAATACGACTATTTTTGCTACAGCTCGGCCAATTACTGCAAACTGAAAGATCGCCATATCGCCGAATTAGAGGGTAATCGCGCCGCTGTCGACCAGTAGATAGCCCAGATAGGCAAAGTACACCACGAGCAACAACGCCCCTTCGTGGCGGCGAATCGCCGGCGCCTTGCGCGGGCCGAAGGCCAGCAGGTAGAACGCCACCGTCAGCATCAACATCAGCGGATAATCGCGACTGACCACTCCGGCATCAATCGCGCCGGGGGCTATCACCCCCGGCAGCGCCATGACACCCAACAAGTTAAACAAGTTGGAGCCAACGACATTGCCGATGGCGATATCGTGCTCGCCCTTGCGCGCCGCTGCCAGCGAGGCTGCCAGCTCCGGCAAACTGGTGCCAATGGCCACCACCGTCAGGCCGATAACCAAATCGCTGACGCCAAAGGCCAGCGCCAACTCGACCGCCGACCACACCAGCATCCGCGCCGATACCATTAACAACACCAGCCCCAGCAGCAGCCAGCCCAGCGCCACCGGCAGCGACATATCGCGGGGAATTTCCGCCTCGTATTCCGCCTCAATGGCATCGCCCGAGCTGTGCTTGGCTTCCCACAGCTGGCGCAGTACCACCGCGACAAAGCCGGCCAGCAACAGCGCGCCGTCGTTAAAGTCCAGCACCCCATCGCGCAGCAGGAAATAGCCGCCGATCATCACCAACAGCAGCAGCGGGATCTCCCGGGTAATCAGCTTACTCTGTACCCGCAGTGGAATCAGCAGGGCGGTCAGACCGAGAATCAGCGCGATATTGGTGATATTCGAACCTAGTGCATTGCCAACCGACAGGCCCGCCTGACCGTCGGCGGCGGCCATCGCCGACACCAGCATTTCTGGCGCCGAGGTGCCAATACCGACGACCAGGATACCCACGACCAGGGTCGAGACGCCCAGAATAGAGGCCGCCGCAGAGGCGCCGATTACAAAGCGGTCGGCGCTCCACACCAAAATCACCAAGCCAAGCACCAAGGTCGCCAAAACTAACAGCATAAAAACTCTATCCGAAAAAAGGGGTTTAGTGAGACAGCGAGTGCCGGATCAGCTCGATTACCGGCCTGGTATCCGGCCGCAGGCCGCGCCAAATACAAAATGACTCAGCGGCCTGTTCGACCAACATACCGAGGCCATCTGAGACGGCCCACGCCGTCTCGGCCGCCGCCCAGCGCATAAACGGGGTCGGCTCAGCGCCGTACATCATGTCGTAGGCGCAGCCCTCGTTGCTGAGAATATGCGAGGGCAGCGGTGGCAAATCACCGCTCATGCTGGCACTGGTGCCGTTGATTATCAGATCGAACTGGGCGCCGGCCAAGTCCTCAAAGCGCCGGCCGCTAACCTTGCCCAGCTCGGCAAACAATGCCGCCAGCGCCTCTGCCTTGGCCGGCGTGCGATTGGCAATTACGATCTCGCTGGGGCGCTGCTTCAACAGTGGCCCGAGGATGCCGCGCACTGCACCGCCCGCGCCCAGCACCAGAATCCGCCGCCCCCCCAACTGCCAGCCGAGGTTGTCATTGATATCCCGCACCATGCCAACGCCGTCGGTATTATCGCCGTATATACGGCCATCCTCGCCACACGCCAGGGTATTCACCGCGCCAGCGCGGCGCGCCCGGCCGCTGACTTCATCGGCAAATTCAAAGGCATCGAGCTTAAACGGCACGGTGATATTGAGGCCGCGACCACCGTTGCGAAAGAACTCGGCGGCCGCCTCGGCAAACCGGCCCAGCTCGACCTTGTGCGCGCGATAGTGCAATGCTTGGCCGGTCTGCTCGGCAAAGGCAGCGTGAATCTGTGGTGATTTACTGTGTTTGACAGGATTGCCATACACCGCGTACTGATCGACTGTATCCATAAAACTACGCTAACCAATCCCTAGGTGGCAGAAAATCTCGATACAGCGCCTGTTCGGCACTGTCCTCGTCCGGGCGCCAATTGTACTCCCATCGCACCAGTGGTGGCAGCGACATCAAAATCGATTCGGTGCGACCGCCACTCTGCAGGCCAAACAAGGTGCCGCGATCGTACACTAAGTTGAACTCCACATAGCGGCCGCGGCGGTAGAGCTGAAACTCGCGCTCGCGCTCGCCCCAAGGGGTGTCGCGGCGACGCTGCAGAATTGGCAAATAGGCGTCAACGTAGGAATCGCCGACCGCGCGCATAAAGGCAAAGCAGCGCTCAAAGCCACCTTCATTCAAGTCATCGAAGAACAGACCACCGACACCGCGGGCTTCATCGCGGTGCTTTAAGTAAAAATACTCGTCGCACCATTTTTTGTAGCGCGGATACACCTCGTCACCAAAAGGTGCGCAGGCATCGAACGCCGTTTGGTGCCAGTGGCGACAATCCTCTTCAAAGCCGTAGTAGGGGGTCAGATCATAGCCGCCACCAAACCACCACACCGGCTCTTCACCGTCTTTCTCGGCGACAAAAAACCGTACATTGGCGTGGCTAGTGGGCAGGTAGGGGTTGAGTGGGTGAATCACCAGTGACACCCCCATTGCTTGGTAGCTGCGGCCCGCCAGCTCGGGGCGGTGCGCACTGGCACTGGCGGGCATGGCATCGCCCTGCACATGGGAGAAATTCACCCCGCCTTTTTCAATCAGTGCGCCATCGGTCATCACCCGGCTGCGCCCGCGCCCCCAGTCGTCCTCGACAAAGTGTGCACTGCCGTCACAGGCTTCAATCGCTGCGCAGATTTTATCTTGTAGACCCAGTAAATACTGTTTTACTGCGGCGATATCGATGTCGCTCATCATCACTCCTAGCCCGGCCGCAAAATGTCGCCACTGAGGGCGTCACGAATACAGCTCGGCTGTGTACGACCACCGAGGCGGCCGGGCAAATAATAGTTTACCGCAGCGCCAAAGTAGCGCTGCGCCTGGTATTGACTGCGTGCCGGCTCCCGGCCGGCGGGGTTCGCCGAGGTCGACACCAGACAGCTGCCAACAGCGCGGCATAACTGCACGGTAAGCGGGTGGTCGCTGACTCGCACCGCCACACTGGCATGACGACCGCGCACCCACGGCGAGGCGAACTCAACGTCGGGCAGCACCCACGTAACCGGCCCCGGCCAAGCGGCCAACACAGCCTCGCGCCGGGTTGCGGACAGGCCAGCCAGCAACGGCGCCACGCGCTCGATGCTGTCGGCAACCAGCAACAAACCTTTGGCCGGATCGCGCTGCTTAAGCTGGCAAATACGCGCTACCGCAGCGGCATTACTGGGCAGACACGCCAGGCCCCACACGGCCTCGGTGGGGTGAGAAATCACCGCGCCCGCCTGCAGTAAATCGGCAGCGCGACGCAGTCGAAATTGCGATATTGAGGTCATGGCGAGCAACACCCTGCGCATTGCGGAAAGCGGCCGCAGTCGGCCAATGGCGGTAGAGGCGGCAAAAGTACCCAAAGGCGGGCAGCATTGCAAATTAGCGGCAGCGCTGCCAGCCCCCGCGACACTGTTCAACCCAGCCGGCCACTTCCAGATCGCTGAGGGCACTGAGCAGGGCGGCGACCGGCAGCGCACTGCGCTGCGCCAGCTGCTCAAGGTTTAATGGCGCAAATTCCAACAGCGCCAGCAGCGGTGGCTCTGCCAACTCGTCGGCGGCGGCGGCCGGCACCGCGCCGGCTGGGGGCGCCGCTAGTGGGGGGAGTTCTTCGAAAATATCATCGAGGGTTTCCACCAGTTTAGCGCCTTGACGAATCAAGGCATTACAGCCGCGACTGGCGGGGTTGTGAATGGAACCGGGCAGGGCAAAGACCTCGCGATTTTGCTCCAGGGCTTGGCGAGCGGTGATCAAAGAACCGCTGTTAGTCGCCGCTTCGACGACTAACACCCCGACGCACAAGCCGCTGATAATGCGATTGCGGCGGGGAAACTGATGGGGCAGGGGCGGGCTGCCGAGGGCGTACTCACTGATCAACAGACCCTGTTCGCCCAGTTGTTGATACAGCGCTTGGTGACGGCGCGGATAACAGATATCCACCCCGCAGCCCAAAACTGCCACCGAGCTGGCAACCGCGCCCAACGCTCCGGCGTGGGCAGCACCATCGATGCCCATGGCCATGCCGCTGACAATGCTGAAGCCACGCGCCGACAGCGCCTGGGCGAAGGCGTAGGCATCTTCTTCACCACGCCGGCTGGGACGGCGACTGCCCACCACCGCCAACATGCTGCTACCCAGTAGTTCGCGGCGACCGCGAAGATAGAGCAGCGGCGGCGGATCGGCAATTTCCGCCAGCCGTTGCGGGTAGTCGCTATCTGCGAGGCTGAGCAGCTGGCAATCACTGGCCAGCAGCTGCTCGCCCAACTGCTGGCCCGCGTGTCGATCGCACAGCACGTCGGCAATCTGCGCGCGCAAGCTGTCGTCCAGCAATTGCTGGGCGCGCGCCTCATCGCCGAGGCGGCAATACAAAAACTGCTGTACTTGTGTGTCGTCGAGTTCGAGGAGCTGTCGCGGACTGGCCGCCAGCCGCATCAATAATCGCAGGCGCAGTGGCGGAAGTTTTAGCTGCTGTTGCAGCAGCAGCCAGAGCAGGGCGTCGTCCATCGTCTGCATCCTTGCATGACTTTGGTGAGGCGCCGCAAGCAGCGGCGCACTGACTTAAGGGGGTTTAAAACTTAGGGGTTGCGAACCTTATCGCCTACTTTCAAGTTCTCTTCGGCTTTCAACACCAGCGCGTAGCTGACTTTGTTAAACACCCGGAAGACCATCAAAATGCCGGCGCGCACATCGGGTGCCTGCAGGCGTTCACCGGTAAGCGGATCGCGCACCATGACTCCCGTGGTGTAGATGGCCATCACGTCACCGGCTTCAATATCATTGCGCTCACCGAGATTCAGCGTCACCACGTCCATGCTGCCAACCTGCGTCAAGCCGCCCTCAACCGCAATAATAAACCCGTTGATTTCCTCTTCCGGTGCCTTGGGCTCGAAACGCGCGGTCAATTGGCGCGACTCCAACGGCAGGAAGCGGTCGGCGCGGCGAATTTCCTGGGTGCTGCGATTCAACGCCAAGGTGGCGATATCACCTTCGCTTTGCAGCAAGTGGGCGCTGCCGATATCCATTGCCTCGACACCCAGCAACTCGCGGCTGCGCGGATCCACATAGACTTTGCCACGGCGGTAGATACCGTAATTTTCGGCTCCGCTGAATTCACCGCGACCGAGAATTTCGTCGCCGGCACCGGCGACAATATTGCCGCGCTTGCCCGCCAGCACATAGGGCGCACTTTCCAGTTCACCTTCATCAACTACTCGGCTGCGAGTGAGAAATGGTGCGATAACATCCAGCGGTATCGCCGGGATGGCATCTTTGATATCTGAAATGCGCATCTGCGGGGTCAGCTTGACGACGCTGTTATCGGCTTTGGGGTTGCGCACCAGCACCGGCTTGCCATCCACCCACATTAATTTGAGCAGGTCACCGGGGTAGATGAGATGGGGGTTTTCAACCTGCGGGTTGTAATACCACAGCTCCGGCCACAACCAGGGGTCGTTGAGGAACATTGCCGAAATATCCCACAGAGTATCCCCGCGCTTGACCACATAGGTTTGCGGGTGACCGGCCTTGAGCGACAAGACATCTCCGGCCTGGGCGGCGCTTAGCAGCACACAGAACAGCAAACCCAGTACTGTTTTTTTCATAACACCTTCCTTACAAGCAACCTTTTGGCGCGCCGCCGACCCGACAGATCGCGGCAATCAGGCATTTCCGCTGCGCTCGCGTTATAATAGACGGCTGTCGCGGCGGCTGCATATTGTTATCGTTCTGCAAGCAGGTGGTGCGGCACCACACAACCCGATACACGGCTTTGCAATTGCGAATACTCTTTATATTAGCAATAGTTAGGCAACATACACGACAACTTGGTCACAATCACTTATGGCAGTACTTGAGATTCTTGAATTTCCGGACCCGCGCCTGCGCACGGTCGCCGTGCCAGTGGCTGAAGTCGACGACCGCGTTCGCCAGCTGATCGACGATATGTTCGACACCATGTACGAGGCGCCAGGCGTCGGCTTGGCCGCCAGTCAGGTCAATGTCCACGAGCAAATTGTGGTGATCGATACCAGCGAGGATCGCAGCGAACCCCTGGTATTTATCAACCCCGAAATCACCGTGCTCGACGAGGAGATTTTCCAATACGACGAGGGCTGTCTGTCGATTCCGGGCTTCTACGAAACGGTGGCGCGCCCCCGGCACATTCGCGTCAAGGCGCTGGACCGCAACGGCGACAGCTTTGAAATGGAGCCGGAAGGCCTACTGGCGGTGTGCATACAACATGAGAACGACCACCTGCTGGGCAAACTCTTTGTCGACTACCTGTCGCCCCTGAAGCGCAACCGCATCCGCAGCAAGCTGGAAAAGATCCACAAACGTCAGGCATAGGAGACGGCTGTGGCCGCCACTGCACTCAAGCTGGTTTTTGCCGGCACCCCCGAATTTGCCGCCCAGCACCTACAGGCGCTGCTCAGTGATGGCCGCCATGACATAGTCGCGGTCTACACCCAGCCCGACCGCCCCGCCGGTCGCGGCAAAAAACCGCGCCCCAGCCCGGTTAAGCAAGTCGCCGAACAAGCCGGGCTACCGGTATTGCAACCGCTTAATTTTAAGCAACAGCAAGATCGCAACGCGCTGGCCGAACTGGGCGCCGACCTGATGGTGGTGGTCGCCTACGGGCTGATCCTGCCCCAGGCGGTGCTCGATATTCCGCGCCTGGGCTGCGTCAATGTGCACGCCTCACTGCTGCCGCGCTGGCGCGGCGCCGCACCCATTCAGCGCGCCATTGAAGCGGGCGATGCCGACACCGGGGTCACCATTATGCAAATGGCTGCCGGGCTCGATACCGGCGATATGCTGCACAAGGTGCGCTGCGCCATCGGCGCCGACGACACCAGCGCCAGCCTGCACGACAAGCTCGCCGAACTCGGTGGGCCGGCACTGCTTAGCGCGCTGGATCAACTCGCCAGCGGCGCAGCCCAGCCCGAAGTTCAAGACGATGCACTGAGCAATTACGCCGCCAAACTCGATAAGCAGGAAGGGCAGATCGACTGGCAGCGCAGCGCCATTGAACTGGACCGGCAAATTCGCGCCTTTATTCCTTTCCCGGTGTGTTATACCGAGCTGGACGATGATCGCCTGCGGATCTGGCAAGCCCGACCGGAAGCCGGCAGCGGCCGCGCCGGCGAAATTCTCAGCGCCGACAAAACCGGTGTGGTAGTGGCCTGTGGCGACGGCGCCCTGCGCCTGCTCAGCCTGCAGCTACCCAATGCCCGGCAGATGGCCGTGGCCGACATCCTCAATGGTCACGCCGCGCGCTTTGCCCCCGGCACCATGTTGGGCAAGCCATGAGCTGCCCACGGGTCGCCGCCGCCCGCTGCCTGGCCGCCGTGCTCGACGGCCAGTCACTGAGCCGCCAACTGCCGCTGGAAGAAAAACCGCTGGCCGACAACCAGCGCTCGCTGTACCGCGAACTGTGTTACGGCACCCTGCGCCAGTACTGGCGCCTCGACGCCGCGCTCAAACCCTGCTTCAGCAAGGGCCTGAAGCGCCGCGACGACGATGTGCGCATGTTGATCTATATCGGCGCCTACCAGCTATTCCATACCCGCATTCCCGCTCACGCCGCCATTAACAGCGCGGTCGACGGCTGCCGCGCGCTTAAGAAAAAATGGGCTGCCGGCCTCTGCAATGCCATCCTGCGGCGCTGCCAGCGCGACGGCGACGCACTTTTTGAGAATTTGCCTGCCGCGGCGGCAAGCGCCCATCCGCAGTGGCTGTACAAGGCCATCAATACGGCCTGGCCGGAGCAGGCCACCGCCGTTTTGGACGCCAACAACAGCCACCCGCCGATGTGCCTGCGGGTCAATCGCCTGCGCGGCGACCGACAACAATATCTGCAGCAATTGGCGCAGGCCGACATCGCCGCCGATGCCTGTCAATTCAGCGCCCAGGGCATCCGCCTTCGCCAAGCCGTGGGTGTCGATGTCCTGCCGGGCTTTTTTGACGGCGCGGTATCCGTGCAGGATGAAGCCGCCCAGCTGTGCACCTCGCTGCTGGATTTAAAGCCCGGCCAGCGGGTGCTCGACGCCTGCGCCGCCCCCGGCGGTAAAAGCGGCGCCATCCTCGAGGCGCAGCCGCAACTGGACGAACTGATCGCTCTCGATATCGACGCACAGCGTCTGGAGCGCATTGCCGAAAACCTGCACCGCCTAGATCTGGCAGCCAACTGTCAGGCTGCCGACGCCGCCCAACCCGAGCAGTGGTGGGACGGCAAGGCCTTCGACCGCATTTTGCTGGACGCGCCCTGCAGCGCCACCGGCGTGCTGCGCCGCAATCCGGATATCCGCCTGCACCGCCGCGCGAGCGACATTGCCGAGCTGGCCGCTTTGCAAGCGCAAATGCTCGACGCCCTATGGGGCTGCCTCGCACCCGGTGGCATTTTGCTGTACGCCACCTGCTCGGTGCTGCCCGAGGAAAACGAGCGACAAGTAAGCCAATTTCTGCAGCGCCACGACAACGCCAGTTGCGAAACACTGACGGTAGACTGGGGGCTCGACCGCGCAGTTGGCCGCCAGATACTGCCTTCGCAGGAGGGCGCAGACGGCTTCTTCTACGCTAAGCTGATAAAGCAGTAGCCGGGGACAGCATTAAGCCCTTGAGACACAGGCGCTAATCAGCGCACAATTGGCGCAAATCGCGCAGTGGCGACAAACAACTTATGAAAATCATTATTCTCGGTGCTGGCCAGGTTGGCGGCACGCTGGCTGCCAACCTGGCCAGTGAGCACAATGACATCACCGTGGTCGACAACGACCCCGATCGCCTGCGCGAATTACAGGACCGACTGGATATCGGCACCGTCAGCGGCGCGGCCTCGCACCCGGATATTCTCCGCCGCGCCGGCGCTGAAGACGCCGACCTGTTAATTGCCGTGACCAGTAGCGACGAGATCAACATGGTGGCCTGCCAGGTCGCCGCCAGCCTGTTTCGCACGCCCACCAAAATTTCCCGCATTCGCTCCAGCGCCTACACCAGCGAATCCAAGCTCTTTGGCAACGACGCCATCCCCATCGACGTGTTTATCAGCCCCGAGGAACTGGTCTGTCGCTATATCAAGCGCCTGCTGCAATACCCGGGCTCGCTGCAGGTATTGGATTTTGCCGACGGCAAGGTGCAGTTAGTCGCAGTGAAGGCCTATTACGGCGGCCCGCTGGTGGGCAATGAGTTGGCGACCATTCGCGAGCATATGCCCAATGTCGACACCCGCGTCGCCGCCATTTTTCGCCGCGGCAACGCCATCGTCCCCACCGGCACCACCGTGGTGGAAGCCGGCGATGAAGTATTTTTTATCGCCGCCAAGAAAAATGTGCTGCCGGTTATGGGCGAGCTGCGGCGCATCGACACCCGCTATAAGCGCTTGATTATTGCCGGTGGCGGCAATATCGGCGAGCGCCTGGCTAGGGCGGTGGAAAGCCGCTACAACGTTAAGATTATCGAGCGCAGCTACGATCGCTGCCGCACCCTGTCCGAACAGTTGCGCAGCGCCATAGTGCTGCACGGCGGCGCCTCAGACCACGAGCTGCTGGCCCAGGAAAACATCGAGGAAACCGATGTATTTCTGGCGCTGACCAACGACGACGAGGCCAATATCATGTCGTCGTTGCTGGCCAAGCGCATGGGCGCCAAAAAGGTCATCACCCTGATCACCAACCCCGCCTATGTCGAGCTGGTGCAGGGCGGTGAAATCGATATCGCTATTTCTCCACAGCAGATCACCATTGGCAGCCTGCTCACCCATGTCCGCCGCGGCGATATCTACAACGTGCACTCGCTGCGGCGCGGCGCCGCTGAGGCGCTGGAAATTATCGCCCACGGCGACGCCCGTTCCTCCAAGGTGGTGGGTCGCCGGCTGGACGAAATCGACCTCCCCGAGGGCGTCACCATCGGTGCCATTGTTCGCGGCGACGAGGTATTAATTGCCCACAGCCATCTCACCGTGGCCAGCGAAGATCACCTGATTCTGTTTCTGGTGGACAAGAGCAAGATCAAGGCGGTGGAGAAGCTGTTCTCCGTCGGCTTCACCTTCTTTTAAACAGGGCCGCCCATGCATCTCATCACCATCAGTCGCATTATTGGCCTATTGCTGATGGTCTTCAGTTTGACCATGGCACTGCCAGCGGCGCTGTCGGCGATTTTCAGCGACGGCGCGTTGCAGGCCTTTGTCTACGCCTTTGCGCTGACCTATTGCAGCGGACTGCTACTGTGGATACTGAGTCGCGGCCACCAGCCCGACCTCGGTATTCGCGACGGTTTTTTGGTGGTGTCGCTGTTCTGGACGGTGCTTGGCCTGTTTGGCTCGCTGCCGTTTTTCCTCGCCGACCACCCCGGCCTGTCCTTCAGCGAGGCGGTGTTTGAATCCATCTCCGGGCTGACCACCACCGGCGCTACGGTGATTTCCGGCATCGACGAACTGCCGATTTCGATACTGTTTTACCGACAGTTTCTGCAATGGCTGGGCGGCATCGGCATCATCGTCATCGCCGTGGCGATACTGCCGATACTTGGCATCGGCGGCATGCAGCTCTACCGCGCGGAAACTCCCGGCCCGGTAAAAGACAACAAGCTGACCCCGCGAATCACCGGCACAGCGAAAGTGCTCTTTCTGATGTACGTGTCGCTGACCGTCGCCTGTGGGCTGGCCTACTGGCTGGCGGGCATGACCGCCTTCGATGCCATTTGCCACGCCTTTTCCACCGTCGCCATCGGCGGCTTCTCCACCCATGACGCCAGCATGGGCTTTTTCAACAGTCCGCTGATCCTGATGATCTGCAGCGTCTTTATGCTGATCTCGGGCATGAGTTTTGCCATCCACTTCCACGCCTGGCGATCTCGCAGCCCCGGGCTGTATTTAGTGGACTCGGAAACCAAGTTCTATCTGGGTGTGATGGCGACCGCCACTGTCTCCGTCTGTGCCTACCTGATTTACAGCGGCAGCCAAAACCTGCCCGACAGCGTTATCAACGGTATTTTCCACACCGTGTCCATTGCCACCACCACCGGCTTTGCCGCCGATAATTTCGCCGTTTGGCCGAGCTTTTTACCGGTGGGTTTGCTGGTGCTGTCGTTTATCGGCGGTTGCGCTGGGTCGACCGGCGGTGGCATGAAGGCGGTGCGCATTATGTTGGTGGCTAAACAGGGCATTCGCGAACTGAAACAGCTGATTCACCCCAGCGCCGTCATTCCCCTCAAAATCGGTTCGCACCGGGTAGAAGCCAAAGTGGTCAGTGCGGTATGGAGTTTTGTCGGCGTCTATCTGATCTCGTTTATGGGCATCACCCTGGCGATGATGGCCTGCGGCCTCGACTTCCTGTCGGCCTTCTCGGCCACTGCGGCCTCGATCAACAATATGGGGCCAGGCCTGGGCGAGGTGGCGGCCAACTACAGCAGTGTCAGCCCCATCGGCAAATGGATACTCTGTTACGCCATGCTGCTCGGCCGACTGGAGATCTTCACCTTGCTAGTGTTGTTAATGCCGGCGTTTTGGCGGCGCTGATGAGCCTCGAAAAATGGCAACAGCGCTATGCCCAAGCGGACATGCCAGGCCAGGCCTGCTGGCTGTTGCGCGAATACCGCCACTGGCTGCCCGCGCAGGGACGCGCCCTCGACGTCGCCTGCGGGCTGGGCGGCAATGCGCTGCTGCTGGCCCATGAGGGCCTGCAGGTCGATGCGCTGGACTACTCCAGTGCCGCGCTGGCTAAACTCGACGACTACGCGGCATCGCAGGCACTACATATTCACTGCCGGCAATGGGACTTGGAGAGCAATGGCCTGCCACCCGACACGCCATCGCGCTACGCGGTCATCGCCGTGAGCTATTATTTGCACCGCCCACTGCTCGCCGCTCTCGCCAGCGCGCTGCAACCCGGCGGTCTGCTGTACTACCAAACGTTTAACTGTCGCCGCCCGCACCAACGCGGCCCCCGCAATACTAATTTTTTACTCAAGGCCGGCGAATTGGCAAAGCAGTTCGCCGATTTTGAGATTCTGTTGAATCGCGAGGATCTGGACCTGCAGGGCGAGGAACACGCCCTGCAAACGGGCTTTATCGCCCGCAAGGCAGCCGTGACTATCACTCGCTAAGCTGCAGGGTTTCCACGGTTTTTGCCGCGATTTCGGCGTCGCTCCACGGGAAGCGAATCCAATTTTTGGCCGAGTACCGCTCAGTCATATCCTGAAAGTAAGGCGAGGCCGGATCGGTCGACTGGGAATAGGTGATAAAACCCTCGGCGATCGGCGCGCCGCTGTCATCCCAGCTCACCGTCTGCACATAGCTGTTGCCATAAGTCACCTTATAGCCCTGCTCGGTCAGCCGCCCGGCACCGGCAATGGTGAAGGAGCCGGCAAAGCTCTCGCCACCGAAAACAGGGATGGGCTGCGAGTGAATACCCGAGTGCTGCAGATCAATCATCGCGGCATCTTCGGCAACGCCCAGATTCTGCACAGCCTGCACGGCATCGGCAAAGGCCTGCTCAAGCTGGGGGTTAGCGACATTGAGGCCGCGCGGCGTGTTCACCGGGTCGGCGGCGGAGAAGGGGCTTGTCCATAGCGCCGGGCTACCATTGGCGCGACGCCAGAATTCCCGCCAAATATGGCCACCCACCGACAGCAGATTGTTCTTGCCATCCCAGTTGCCCAGCACTTCACAGGCCTTGCTGATATCGACTGGGCCGGCACTGCCCAGCGCCGTGGGCATCTGGCAGTAACTGTCGAGCACGGCCTGCTTGCCCAGCTCGGCGGAGTACACCGCACTGTCGAGCGCCACGGTTTGCAGGCTGGCCATATCGAAACCGCTAGCCGGCAGGCCATCACTGCCGTCGAGGCGGCGCTGGACCTGCAACATACACAGGCGCGTGCGCAGCGAACGCGCGCTGCCCTCATCGCCAATAATCGCCGCAAAACCCGTCAGTGGCTCGGCCGGATTACTCAACCAGTAGCTGTCGTTGCAGTTATGCACCCAATCATCGCGCTCCAGCGAGGGCAGGTTAGCGCGACCAAATACGCCGGGGGCCGGCGCGTCCGCATCGTTGTCCCACTCACAGGCGGCGCGCGAGCCGTCGAGTATCGGCAGACCTGGCAGCAGGGCGCCTAGCGCCGCCTGCAACGGCTGGGCGCCACAGCTTTGCACCTTGCTGTCAGGGACATTCGGCACCACGGTCAAATCGCCGTAGTAGGCCGGCTTACCCGGGCCCGTGGCCACCGTGTTGACCCAGGGCACCCCGAGCACGCTGCCGTGTAACTCGACAAACTCTTCATAGCTTTGCGCGCGGTTCCAGCGAAAGAACTGGTTGATCAGTCGGTTGTTTTCGGCATTGGCGTCGCGCAGGGTATAGGCTTTTGCCGCCGACCACTCCAGCACAGGCACCCCCGACACCGCCAGCTCAAGCATCGGCCCGTAGTGGGAGCGATACAGGGTGCGGCTCTCGCTGCTCAGGCTGCCGTCGTCTTCTTGCACTTGTACGACAATCTCGGTGGCCTGCATATCGCGCAGCTCACCCTCGTAAAAATACTGGGTGGGGTTGGCCGGATTCAGATTGAGCTCGTAAAAGGTAAAGCGGTAGGCCGTCGATACCGTGTGGCTCCAGGCAAAGTGCTCATTAAAACCAATCAATGCCGCCGGCACGCCATACAGCGACGCCCCCATCATTTCCGCATCCGGCAACTGCATATGGGCTAAATACAGCCGCTCGGTGCCCTCCCAGGGGAAATGCGGATTTACCAGCAGCAGCGATTCACCACCGGTCGCCTGTGCGCCCAGCGCATACATATTACTGGCGAAGGGGTTTTCAGCTGCCAGCGGCATCGCTGCCGGATCCAAAGCAGCGACCGCCGCCGCACTCACCGCCAGCGGTGGGTTGCTCGGCGACGGTGGCGCAGCGGTGGCGATCTCGTTCACAAATACCGATGACGAGGCCAGAATCGACAGGCGGAAATAGCGGCGGTAGAGGTCGTCGCTATCGATCTCCGTCAGCCAGGCCGCGTCGCGGCAGGCCTCGTGACGACCCGGGTGCTCGCCATTTTTCAGTTCTCTCAAATAGCGGTTATAACCGGCGACAAAGCCGCGAGTTGCCTCAACCACCTGCGGGTCGCTGTTTTCTTTAATCGGCGCAATGGCCTCATCGGTGGCCACGGCCCGCCAGAAAAAATCCGAATCGACATTATCGGCAACCGAACCATTGGGAATGATGCGGTATTCACCGTCGCGACCTAGATAGCGGGCGCGCTCACCGCGAATGGTCAGCAGGTCTTCCGCCAGTACACAGAGATTGTCCTCGGCGTGCACATAGCCGTAGCCATAGCCCATGTCGGCATAACTGTCAGCCTTAATATGGGGGATGCCGTATTCACTGCGCCGCACCTCGACACGGTACTGGGCGCTGTCATCGACATTGTTGTCGCCGCTCGGCTTATCGCTGCTACTTCCGCCACCGCAGGCAGCGAGAGTCAGCAATGACAGTGCGACGGCGCTGTGGTGAAAAAACGTCTTTACGGGCATCTACTGCTCCTCGTTATAACTCTCTGATGGTGAACCTCAGGGGTGAGCACAATTACCTTATTTTGCCTATATGCGCCATTAAGATTGCGGACAGTCTGGGCAAACGGCACTGGCAGAAAGGGCTAGCGCCTGCCATCATAGCGCCGTCGCCGACAGATACAGATTCATCATGGGATACACGCAGCTCGCCTTTGGCATTTTCACCTCCG
>JBFKEA010000011.1:0-20633 GCA_041619375.1 Spongiibacter sp. | reverse complement strand
TTTGCATACCGCAAGTTACAGGTAGTTTACCAACAGATAGAGCGATAGGGAACAAGCGCCGCAGCGCTGCCCCCATTACTAAACCAAAGTTAATCTTTGTGGATCAGTCTTTAAAGTCTGGCGCCTCGCCACTGGCCGCCGAAATTGCCAACATTGCATCTTCTTGGCTGAGCATACCGGCGTTCCAGGTTGCGACATAATTAAGCGCATCGTCCACACTGTGGTCGCGGCTATAACGGATCATTTCCTTGGTACCGCGCACCGCCAACGGCGATTTGCGGGCAATGCTCTGCGCCAGCTCAGACACCGAGTCAATCATCTCTTCGTAGGAGTTGTACGCGCGATTCACCAGACCGATACGCTCGGCCTCCGCCGCCGTCACATTACGACCGCTGAGCGCCAGCTCACTGACCATGCCCGGCGATATCAATTTCGGCAGACGCTGCAGGGTACCCACATCGGCGACAATACCGATGTCGATCTCCTTAATAGAGAACAGCGCACCATCCGAGCAGTAACGCATATCGCAGGCGCTAACCATATCGATGCCGCCCCCCACACAGTTACCGTGAATTGCCGCCAATACCGGCTTACGGCACTGCTCAATCGCACTGAGGTTTGCTTGCAAAGATTTAATATGGCGACGAAACCATTCAATACGCCGACCTAGCTCAGGCTGGCGCCCCATCACTTCTGCCAGCCCGGCAAACATACCGAGATCGATACCCGCACAAAAGTTCTTGCCCTCACCACAAAGCACCACCACACGCACGCCCGGCTCGCTATCAGCCCACTCAAAACACTGCTGAAGCTCGCTCCACATCGCTTCATTCATAGCATTAGCTTTGTCCGGGCGATTTAACGCTACCCAAGCAACATGTTGCTCCATCCGCAGCGCCAAGGTGTCAAATTTAGGGGGTTCAACAATATTCATAGGCCCGTCCAAGTCTCTACAAAATCTGATGCCGGAATCTCTGGCAGTGGTTTCGCTGCGCCATCACGGCTGCCAATATAAAGAAAACCAACAATCTCCTCATTGTCGGCCATTCCCATACCTGCCATGACCCGGCGATCAAAAGCGTGCTCACCCGTGCGCCAGATGCCGGCATAACCGAGTGCCTCCAGCGCCAGCAAACAGGCATACGCCGCACAGCCGGCAGACAGCAACTGCTCTACTTTTGGTACTTTGGGATGCTCTTTCAGCAACGCTGACACCACCAACAACATCGGCGCGCGCAGTGGCTGACGCCTGAACTTGTCCAGTTCCGCCGCACCAATATCGGGCTGCCGCTCTTCAGCAGCGGCAGCATAGAGCTCTCCTAGGCGCTGGCGGGCAGCGCCCTCAATCAGCCGCAAACGCCACGGCCGCAACCTAGCGTGATCAGGGGCACGGGCCGCCGCCGCAAAAACTTCGGCCAACTCCTCGGTACTCGGTGCGGGCTCGCAAAGCTTACTGGCAGAGTTGCGCTGTTGCAGCAAACGCAGGGCCTCCATTAATGCCCCCCATCCAATACTGCTTGGCCGGCGCGATCGGCGCTGGCCGCACGGGATTCATAAAAGCCCTTCATGCCAACACTGATATCGCGAATAATGCCGCGAAACGCCCCTGCCATCAGCCGACGATAGAGTACACGCCCGAGCGCGCCCCAGCGCATATCAAACATCAAACTGGTAGTCAGTGCTGTTTGACCATGGCCAGCATCCTCAATACGGTAGCGAAACTGCGCCTGCTTGAAAGGCGCCGACGGCCCCTTCTCGCCGCGGTGCAAACGGATAACAAAGCCGCTGCCCTCGTTCCACTCCGTTACCGTCTCGTCCATCCAGCGCCCCATTTTTTGGTATACGCGACGACTTGCGCCCACGCCTTGACGCTGTTGACCGTGCAGTTCACAACGCAACACACCAGGCACGTAGTGATGGGCCAGCGTTAGATCGCTAAGTAACTCCCAGGCCTGCTCCCTGGGCATATTAATCAGCACCCGCGCGCTTGCTTCGTGATTCATGAGTGTTCCCTCTGTCGTTCCCTTCCCGTCTCGGGGGGAGTATTCAACCACGAATCTGCACGACTGTCTCGCACGAGAAAGGCCGTGAGTTTCGCATTGAAAGACAGATAATAGGTAGCGGACAACCCACCCTAGTGATCGGCCGGTGCAAACGCAACAAGAGAAGATAGCTTAAAAACGACTAGACGGGGGCTTCAGTTTAGAGTGGCATGCTGTTGGTAAAACTTCGCGGCAAAACGAGAAATCCATTCGGCGGCAGCCTCCTCGCCATCGAGGCGGCGCCCCTCACATTCTTCCACACGGCGACGATAGGCTTCAATCTGGCACACCTGCTCCACCATGCGAGCCCGGTAGGCGTCTCGACCAGAACAAAACTCGATGCCGAGCTGATAGCGCCCTTTTTTTGGCCGACACCACACCACCCGGCCTTCGCCGGTGTAGTCAAAAGACAGCGAAGGCACACTAAAATTAACCATGCACCCCGGTTCAACAGGCGCGTCAACTTCGCAACACAATCCGGCAATGCTGACATCTAAGGCTTGAGCATTGCACAACTCCTGCTTGCCAGTCACCTTAACATCGACAGGTATATTACTCGGGTGGCGCATATACTCTCGCATCACAGCGGTCTCCACAGGCTTTATACCAGTTGGCCAGAAAACACTAACAAACAGCATCCGTACTTGCCAACCGCAACCTAGGAGATATCCGAAACCGTACTGCTCAGTCGCCTAACAACTGTCACCTTCTAACCAACTCGAATAAGGCGACTCTGCGGCGAGTTTCACCCGCTGCGCCCACCCTGCAATACCAATGCTATCGCGCTGTATATCCAGGTCCTCGGCCTCCAGCACCCCCTCGCCAAATTGATAGCGCACCGACAAATTCCCACTCAATGCAGCCTCGTCGTAGGCCTGGGCCTGCTCGCCAACAAGCTCGCGGCGCGCGCGGTATTCATCCCAGCTGCGCTGGCCGTGGCGGCCGCGCAACAAGCGCTCGCTAAACTGCGGCGACAACAGGCAAGCACTGGCGTTGTTGCCGCCAAAGCCCTTGGCATTGAGAATCGCCGCATCCATACTGCCCGGCTCTAGGCCCAGATGCTGCATCGGCAGCAACAGATTACTGTTCTGCACATCTTCGGCAATATGATCAATGGTGGTGATACCCGGCAGGACATGGTCGTGAAAGACCCCCAGACTCGCCACCATCTGATCACCCGATGCTGCGCCGACACTGTGCCCGAGATAAGCTTTAATCGCCGCCACGGGCCATTGCTCAATACCAAAAGCCTTGGCCGTTTCATTGAGAATGTGCGACTCGCTGACGCGGTTCTGCGGAGTACTGGTGCCATGTGCCTGCACAAAGGAGCGCTGCTTCACCGCCTGCTCGCCGATAATGGCGGCCGCGGCGGCCGTCGCCTTGGCCACCGTCAAATAGTTCCCCACCCCCGGCGACGAGATTGACTTTTTGTAACCGTCAGCGTTAACAAAAACATCAGGTACCGCGGCGTGAATCTGCGCGCCCAGCTCCATCGCCAAAGCGTCGTCAAACAGCACCACAAACTGGCTGGCCTCGGCAATGGTGAAGCCGCAGTTACTACTGAAAGGCCGACTGGCACGTCGGTAGTCGGGCTCAGTCAGCCCCTTAGCGGCATCCAGTTTCAGCAGTTCGGCATCGCTGGCTAACGCGCCCATCGTGGCGTAGCCATCCATCACCCGGGGGTCGATGCCCGCCTCCGCCGCTCCCACCACGGCAACCCGCACCGCGCCGCTGCGGATATCCTGCACCGCCTGGCGCAGATTGTAGAAAAACGTAGCGCAGGCACCGAGACTGGGACCGGTACCGCCGACATTACCCAACACATAGGCGCTGACAAAATCTGCCGGCATGTCGGCCAAGCCCAGTGCCAGCTGCTTGGAGCTGACCCGACCGCCATTGGCGCGGGCACTTAGCAAACCGCCAAAACCGGCTTCGTCCAACTGTGCCATGGCTGAGCTGGCGTACACTGAAATCTGATCGGGGTGCACGCTGGCCGTCACCCGGCTCCAATCAATCCCTATGGACTGCAAGGCATCCGAGGCGCCAAAGACCGACAACTGCAAGCCCCGCGGGTGGTTGCGCGAAGCGTAGTAGGCCGCCGGGTCAAAGCCGCTAGGCAACTGTCCGGCGGTGGACACCTCAAGCTTGCGCGTGGTGGGCAATAATAGATCAACAGCCTCTGTCACCGTCACGGCGACATCGCCACCGCCGATATCGCGCAGCTGCCAGCCCTCGGGCAAGCGCTCCGGCAGCTGTTTTTTTCGCGTAATAAACTCCAGCCCGGCATGGCCGCCACGCATCTGCAAACGCTTATTCCACGCTACCTGATTAACATCAAAAGCCGCCGCCTCAATTTTTCGAATTAGTGTATGGCTGAGAATATACTCACGCCGCGCCGCGCCCTGCAGCTCGTCCCCCACTCCCATCAAGGCTGACAAGCTCTGCAATGTGCGCTGCTGCAGCGCCTCGGGCAGGGCATCCAGAACCAGGCGACGATAACCGTGGTGAAAGGAACTGCGACCCGCGGGATTAATCCCGCCAAAACCAACGACAACCGGCAAACTGCTCACAAAAACCACCTATTCACGCAAAGAGGCAGGCAGTGTACTCAGGCCGCTTACGGCCTATAATGGCATATCCGCCATTAAATATGGTATTTACGCCAACAGTGTCAACATTATGCCCAATACCGCCCTCGGCACACCGCGTCACATCGCTCTTCTCGGCTTTAACCACGCCCTGGCGACCAGCCTGAGCCTGCCCATGGAGCTTCTCGAAGCCTGCAACCAGCAATTTTTGCAACGCCGCCAACCACCGCCTGCACGCCTCTCTCTACTCAGTCTCGACCCGCCGCCGCTGACCATGTCCGGGGGACTGCGCCTGCACATTGATGAACTGCTTGACAGCACCCGCCCGCACCACGAATGGCCACAGCCCGACATCCTGATCATTGCCAGCCGCTGGCGGCACCCGCTGCGCAGCGGCGCCCGCCGCAGCGATGTTAAGCAGTGGCTGCGGAGACTCGCCGCGACCGGCTGTGAAATCTGCGCGGTGGGCAATGCCAGCTACTTTCTTGCCGAGGCCGGCTTGCTGGACGGCAGCCCCGCCACCACCCACTGGCATTACTTCGACGACTTTGAGCGCCGCTACCCCCGCCTGCGTCTACAGCGCGACCACCTGATTACACAGGCTGGCTCACTGTTCTGCACCGGCAGCGTCAACAGTGCCGCCGACCTGGTGATCCACCTTATCGACCGCCACTGGGGCGCAGAAATTGCACAGCGCGCCACCCGGCAGTTTTCCCCCGAAAGCCGCCGGCCCTTCGCCACCCAGGCCTATCGCGACAACCATAACGAGCGTCACGGCGACGAAGTCATCGCGCTGGCACAGAGCTGGATGCACCGCCATCTTGCCGACTCCGTCCGCATCGCCGACATCGCGGCGCGCAGCGGTCTCAGCCCGCGCAGCTTCCAGCGACGCTTCCTGCACGCCTGCGGGCAATCGCCACTGCAGTATTTGCAACAACTGCGACTGGAAGCCGCCCGCGACCTACTGCAAAACAGCAATCTGGCCATCGAAGACATTAGCCCACTGTGTGGCTACGGTGACGTCAGCTATTTTTGCAAGCTATTCAAACAGTATTACGCGGTGACCCCCGGGCAGTTTCGACGCAGCGTGCGACGCAAGTTATTTGCCGTAGACAGCCCGAAAAATTGCGATCATTCAGCCGGTGAATATCATGGATAACTTGATAATACGGGGGCTGCGTGGCTAAATGACGTCCGCAAAATTACAGGATTCGCGACCGCAAGAGAGCACCGCAGCGACCGCGACAACCATCGACCACAGGATCAAAAGCCATGTCAGATGCCGTATATATCGTTTCCGGAGCCCGCACCCCGATGGGGGGCATGCTGGGCAGCTTCCGCGACGTCACCGCTGTAGAGCTGGGCACCGCTGCCATTGCCGAGGCGGTTAAACGCGCCGGCATTCCCGCAGAGAAAGTGGAAGATGTCATCATGGGCTGCGTACTCCCCGCAGGCCTGAAGCAGGGCCCCGCCCGCCAAGCGGCAATTATGGCCGGCGTCCCCAAGTCTGCCGGCGCAGTCACCGTTAACAAGCTCTGTGGCTCAGGCATGCAGACCACCATCTATGCCCACGACCAAATCAAAGCCGGCAGCTGTGACATTATGATCGCCGGCGGCATGGAAAGCATGACCAATGCCCCCCACCTGGTACTCAATGCCCGCAAGGGTGTTGGCACCGGCAGCAAGGGCCTCGAGGACCACATGTTCTTCGACGGCCTGCAAGACGCCTATAGCGGCCGCCTGATGGGCAGCTTTGCCCAGCAAACGGCCGACGAGCGCGGCTTCAGCCGCGAGGAAATGGACGCCTACGCCATTGAGTCGCTGAACCGCGCTAAAACGGCGATTGAAGACGGCTCACTCAAGGCCGAGTCCGTGCCGGTAGTGGTAAAAACCCGCAAGGGCGAAACCGTCGTTGAGCATGACGAGCAGCCGCTGAACGCCAACTTGGACAAAATTCCACAACTGCGCCCCGCTTTCGCCAAAGACGGCACCATCACTGCCGCCAACGCCAGCTCTATTTCCGACGGCGCCTCAGCCATGGTGCTGATGAGTGAGAAAGCCCTGCAGGAAACCGGCAGCACGCCGCTGGCTCGCATTGTCGCCCACACCCGCCAGTCTCAAGAGCCCGAGCTGTTCACCGCCGCCCCGGTTGGCGCCATGCAGAAATTGCTCGCCAAAACCGGCTGGAGCAAAGACGATGTCGACCTGTGGGAAATCAACGAAGCCTTTGCCATGGTAACCATGATGGCGATCCGCGACTTGGAGCTGGATCACGCCAAGGTCAACATCCACGGCGGCGCCTGCGCCCAGGGCCACCCGGTGGGCTCCACCGGCTCACGCATCATCATCAGCCTGATCTACGCCCTGCAAAAATTGCGCAAAAAGCGCGGCATTGCCTCGCTGTGTATCGGCGGCGGTGAAGCACTGGCAGTCGCTATCGAACTGGTTTAACCCTCCCCTTTGCGACCGGCCGTTCTGCCGGTCGCTATGTTGCTGGCGGCGCGCGCCGTCAGCAGTCATAATTCCCCCTCGTTTCATCCATCAGGAATCATCATGCCCCGAATCGGACGCGTGAACAGCTTGCAGGTTAGCCGCAGCACTAGCGCTGGCTTTTATCTGGACGGCGGTGAGCTCGGCGACATTTTTCTCAACCCCCGGCAAGCCCCACCACAGTGCGCCGTCGGCGACACCGTCGAGGTCTTCATCCTCCACGACAATGACGGCAGCCTGGTCGCCAGCCGACAACAGCCAGAAATTCAATGCGGTGAAGTCGGCATGTTACGCATCAGCGCCATCACCGAGGTCGGCGCCTTTCTCGACTGGGGTCTGGACAAGGAGCTGCTGCTTCCGCACAGCGAACAACTGGGCAATCTCAGCGTCGGCCGCTCTGTACTCGTCATTGTCTATCCTGATGTGCGCGGCCGACTGGTGGCCAGTATGCGCCTGGACAAACATATCCGCGATACTGCTGAGGACGTGCGCGCCGGCCAACAGGTCGACATCCAAATCGCCAGCAAGACGGAGCTGGGCTATAAATGTGTAGTCAACCACCAATATTGGGGTCTGCTGTACGACAGTGAACTGATCAAACCCCTGCAACGCGGCGATCGCATGACCGCGTGGATACGCCGCGTGCGCGACGACAAACGGCTGGATTTGGGACTGAGCAAACCCGCCCGCGAGCGCGCCCCAGACATTGCCGAACTGATTATTGAACAATTAGAACGCAACGACGGTTTTCTGTCACTGGGCGACAAAAGCCCCCCTGAGGCCATCAAACGCATCTTCGGGGTCAGCAAAAAGGCGTTTAAACAGGGGCTGAGCCGCCTCTATAAAGAACGCAGGGTTAGCATTAGTGAGCGCGGCATACAACTACTAAAAAAATAACGGTAATACCACGCAGCGACAAGAGGACGGCAACAATGCAAGCAGCTAGCTTTATTGAATCAGCCACCATCCCACTGCGCCTGTCGGCGATCGACGGCGACGGCTTTCCGGTCATCTGCTCGCTGTGGTTTCGCTACCACAACGGCTGTTTTTACTGTGCCAGCCACCGCTCGGCAAAAATTATCCGCCTGCTGGAAAACAATCCGCACTGCGGTTTTGAGGTCGCGGTAAACACCGTCCCCTATCGCGGCGTGCGCGGCAAAGCCGTGGCGGAACTGTCCAGCGATCACAACGGCGAATTGCTCCGCGGGCTGATCGAGCGCTATCTCGGTGACGGCAATCGCGACCTTGCCAACTGGTTGTTGAGCCGCAAGGAAGATGAAATCGCTATCTGCCTGCGCCCAAAAACCCTGTCCAGCTGGGATTTTAGTGCGCGCATGAGCGCAGACTGAGCGCCCGATCAGTCGGCCTTCGCCGCCGCCAAGCGCTCGCCCAAGCTCGCCATCAGCACATAGAACAGCGGCACGAATACCGTGGCGACAAAGGTCGCCATCAACATACCGCCTATCACCCCGGTCCCCAGCGCAATGCGACTGGCAGCTCCCGCGCCACTGGCCAGCGCCAGCGGTAAACAGCCCAAGGTAAACGCCAGCGAGGTCATCACTATCGGCCGAAAGCGCAGGCGCACCGCCGCCAAGGCGGCCTCGCTGATCGCCATCCCCTTTTCGCGCTGCTGCATGGCAAATTCAACGATGAGAATGGCGTTTTTGCTGGCCAAACCGATCAGGCACACCAGACCAATCTGGAAATAAATATCGTTATCCAAGCCCCGCAACCAGGCAGCCAACACCGCGCCCAGCAGCGCAAAAGGCACCACCATGACCACCGCCGCCGGCATCAACCAGCGCTCATACTGGGCGGCGAGAATCAAAAAAACCATGATCACCGCCAGCACAAAAGCCTTGCTGGAATTACCGCTAGAGGATTTTTCCTCGTAGGCACTCCCCACCCAGCCAACGCTGTAATCACTGCCGAGCACGTCGCGCGCGACTCGCTCAAGCGCCGCGATAGCCTCTCCCGAACTGTAACCGGGCGCCGCCGAACCCAGCACCTTGGCAGCGGTAAAGCCATTGAATCGCGCCACCGCGTCGGGCCCGACCACGCGCTCAACCTGCAACAGTGAGCCCAGCGGTATCAGGCTGCCCTTATCCGAGCGCACAAACACCTTGCCAAGGTCATTGGGAGAGCGGCGAAACTCCTCTTCGGATTGTAAATTCACCTGAAAACTGCGACCAAACAGCGTGAAATCATTGACGTACAGGCTGCCAAATGTCGCCTGCATGGTACTGAAGACATCGGCGACCGGCACCCCCAAGCTCATCGTCTTCTCGCGATCCAGCGTCAACTTATACTGCGGCGTATCCATGCGAAAAGTGCTGTACACACGGCTCAATTCCGGTTGCTGATTGGCCGCCGCCACCAACTTCCAGACCGCGCCATTCAAGCTAGCGAGATCGCCACCGACGCGACTCTGCAGGTAAAATTCAAAGCCGCCGGTGCTACTCAAGCCCATGATCGGCGGTGGATTGAAGGCCATCATCTGGCCATCCAGTAAATCGGCCCCCAGCGCCGGTATGGCGCCGGCCAGACTGATGGCGTCTAAACCGGGCTGTTCGCGCTGCGCCCAATCATCAAATATGATGAATGAAGCACCCGCATTGGTTTTCAATGTCGATGACAAAATATCAAAGCCGGAGAAGGTCATAATCGACTTCACTCCGGGCTGGGCCAGCACCCGCGGCGCCATTGCATCGGTCACCGCGCTAGTGCGCGACAGGGAGGCCGCCGGCGGCGTGTTGTAAGCCATCATGATATAGCCCTGATCTTCAGCGGGCACCAAGCCGGCAGGCAGGCGGAAAAACAGCCAAAATGTTGCCAACACCAGCACGACAAAGCCCGCCAGCGACACCAAAGGGCGGCGCAAAAAGCTGGCGGTGACCCGCAGATAGGCACCGCGCAGGCCGTCAAAGCCGCGCTCAAACGCGGCCAGCGCACCACCCCGTTCACTAATACTATGCTGCGGTTTTAACAACATCGCGCACAGCGCCGGCGTCAGGGTCAACGCCACGACCCCTGACAGCACCACCGACACGGTAATCGCCACCGCAAACTGGCGATACATTTCGCCACTCAGGCCATCGATAAAAATAACCGGTAGAAACACCGCCGACAGCACCAACACAATAGCGACCAATGGCCCACTCACCTCTGCCATCGCCTCGCGCACGGCTTCAACCGCAGACACCTGCTTGTCAGCCATAATGCGCTCAACGTTCTCGATCACGATAATCGCGTCATCGACGACGATACCAATAGCCAGAATCAAGCCAAACAAGGTCAGCAAGTTTATCGAGTAATCAAGGAGGTACAGCCCAGCAAAAGTGCCAACAATGGACACGGGAATCGCCAGCAAGGGGATAAACGTGGCGCGCACGTTCTGCAGGAACAAAAACATCACTAGCACGACCAGCAGCAAGGCTTCAAAGAACGTTGCTACCACCTCCTTGATCGAGTGCTCCACAAATACTGTCGCATCAAAGGCCAGCTCGATATCTACCCCGTCGGGCGCAGCAGCGCGAACCCTCGCCATAACCTCCTGCGCGGCCTTGGCGGTATCCAGCGCATTGGCACCGGGGCGCAAATACATGGCCACAGGCACCGCGGGTTCACCGTTGAAGCTACCGCGAAAGGAGTAGTCCTTGGCGCCCAATTCAATGCGCGCAACATCCCCCAGATGCAGCGCCGCCGAGTTGGCCTCGGCGCGGATAATGATATTCTCAAACTCTTCCACGGTAGCCAGCCGCCCGGGCGTACTCACCGCATAGGTGAACGACTCATCACCGGAGACCGGCTCGGCAGCAAAGCTACCAGCAGCAAAATTCGCATTCTGCTCGCGGATTGCCTTGGCAACATCGGCAGGGGTCAGCCCCAATTCGGCCAGTCGGTCTGGTTGCAGCCAAATGCGCATGGAGTAGTCGCGCGCGCCCATCAGGCGCGCGCTGCCGATACCCGGCAGGCGGCGCAATTCGTCGATAATATTGAGCAGGGCGTAATTGCTCAGATAAATAGCATCGTACTGCGGTAATTTGGACGACAGCGAGAAGATCATCAGAATATCGGTGGCACGCTTATCAACGACCACGCCGAGACGCTTCACCGCTTCCGGCAGGCGGTTCTCGGCCACCGCCACCCGGTTACTGACATCGATCGCCGCCTGGTCAGGGTCGGTTCCCGTCGCAAAGGTGACGGTGATGCTCACCATTCCGGCCGCCGAAGCCTGACTATTCATATACAGCATACCATCGACGCCGTTGAGCTCTTGCTCCAAGGGCGCCGCCACGGTTTCCGCCAGCGTTTCCGCGTTGGCGCCGGGATATACCGCAGTCACCACAATCTGCGGAGGTAAAATCTGCGGATACAGCGACACCGGCAACTGCCCTAAAGCCGTGCCACCGGCAATCAGAATCAATAGTGACAGAACGATGGACAGGACCGGTCGCTCGATAAAAAAGCGGGAGCTCATTGCATGCCCCCAGCCCTGGCGCGAGTCGCTCGCGCCACACGCAAACCGTGAGCGGCGACATCCCGCGCCGCCGACTCGCCACCATCGCTCGCACTGATCAGCTCGGGTGCCAACAGCGAGCCGGGACGAATCCTCGCCAAACCATCGACCACCACCCGTTCATTGGCGCTCAGGCCCTCGTCGACGATATACCCGCCACGCACCTGCAGACCGAGCTTCACCTGGCGAACCTCAGCGCGCTGCTTGTCGTTAACCACATAGACATAGCTGCCCTGCGCATTTTGCAGCACTGCGCGCTCGGGCAACACAATGGCATCACGGCTATACAGGCCCTGCAGACGCACACGAACGAATTGCCCAGGCAACAGCGCGCCGTCGGGGTTGGCCACCGTCGCACGGAACTGCACCGTACCCGTCAACCGGTCAACGGCACTGTCACTGAAATCAATATGGCCGGCATAGGGGTGCAGCTGGTTCCCCGCAGTCTCTATGACCACCGCCCGCTGACTCTCATCGTAGCTCAGCTCACCGTCCTTAAGCATGCGTCGCAACAGCAGCACCATTTCGTCGGGCAGGGAGATATTCACCCAAAGCGGGTCGAGCTGGGTGATGGTCGTCAACAAACTGTTATTGGGGCCGACCAGCGAGCCCTCAGACACCAACTCCCGACTCGTAATACCGGCAATCGGCGCCTTCACCTTGCAGTAGCTAAGATTGATCTGCGCGGCACTAACCTCGGCTTCCGCCAGCTGCACGGCGGCCCGCGCCTGCTCCAAGCCAGACTCGGCATCATCGCGGTCGCGCTGGCTTATGGCATTGCTCTGTATCAATTCACTGGCCCGCCGCCAACGCCGCTCCGCCGATGACAAACTCGCCCGCGCATTGGCCAACTGCGCGCGACTGCGATTGAGCGCCACCTCAAAGGGCGCGGCATCAATCTCAAACAGTAACTGCCCGGCCTCCACGCGCTGCCCCGCTGTATAGGCGCGGCGCAGTAAAATACCCTCTACCCGAGCGCGAACCTGTACTTCCTTAGAACTCTCCATCCGCCCTGCATATTGACCGCTAACCGGCGCATCGGCAGTTACCAAAAGCAGGGCCCTAACTGGCTGGGCACGCTCAGCCGCCGGCGTCGACGGCGGCTGGTCACAGCCGCTGACAATCGCCACAAGCAATAGCAATAGCAAAAACAAACGCGAGGCCGAAATCAGCGACAGCGGCGCCGCTGCCGCAACAGACCATTTCATAAGCGGATTTTCCGATGCAAACAGAGAATGCTGCACTTTACATACTTGCATGCATGTATGTAAAGTGCCGAAGCCGTAGGTAATAACACTAGTCTAGGCCATGCAGGGCAGAATATGAGACGCTCAAAAGAGGACGCCGCCGTCACTCGCGAAAACGTGCTGGCGGCCGCGGAGCAGCTATTTGCAGAAAATGGCATTCACGCCACCCGCCTGAGCGATATTGCCGCGGCCGCCGGCGTAACCCGCGGCGCCATTTATTGGCACTTCAGCAACAAAGACGAACTCATCGGCGCTCTTATCGACCGTCTAAGTACACCACTGGAGCTCGCCATGGGCAGCCTGCTGGACGCCGCTGCGACAGGCAATATGACGCTACAGGCACTGACAGACACACTACTCAATTCCTTCCGACGCCTTCTCGAGGTGCCCACCGCAGAAAAAATCACCCGCTTTGCCATGCGCTACAGCCTCTGTAACGAATCCCCCGCCGTCAGCGCGCAACTCGAACGCAATCGCAATCACAGCCTCGCCCAGCTCACCCAGATCATCGCTCACGCCCAGCAACAACAGCTGCTGCGCAGCGACCACAGCGCTGAGCAACTGGCGAGCTATATCCGCGGCCAAATGATCGGTATTTACCACCAGCAACTGTCGTCTAGCGACATTTACCCCCAGGGCCTTGCCGACATCCGCGTTTCACTGGAGCTGCTTTTCAGCGGCCTGCAAGCCCGCCCATACGAGCCGTGAACGCCCTAGACAAAACCGCTGCGCCGCTCTGCCATTGAATCAAAGCTTTTCTGCCCTCCTTCAGCTGACGCAGCAGTTAGCGACAGGGGCAACCGAATCGTAAAACAACTGCCCTCACCCAACACCGAACTGACCGAGATTTCACCGCCCAACTGACGGCGAACAATACTGTAGACCAAATGCAGCCCGAGGCCACTGGCGGCAGTCGCACCGCCGCGGCGAGTGGTAAAAAACGGTTCGAAGATATGCTCGAGCACCTGTTCGGACATCCCCAAACCGTTGTCGCGAAAATACAGCAGCACGCCCTGGCTATCGCGCTCCACCTCGAGACTGATGCAGCCACTCTGGCCATCGACAAACGCGTGACTCAGCGCATTGTTCATCAGATTAATGACGACTTGTGCAATCGCGCCCGGCGACGTCTGTAGATAGATATCCCTAGGGCAATCCAGACTGACCTCATGACCACTGCGGCGATAATTCGGCGACAGATGCAGCAGAATGTCGCGAAGATAGTCGTGCAAATTAATATTGCGCAGGTCGGCACCAGGCTTCTCCACCGACACCTCCTTAAATCTGACAATCAAGCTGCCTGCGCGCTGCATATGATCCAGCGCCATGCGCGATGCTTCACGCAACCGCCCCAACACGCTCTGCTGATCTGGCAAGTCGACTTCGGCCGCGACGAGCATCTCCTCCAGATGCTCTAGATCTGCAATTAAGGTGGACTCAGCGGTAATCGCAATACCAATGGGGGTATTCAGCTCGTGGGCAAAGCCCGCCATCATTCCGCCCAACGCAGCCAACTTCTCTGCCTCAACCAATTGGCCTTGGGCCTCGCGCAAACGCTCGACTATGCGCGTCAACTCTCGCTCACTCTCCTCCGCACGATATTTTGCGCCGGTAAGCACCAGCAGCGACATGCCCAGCAAGCCGACAAATAGCAAGCCCGATGCAAGCACTCCCCAGGGCATAATGGAGCGACTGTCCGCCCAGAAGCGCTGACTGGCATCGACCTCAAAGTGCCATTGACGATCGGCAAAGCGAATAGGCCACGACTGGCTGAAATAACTCCCCCCACGACCAACCTCACTATCGGTATTGCTGTACAGGGTCTCAGGCGCCGCGCCGCCGCTGCGCAGCCGCAGCGATACGCCGCCCATGCTCTCTCCTGCCAACACCGCCCTCATCACATCGCCCATGCGAAATACCCCGGAAACATAGCCCTGCAAGCGCCCACTTGCCGTAGTGACAGGCAAGTAAACCACCACACCGAGCTGCTCACCGGTCTCCTGCACCAGCCGTATCGGCTCAGTGGCTGCCGGCTCGCCGCGCCGCGCAGCGTTCATCAACGCACGGCGCACGAGCTGATTGGAACTGATGTCATAGCCCAGCGCCCGGCGATTACTCGCCAGTGGCTGAATGTAGCGAATTACCACATAGCTGTCGCGGCGCTCAGCCCGCATGCGCGTGCCGTTTTGATCCACTTCAGCAAATACCACGGTTTCCCCCAGCTCCTCACTGAGGCGCCGCTCAGTGGCGCGGCGCTGCACATGAGTAACCACAGGATTCCATGCAATGCCCTGAAAGCCGGGATTGCGCTGCAGTGTACCGCTGACAAATTGCTCGAAGTCCTCAGCCGGCACCACCTCGGCAGTACTGAAAAACGCCTGCAATGCGTACAAACCCTCAAAATAGCTGTGCAACACTGCTTCGGTGCGCTGAAAGAGCTGACCCGCGTGCCGCTCAAAAATGCCCTGCTGGCGCGACAGCTCCCAGCGGCTGGCCATGATATACAGCACTACAATCACCAGCGTCGCCAGCAATAGCACCGGCACCACCACCTTGCGCCGACTGTGCCAAATACCACGCGGCTCCGCGCGAAACACAAAGATCAGCGTACTGACCAGCAATACCCCTAGGCCATCCCCCACCCACCAGGTAAACCAATTAAACGGCGCCTCGCTCAGCAGCAATTGACCTGCCTGCAACAGCGCCAGCACGCCAACCGTGGCACTCACCATACTGCCGGCGCCGCAGACCACCACAATAAATTTCAATACCGACCCCGTGGTATCGAGCCGAACGGGGTAGTGAACAAAGCGCCGCAGTAACCACACCGACACCAGCGCCTGCAGCGCGGCGCCACTGGCGATAAAGAAGGGCAGTTGGATAGACGCCAGCAGAGGAGCCTGCCCCCCACTCAACAGCGGATCAAGCGGGATATTGACCAAAAAAGAACCCAGAGCAATGGCGGGCCAATACCGATAGCCGTATAGCAGCAACACGGCCACGGCGATCCCCGCTGCCGGCCAGATGGCGGTGGCAAAACCCGGCGGAATGGCCAGTAACAAGGCCAGGCGCCCCGCAGCAAAATAGGCCAGTGCCGTCAACAACATCAGCAGCCAAGGCTGTTTAAACATCGGCTACACCCGCAATTCGAATTGCCCCGCATCGCTCCATTGCACACCGTCCCAGGACTAAGGCCCACGCTATTTGCGAAATATATGCCGCTAAACTCTTTGGCAACAATAGTTTAGATAAAAACAGCATAGTAAAAGAATAAGTGAATCCGCCTAATTTAATTACTGCGGGTGACTACACCGCCCGCCATTGTCATCAGCCAAATGAATTAGACCATTACAAAAATCTATAACAAATTGAAGCAATTAGCTTTAACGAGGTCGCGGTGGTTTTATCGCTTCTTGGCGCTCAATGTAATATGCTAGGCGGCTTTAAAAACTAGCAACATCCAAATCAAAATCAACAATGGATCTTTAAAGATGCTCTTAGGAATTCCAAAAGAACTCGCCTCTGGGGAGAATCGAGTTGCGATCATTCCGAGCGACGCCAAGAAATTGGTCCGCGCGGGAGCCGTCGTTCAGATTGAAGCGGGACTTGGCCTGGGCAGTGGTTTCAGTGACCAGGAGTACGTCGACGCCGGCGCAACGGTAGTAGAGGATCGCGCGGCGATTCTGTCTGCAGCCGATGTTGTGCTGCGTATTGGCAAACCCTCCATCGACGAAATCAAACAGCTGAAGGCCGGCTGTATTCACGTCAGCTACCTGGACCCTTTCAACGAGCACGAGTTAATCAAGGCGTTTCGCGACCAGCAGGTCACCGCCATCAGCATGGAAATGATTCCGCGCAGCACCCGCTCACAGAAGATGGATGCGCTCAGCTCGCAAGCCAGCCTTGCCGGCTACGTTATGGTGCTGATCGCCACCACCAAGCTGCCGCGCATTCTGCCGATGATGATGACGCCTGCCGGCACCCTAAAGCCGGCAACCGTGTTTATCATTGGCGCCGGTGTTGCCGGTCTGCAGGCCATTGCCACCGCCAAGCGCCTGGGCGCCAAGGTTGTCGCCTTTGACACCCGCGACGTGGTAGCCGAGCAAGTGCGCTCGCTGGGCGGCAAGTTCCTGGAAATCGACCTGGGCGAGACCGGCCAAACCAAAGACGGTTACGCGGTAGAGCTGACCGAAGAGCAGCGCCAACTGCAGCTCGAAGGCCAGAAAAAACAAATTGCCGAGTCCGACATCGTTATCACCACCGCCCAGGTATTTGGCCGCAAGCCACCGGTATTGGTGACCAAGGACATGGTCGCCGGCATGAAGCCCGGCAGCGTGATTGTCGACATGGCGGCGGAAACTGGCGGCAATGTTGAAGGTTCAGTCGCCGGTGAAACTGTCGAAGTCGACGGCGTCACCATTGTCGGCAACGGCAACTGGGCCAACTACGTCAGCCGCGACGCCAGCCAGATGTATTCCTCCAACCTGTTCAACTTGGTTGACGAAGGCTGGGACAAAGACAAACAAGCGATGGTTATCGACTTCGAAAACGACATTCTGCAAGGCTGTGTGATCACTCACGGCGGCGAGATCGTTAACGACACCATCAACAACCTGATTAAGTAGGAGAAAAAGATGGAAATCGTATTTCTTGCTTTCATCTTGATGCTGTCGATTTTTCTCGGCTTCGAGCTGATCAACAAAGTACCCGCCACTCTGCACACACCGCTGATGTCGGGTTCAAACGCTATTTCTGGTATCACCCTGGTCGGCGCACTGACGTCCGCCGGCGCCCAGCACTCGCAGCTGGCCACCGTTCTCGGCACTATCGCCGTCGCTATGGCCACCATCAATGTCATCGGCGGCTATATGGTGACCGATCGCATGCTCGCCATGTTCAAGAAAAAACAGGGAGACGCTAAGTAATGGGTATTGAATTGCTGGTCAACCTGTCCTATGTGGCAGCGGCCGTATTGTTTATTTTTGGCCTTAAAATGCTTGGCTCACCAGCCACAGCGCGCAAAGGTAACTTGGTTTCTGCGGTGGGTATGTTTATCGCCGTAGTTATCACCCTGCTCGACCAGAGCATAATCGACTACAAATGGATCGCCGTCGGCATCGTTGCCGGTGGCCTGGTTGGCGCCGTCGTCGCACGCTCCGTCGCCATGACCTCCATGCCAGAAATGGTTGCCCTGTTTAACGGCTTCGGCGGTATCGCCAGCTTGCTGGTAGGCTGGGCGGCACTGTACGGCATGGACGCAGACACCTTCCAGATGGTCACCATTGTGCTGTCCATCCTGATCGGTGGCATCACCTTCACCGGCTCGCTGATTGCCTACGGCAAACTCAGCGAGAAAATGCCCGGGCGACCACTGGTGTTCTCTGGACAGCGTTTCTTTAATATCGCGCTGATCATCGCCATTATCGTCTTTGCCACGCTGTTTGCCATGAACCCGAGCGTCAGCCTGTATCTGTACGCGGTAATTGGTCTGAGCTTCCTGCTGGGTGTGATGCTGGTGATCCCCATCGGCGGCGCCGATATGCCCGTGGTCATTTCACTGCTGAACAGCTACTCCGGCCTGGCGGCCTGTGCGGCCGGTTTTGCCATCAACAACATCATCCTGATTGTTGCCGGCTCTCTGGTTGGTGCCAGCGGGATTATCCTGACGCAAATCATGTGTAAAGCGATGAACCGCTCGCTGAGCAATGTGCTGTTCAGTGGCTTCAGCGCCGTTGCCAGTGGTGGCGCCGCACAGAAAATCGAAGGCGAAGCCAAACCGATGTCTGCCGACGACGCCTACTACGTACTGGAAGCCGCTTCCAGCGTGGTGATCGTGCCCGGTTACGGTATGGCGGTTGCCCAGGCCCAGCACGTGGTTAAAGAGCTACAGGAAATTCTGGAAAAGAACGGTGCCGAGGTGGTGTACGCCATCCACCCCGTTGCCGGTCGTATGCCTGGCCACATGAACGTACTGCTGGCCGAGGCCGACGTATCCTACGACCTGTTGCTGGAAATGGACGCCGTCAACCCGCGTATGGAAACCTTCGACGTGGCTATTGTCATTGGCGCCAACGACGTGGTTAACCCCGCCGCACGCGAGATGGAAGGCAGCCCAATTTACGGTATGCCGGTCATCAATGTGGATATGGCACGCAATGTGTTTGTACTCAAGCGCTCCATGGCATCGGGCTTTGCCGGTATTGATAACCCATTGTTCTTTAAAGAGAACACTCGCATGCTCTTTGGCGATGCCAAGGAAATGCTGGGCAATATCATCAAGGCTTTCAGCTAAACTCCACTTTGGCCTTCGGGCCAAAAAAAGGGCGACTGCATTGCAGCCGCCCTTTTTTTTGCCTCGAAGTTTTAGCGGCGTATTTCAACTAGGCTCGCTACTCTTTTTCCAGTGACCTCTGTAAATCGGGCAGCACATCGTTAAGCAACTCACGCAGTGCCATCAGCTTTTCAAACGGCACCCCCGATGACTCCAGTAATTCCCACGGAACGCAGGCACAGCGATCACGCAGCGCCCTCCCCGCCATAGTTAAATTCACCTGTACCTGACGCTCGTCCTCGCCATCGCGCTGACGGTTAATATAGCCCTGCTGCTCTAGGCGTTTCAGCAGGGGGGTCAGCGTGTTGGTATTTAATATCGCCCGGCGACTGATTGTTTTCACTGGGCAGGGGGCTTCCTCCCACAGGATCATCAACACAATATACTGCGGATAGGTAATACCCAGCGGTTCCAAACGCTCCTTGTACAGCCGCGTCACCAAACGCGACGCCGCATACAAGGGGAAACATAGCTGATTATCGAGTCGCAGTTCCTCGGGCATTACATTGGACATGATCTACCTCAGGCCTTTAGTGCCGCCTCAATATCAGCGCCGAGCTGCTCGGGCTTTGTGGTCGGCGAATAACGTTTAATCGGCTGGCCATCTCGGCCCACCAAAAACTTAGTAAAATTCCATTTTACCGCATTGGTCAGCGTCCCCGGTGCAGCCTTTTTCAAATACGAAAACAGCGGGTGGGCATTCTTACCATTGACGGCAATCTTCTCGGTTACCGGAAAACTCACCCCGTAGTTAATGAGGCAATTTCCCTGAATCGTCTCCGAATCGCCCGGCTCCTGGTTAGCGAACTGGTTGCACGGGGCGCCGAGAATGACCAAACCCTGCTCGCTATACTTGTCGTACAAATCTTGAAGGCCCTGATACTGCGGCGTCAATCCGCATTTACTCGCAGTGTTAACCACCAACACCACCTTGCCGGCGTAATCGGCCAGGTTCATCTGCTTTCCCTGCAGGCTATTAATACTGAAGTCGTAAAAGCTAGTCATCATTAAATTCTCCTCAGTCAGACACCACTGCAACCCATACAGCAAGTTTCAGCGCGGAATCGCCCACTGGCGAAACCACTAAGATACACGATTTTATCGTGCACGACATATATTTCAGAAGATTTTCCTTAAGTCTCCTGCCCCGCTGCCGTTAAGTAGGTGAGACCGGATGCGGTGAGGCCTACCCGCCCGCCGCCACAGGGAGGCGGAATGGTCATTATCAATCCCACACACAATACCCAGCCGGCGACCCTACCCCGCTCAGCCGCCGCCGTGCCCGTACTGCCCATACACCGCGTATTGAACGCAGTGGTGCTTGGCGAACGCGCCCAACACCTCTACGAACTGGCGTCGGGAAATCTGCGTATGATGGCTGAGAGCCAAACGACCCTGCGCGCCGGTGAGCACCTA
>JBFKEA010000010.1:0-22062 GCA_041619375.1 Spongiibacter sp. | reverse complement strand
GGTGGCATTGGTGGCATTGCCGTCGGTTTTGCCGCTAAGGATTTGCTGGCCAATTTCTTCGGGGGCTTGATGGTCTATCTCGACCGGCCCTTTTCAGTGGGGGATTGGGTGCGCTCTCCGGACAAGGATATCGAGGGCACGGTTGAGAATATCGGCTGGCGGCAGACCCGGATACGCACCTTTGATCAACGCCCCCTCTATGTCCCCAATGCGACCTTTACTCAGATTTCGGTGGAGAATCCTTCGCGTATGCTCAATCGGCGTATCTATGAGACAGTGGGGGTGCGCTATGAAGACGCTGAAAAATTACCAGATATCATCGCCAGGGTGAGAGAGATGTTGGAGAATCACCCTGAAATTGATCTCGAGCGGACGCTTATCGTCAATTTCAATAAATTCAATGCTTCGTCATTGGATTTTTTCATTTACACCTTTACCAAAACCACGCAGTGGGTGAAATACCACGAAATTAAGCAGGATGTGCTGCTGAAGGTGTTGGCGATCGTTCACGAACTGGGCGGTGATGTGGCCTACCCGACCACCACGCTTAAAATGGAACCGCTGCAGATTGAAACAATGGCGCGCAGCGGCGTCGAAGCAGGAGAGCAGAATGTCTAAAACCATCGCCGTTATTGGCGGCACCGGCCTTTGCGATTGGCCCGGTGCCCATTTGCAGAGTAGTGAAGAATTTACCACGCCTTACGGTGACCCCAGCGCCCCGATACAGCATATGGAGTACCAGGGGGCGGAGTTTTTGTTTTTACCGCGTCATGGAGTTGGCCATTCGCTGCCGCCGCATGGCATTAACTACCGCGCCAATATTCACGCCTTGAAGGCGGCGGGCGCGGGAGAAATTATTGCGGTTAACGCCGTTGGCGGCATTAGCGAGCGCTTTGTGGCAGGGGTTATCGGCTTGCCCGAACAGATCAATGATTACACCTGGGGGCGTGAGCACACCTTTTACGACGGCCGCGATGGCAAGGTGCAGCACATTGATTTCAGCTACCCCTATTGCGAAGAATTGCGATTGCGGCTGTGCGCTGCGGCAGAAGCAGCGGGCATTGATATTGAGCCATTTGGTACCTATGCGGTCACGCAGGGGCCGAGGCTGGAAACCGCTGCAGAAATACAGCGCCTAGCGCGTGATGGCAACGACATGGTGGGTATGACGGCGATGCCGGAAGCCGCGCTCGCCCGTGAGGCCGGGCTGGATTATGCCTCGGTGTGTTTGGTCGTTAATCCCGGCGCCGGCTTGAGTGATGCGCTGATTACTATGGACGATATTCAGTCGGTGATTGATACCGGCATGCTGCAGGTCAAATCACTGCTGGCCCGCGCTATCGTCAATCACGGCTAATGCCTGGGGTTTACTGATAATGATCAGCAAGCCCATCAGCGGGTGATCGATGTAATGCAGCTCATCGCTGCGCATACGCCGTTGCTGCTTCATAACAACAATGCGTTCAACCGGCTCTGCGCCCAAGGGGGGCGTATTGTCGGCTTGGAGTAACTGCGGGTTTTGGCGAAGAAATTCCGCATACTCAGGGCTGTTTTCGAAGCTTTGATCGCGCAACTCCTCGTCAAAAAGCAGGTCTTGCTGTGCTTCGCGGTAGGGTTGGCGGGGAAGGTAGTAATTGCCACCATTGCTGCCAAAGCGCGATAGCCAAAGGTCGGTTTCGGCATAGAGATAGCGCTCCAGGGCGATGCGAATATAGCCCTCGAGTTCATGGTGTTCACCGACTACGCGACCGCCACGCAGTAAAATTGCCGGCGCACGGCTGCGGGGCTGTAAATCCTGTATCCAGCTCTCTTGGGTGAGAATGCGGTAACGTGACGACAGGCGCAGAGAGCTCAGCGCCTTGCTAAAGCTCGGGTGCGGGTTTGTAACGCGGCTGAGGTGCTCGCCACTGCCGCTGGCCTGCAGGTTCTCCCAGTCGCGCGGATAGCGCAAGTGCAGGTTGTCGGGCCACGTTTCGGCGGTGTTGGCTGCGGAATCGGTGTTTGCATAGACCACGACATCAATTTGGTAGCGGCGGTCTTGCTGGGCCTGCGCCGGCGCGCAAAGGGCAAGGAGTAAAAGTGCTAAGTAAAAGGGGTAACAGCGTAGCATAATTGCGAATCTCTTCCTTTGACGGCCGTGGCGTTTACTTTGTACTGGGTGTCAGTTGATCTAGCAAGTCATCGACGGCGTTAATGCGCTGGTCTGCGCCGTCCATCTCAGCTTTAAAGCGCAAGGCGCTGGCGCCGTCGAGTTGGTAGCGCAGGGCATTTTTCTGCACCAGTTGGACAATCGCCATGGGGTCGACACGGGTATCCTCGGCAAATTCGATACGCCCGCCGCCGGCTGATGCCTCAATTTTACGCAGGCCAAGTGCAGCGGCGCGCTGGCGCAGGCGTGCACAGCGAAATAGGTTCTTGCAGGGCTCGGGTAATAAGCCGAAACGGTCGATCATCTCTACCTGCAGCTCGCGCAATTCGTCATCACTGGCGGCACTGGCAATGCGCTTGTAGAGCATGAGGCGTTCCTGCACATCGTGCAGATAGTCGTCGGGAATGAGTGCGGGAATACGAAGATTGACTTCGCTGTGGTCGGCTTGGCTGTCTTCTAGGTTCACCGTTTTACCCGATTGTATGGCTTTCACCGCGCGATCGAGCATTTCCATATACAGGCTGAAGCCGATGGAGTGTATTTGCCCGCTTTGGCCGTCGCCCAACAGTTCGCCGGCGCCGCGAATTTCCATGTCGTGCGTGGCCAAAGTGAAGCCGGCGCCTAGATCGTCGGCCTCGCTGATGGCAGTTAAGCGTTTTTCGGCATCTTTACTCAGCTGTTTACTTGGGGGCGTCAGCAGGTAGGCATAGGCCTGATGGTGTGAGCGGCCGACACGGCCGCGCAGTTGGTGCAGTTGGGCAAGGCCAAATTTGTCAGCGCGCTCAATAATAATGGTGTTGGCATTGGGGACGTCGATGCCTGTTTCGATAATCGTTGAGCACAGCAATACATTGTGGCGCTTGTGATAGAAGTCGCTCATCACTTGCTCAAGCTCGCGTTCGCGCATCTGGCCGTGGCCGATGCCGATACGCAGTTCTGGCAACATTTCTTGCAGATTACGGGCGGCTTTGTCGATCGTTTTTACATCATTGTGCAGGTAGTAAACCTGCCCGCCGCGCAGAATCTCCCGCAGAATTGCCTCCTTGATGAGGGCGTCGTCGCGCTCGCGAACAAAGGTTTTGACTGACAGTCGGCGGGCCGGTGGTGTAGCGATAATAGACAAATCGCGAATACCCGACATGGACATATTCAGCGTGCGGGGAATCGGCGTCGCGGTGAGCGTTAAGACATCGACCTCTGCGCGCAAATTCTTCAGCGCTTCTTTCTGGCGTACGCCGAAGCGGTGTTCTTCGTCGATGATGACCAGACCTAAATTGGCGTAGCGAATATCACCGCTTAGGAGCTTGTGCGTACCAATTAAGATGTCGATTTTCCCGGCCTGTAACTCGGCAATGACCGATTTCTGCTCGGCGGCGGTGCGAAATCTCGACAGCACTTCAATTTTTACCGGCCAGTCGGCAAAGCGGTCGCGAAAGGACTCATAGTGCTGCTGGGCGAGCAGGGTGGTGGGCACCAGAATGGCCACTTGGGTGTTGTTTTCTACGGCCACATAGGCGGCGCGCACCGCGACCTCGGTTTTGCCAAAGCCGACATCGCCGCAAACCAAGCGATCCATCGGCTGCTTGGAGCGCAGATCCTTGAGGACGGCGTCGATGGCCAATTGTTGGTCCGGGGTCTCTTCAAAGGGGAAGTCATCGGCAAATTGCTGGTAGTCGCTGCTCAAATTAAACGCGCGGCCCTGGCGTGCTTCGCGGCGCGCATAGATATCGAGCAGTTCTGCGGCGACATCGCGAATTTTTTCAGCGGCTTTGCGCTTGCTGCGACTCCACTGGTCGCTGCCGAGCTTGTGTAGTGGCGCTAGCTCTTCGTCGGCACCGCTGTAGCGGCTAATCAATTGCAGTGACGACACCGGGACGTAGAGCTTAGCGCCCTCGGCATACTCGAGGGTTAGAAACTCGTTGCTTTGCTCGTCGATGTCCAGGCGTTGCAGACCTAGGTAGCGGCCGACACCGTGGTCGGCATGGACAACCGGCGCACCGATGCGCAGTTCTGCGAGGTTGCGAACCACTGCCTCGGCATTGCTGCTGCTGGCTTTGCGGCGGCGACGGCTCTGTGCAACTCGGCGGCCAAAAAGCTGCGCTTCGGCAATGATGGCGAAGGCGCTGGGTGCGTTGAACGCTAAGCTTTCTTCAATATTGGCGCTGGTGATTGCCAGCGGGGTATCGCTGGCGACAAATTCTGCCCAGCTGTTGCAGGTCTGTGGCCGCAGTTGCTGGGCTTGCAATAGGTCGATTAACGCTTCGCGTCGCCCGGCAGATTCCGCGCAGAGTAGGATACGGCGGCCGCTGAGATAGGCGCGCAGTCTGGCGATCGGGTCGCTGGCTCGGCTGTCAACATCGAGTGGCGGCAGGGGCTCGCTGGCGATATTGAATTCGGGGCGACTGACAGTCTCAGGGCTGAGCCGCAGTCGCGGGTAGCGTTTTATGTCGGCAAATAACTCCGGCACCGGAATAAACACTTCGGCGGGGCTTAGGACTGGGCGGTGGATGTCGCCGCAGCGCTGTTCGAAGCGTTGATGGATATCTTGCCAGTAGTGCTCTGCGGCAGCTTCGATGCCGGCGCAGCGCAGCAAAAGAATGGATTGCGGGAGGTAGTCAAACAGGCTGCCGCATTGGTCGAAGAACAGCGGCAGATAGTATTCAACACCGGCCGGCGCAATGCCGCTGCTGATATCTTGATATACCGGGCATTTGCGGTGGTCGACATTAAAGCGCTCGTGCCAGCGGCGGCGAAAGCCGGCAATGCCATTGTCATCCAGCGGGAATTCGCGCCCCGGCAACAGGTCGATGGTCTGAACCTGCTCCACGCTGCGCTGATTCTCTGGGTCAAAGCTGCGCAAGCTGTCGATTTCATCGTCTAACAGGTCGATGCGGTAGGGCAATTCGCTGCCCATGGGGAAAATGTCCAGCACCGCACCGCGCAGTGCGTATTCCCCGTGTTGATAAACGTTGTTGACGTTTTGGTAACCGCCATTCTCCAGGTCCAGCCGGAAGCTGGCCAAGTCCAGGGTTTGCCCGCGGCGCAGCTGCAGGCAGTGACTGGCGAGATAGCTCGGTGGCGCGATGCGCTGCATCAATGAGGCCACTGGGGTGACGATCACGCCGCGCTGCAGTTGTTGAATCTCGGTCAGGCAGCGCAGGCGCTCTGAAATAATGTCTTCGTGAGGTGAGAAACTGTCGTAGGGCAGGGTTTCCCAGTCTGGAAGCAGTTTTACTGGCAATTCTGCCGCAAAAAAGTGTAATTCGTGTTCAAGCCGGTAGGCGCTGGCCGTATCGGGGGTGATTAGCAGTAATGGCTGTTGCAGGCGCGCTGCTAGTTGGGCGGTCACCAATGCCTGGCTGGCACTACTGATCCTGCCTAGATCGAGGCTTTGCGCGGTGCTCAGGGGTAAAGTGTCAGGTAGCTGTATCACGGTCGCGGTGTCGTTGGCTGGCATTGGGCGCGCATTGTAACGTGTCGGCGGCTCCTGTCATAACCCCGACGATCACTGCAATAGGGTGGGTGGAACACCGACAATGGTAGCAGTTGATAGTTGTGAAGGTTGATCTAGGTGGCACGAATAAAGATAATACGCGCTCCTGAATTTTCCCCCCGACAGCAAAGGGTATCTGCCGTGACTGAGAGAAGACGAGAGCGTCCTGATGATTACTTCGCCGACTGGAAAGAACGCGAAGCATTAGCCGAGGGGATGATTCCCTTGATTGGTAAGCTCTACCGCAGCAATAACGTCAAAACCTACATCTACGGAAAAAATCTGGTTAACCTTTCGGTGCTGGATATCATGCAGGCGCATCGCTTTGTGCGTCAGGTAGAGCAGAACGAGCTGTCTGAGTACGAAACGTTCCCGGTTATTCAGGCGCTGGCAGCGCTTGACCTCGGTACTGCGCACATCGATGCCGGTCGTATCGCTGTTGCCTATGAAGAGCAGGGCAAGCCCGCTGGGCAGAGTGTCGATGAATTTGTTCGCGGCCAAGTAGCAGGTTTGATCGGTGGTACTAAAGAGCCGACGCGCCCACCTCGCGATGTTGTTCTCTACGGTTTCGGTCGTATCGGCCGCTTAATGGCTCGCCTGCTGGTTGAGAAGGCCGGTGGTGGTGACAACCTGCGCTTGCGCGCGGTGGTTGTTCGCCAGGGTGGCGCTGAAAATGATTTGGTTAAGCGGGCATCGCTGCTGCGTCGCGACTCGGTTCACGGCCCGTTTAATGGCACGATTCGCGTTGATGAAGAGCGCCAGTCCTTTGTGGCTAACGGTGTTGAAGTGAAGGTGATTTACGCCAATTCTCCCGAGGAAGTGGACTACACCCAGTACGGCATTAATAATGCGATTCTGGTGGATAACACTGGTAAATGGCGCGACAAAGAAGGTTTGTCTATCCATCTTTCACGCCCAGGTATTGCCAAGGTGATTCTGACCGCGCCGGGCAAAGGTGAAATGAAAAATATCGTGGCAGGTGTTAACGACGAGGAAGTTCTCGACAGCGACACCATTATTTCTGCTGCCAGCTGTACCACCAATGCCATCGCGCCGCCGCTGAAAGTGCTGGACGATCGCTTCGGTATTGAAAATGGTCACGTTGAAACCGTTCACTCCTATACCAATGACCAGAACCTTATTGATAACTATCACAAGGGTGATCGCCGTGGGCGCAGTGCGCCGCTGAATATGGTTATCTCTGAAACCGGCGCGGCTAAAGCAGTAGGTAAAGTACTGCCGCAGATGCTCGGTAAGCTGAGCGGCAATGCCATCCGCGTACCGACCCCCAACGTGTCGCTGGCCATCCTTAAGCTGAATTTGAAAACTGAGACGACTAGAGAGGAACTCAACGAATATATGCGCAAGGTGGCATTGCACTCGCCGCTGCGCAAGCAGATTGACTACTCTAACTCGCCGGAAGTCGTGTCCAGTGACTTTGTGGGTTCGCGTCACGCCTGCGTATTCGATAGCGAAGCGACCATTGTTAATGGCAAGAACGCGATCCTCTACTGCTGGTACGACAATGAGTTTGGCTACAGCTGCCAAGTTCATCGCGTTCTGGAGCAGATGGCAGGGGTCTCTTACGCGGTGTACCCGGCCGAATAATTCGGCGCAAACGGCCAGGACGTGGAGAGCGTAGCTGGCCGTTTTGCATAGTGGCAGTGGCCTTTACGGCCAGTTTCGCCGTGACATTGCGCGCTGCGAGTCTATATACTTGCGGCAGTTTTCAGGCTGGGTGATGTCATTCGCCCCGCTGTTCTGAGCCGATGCCGGCTCGGACTCGCAGAATTACATTTTCGCGTTTAACCATAAGAGTGTTAGAGAACCTTATGATCAAAATCAGCAGGGGTCTGGATCTACCCATATCTGGCGCGCCCGAGCAACGTATTGAGTCTGGACCCAAAGTCCGCTCAGTGGCGTTGCTCGGGTTCGACTATGTCGGTATGAAACCAACGATGTCAGTAAAAGTAGGCGACCGGGTAAAAACCGGACAACTGCTGTTTACCGATAAAAAAACGGCAGGTGTGCGCTACACCGCTCCGGCCACCGGTGTGGTTTCTGCCATTAACCGGGGTGAGAAGCGTGTATTGCAGTCCGTGGTCATCGACGTTGAAGACGACGATTACGAGCAGTTTGCCAGCTACCCGGCTGAGCAACTCGGCCAATTGACTCGCGAGCAGGTTGCTGAAAACCTTCAGCAGTCCGGGCTGTGGACGGCGCTGCGTGCGCGTCCGTTTAGCAAGGTGCCGGCGCTCGATGCCGAGCCGGCAGCGATCTTTGTTACGGCCATCGACACTCATCCATTGGCGGGCGACCCGCAGTTGGTGATCGATGAAGCCCAGCAAGATTTTACTAACGGTCTGGAAGTGCTTTGCAAGCTGACCAATGGCAAGGTGCACCTCTGCGTCGCGCCTGGCAGTCGCGTGCCTAGCTTGGATAACAATCAGCTGCATGTCAGTGAATTCGCCGGTCCACATCCTGCGGGTCTGGTTGGTACGCACATGCATTTTCTCGAGGGCGCGAGCCTCAGCAAGCAGCTATGGCATGTCGGTTACCAAGACGTAATTGCCATCGGTCGCCTGTTTACCACTGGCACGCTGCAGGCGGAGCGCGTGGTGGCCTTGGTTGGCCCCCAAGTGGAACAGCCGCGCTTGCTGCGCACTCGCTTGGGCGTCAGTCTCGATGAGCTCTGTGCGGGTCAGCTGAAGGCCGGTGATAACCGCGTTATTTCCGGCTCTGTACTGGGCGGCAGAACATCGCGTGGCGCCATGGCTTATATGGGTCGCTACCACAACCAAGTGAGTGTGTTGCTGGAAGGCGTGCAGCGCGAATTTATGGGCTGGTTGTCACCCGGTGCCAACAAGCACTCGACGCTGCGTATTTACTTGAGCCAGTTCTTCAAAAAACGTCTGCCTTACACCACCAACACCAATGGCAGCGAGCGCGCCATGGTGCCGGTGGGCGTTTATGAGCGCATTATGCCGCTGGATATTCTGCCGACACAGTTGTTGCGTTCACTGATCGTTGGCGATACCCAGATGGCGCAGGATTTGGGCTGCCTGGAATTAGATGAAGAAGATTTGGCGCTGTGTACCTATGTTTGTCCCGGCAAATATGAATACGGGCCGATTCTCCGCGACAATCTCAGCCGTATTGAGAAGGAGGGCTAAGCCATGGGTTTGCGAAGTATTCTCGACAAGCTGGAACCGCATTTCGAAAAAGGTGGCCGCTATGAAAAGTGGTACGCCCTCTATGAAGCGGCCGACACCATTTTCTACTCGCCGGGTTCGGTGACCAAAACCACTGCCCACGTTCGCGATGGCGTTGACCTCAAACGCATCATGATCACGGTGTGGTTCTGCGCCTTCCCGGCCATGTTCTACGGCATGTGGAATATCGGTTTTCAGGCCAATACTATTATGGCCGAGATGGGTATCGCTGCCGGTGAAGGCTGGCGTCACGCCCTGATCGGCATGTTTGCCGGTTACAACCCGGCCAGCCTCTGGGATAACTTCTGGCACGGCTTTTGGTACTTCATCCCCGTTTATGCCGTCACCTTTGTGGTGGGCGGTTTCTGGGAAGTGTTGTTTGCCATGAAGCGTGGCCACGAAGTCAACGAAGGTTTCTTTGTAACTTCTATCCTGTTTGCCCTGATCTGTCCGCCCTCTATCCCGCTGTGGCAAGTTGCCCTGGGTATCAGCTTTGGCGTCGTCGTGGGTAAAGAGGTATTCGGCGGGACTGGCAAAAACTTCCTCAACCCTGCCCTAACAGGTCGTGCCTTTTTGTTCTTTGCCTATCCCGCCCAGCTTTCTGGCGACGCGGTATGGACGGCAGTGGACGGCTATACCGGCGCTACTGCTCTGTCTATCGCCGCCAGCGATGGCATGGCGGCACTGCAGGACAAATTGACCTGGTTTGACGCCTTTAGCGGCAATATGCACGGTTCAATGGGTGAAGTATCCACCATCGCGATTTTGCTTGGCGGCGCAGTACTGCTGTGGACCGGCATTGCCTCTTGGCGCATTGTGCTCGGCGTGTTCAGCGGGATGGTCGCACTGTCACTGCTGTTTAATGGCATCGCCAGCGACAACCCAATGATGGCCATGCCCTGGTACTGGCACTTTGTATTGGGTGGTTTCGCCTTTGGCATGATCTTTATGGCGACAGATCCGGTGTCGGCGGCAATGACCAATACCGGCAAGTTTATTTTCGGCTTACTGATCGGCTGTATGGTTGTGCTGATTCGCGTGGTTAACCCCGCCTTCCCAGAAGGCATGATGTTGGCGATCCTGTTCGCTAACCTGTTCGCACCATTGATTGATCATTTCGTGGTTCAAGCAAACATCAAACGGAGGTTGGCACGTGGCTAATAACGACAGTATCCAAAAAACACTGCTGGTCGCGGTAACACTCTGTATCGTCTGCGCACTGTTTGTTTCCTCGGCGGCGGTAATGCTCAAGCCAGCTCAAGTTGCGAACAAGGCAGAAGACCGCAAGGCCAATATCCTAGCTGCAGCAGGCATGCTCGACCCTGAGAAGAGCATTGATGAGCAGTTTGAACGGGTCACCACTCGTATTGTTGACCTCAATACCGGCAAGTTCACCGATAAGTTTGACGTTGCCAGCTTTGAGCAGAGCGGCATGGCCAAAAATCCTGAGACCTCGATGGATTTAGGTGCCGGCGATATTGCCAAGATAAAGCGGCGCGAAAATTACGCGGCGGTTTATCTGGTGGAAAGCAATGGTGAGCTGGACAAGATCATTCTTCCTGTGCGCGGTGCGGGTTTGTGGTCGACGTTGCATGGCTTTCTGGCGCTAGAGAGCGACTTGAACACTGTTGCGGGCTTGGGCTTCTTCGAGCACGGCGAAACACCCGGACTAGGGGGGGAGGTTGACAACCCTAACTGGAAAGCACTTTGGCCTGGCAAGAAGGTTTACGACCAAGGCGACGCGAAAATTCAGTTGATCAAGGGCAGTGTCGATGCCAACACGGCGGAAGCAGAGCACAAGGTTGACGGTTTAAGTGGAGCAACTTTGACCAGTCGCGGTGTAAGCAATCTACTGCAATTCTGGATGGGCGAGAATGGTTATAAGCCGTTCTTGAGCAACCTGCAGTCAGGGGAGGCCTAAGTAATGGCAACGATGAAAGAGGCATTGACCTCACCGATATTTAAGAACAACCCAATAGCACTGCAGATTCTGGGTATTTGTAGTGCGCTGGCGGTAACCTCAAGCATGAAGGTTACCTTGGTAATGTGTATTTCGGTGATCTTCGTAACCGCGTTTTCTAACCTTGCGGTATCGATGATTCGCAATCATATCCCAGGGGCGATTCGTATCATCGTGCAGATGGTTATTATCGCGTCCTTGGTTATTGTTGTAGACCAGGTGCTCAAAGCTTACGCATACGCTATCAGCAAGCAGCTGTCGGTATTTGTTGGTTTGATCATTACCAACTGTATCGTCATGGGGCGCGCGGAAGGCTTCGCGATGAAGAACCCGCCATTAGCCAGCTTTATCGATGGCATCGGTAACGGTTTGGGCTATAGCGTCGTACTGTTCAGTGTTGCTTTTGTACGTGAACTTCTGGGCTCTGGCAGCTTGTTTGGCGTTGAGATTCTGGCCACCGTCAACAATGGCGGCTGGTATTTACCCAACGGTCTGCTGCTGTTGCCGCCTAGCGCCTTCTTCTTGATTGGTTTCTTTATCTGGGTCCTGCGCAGCGCTGACAAAGAGCAGGTAGAGAAGGAAGAATTCAAAATCACTAAGAACAGCCGTAGCGTGAAGGAGGCCTTCTGATGGAGCACTATCTAAGCCTGTTCGTCAGGTCGGTGTTTATCGAGAATATGGCCCTGGCCTTCTTCCTCGGTATGTGTACCTTCTTGGCGATTTCTAAGAAAATTCAGGCCGCTATTGGTCTCGGTATCGCGGTAATCGTGGTGCTGACGCTGACGGTGCCGGTCAACAATCTGATTTACACCTATTTGCTGCGTGAGGGTGCACTGGCCTGGGCTGGTTATCCCGATGTGGATCTGAGTTTCCTCGGTCTGCTGAGCTATATCGGCGTTATCGCGGCCATCGTCCAGATTATGGAGATGTTCCTCGATAAGTACGTCCCTGCACTGTATAGCGCGCTGGGTGTGTTCCTGCCGCTGATCACCGTAAACTGCGCCATCATGGGTGGCTCGCTGTTTATGGTGGAGCGCGACTACAACTTTACCGAATCGGTGGTTTATGGCGCCGGTGCTGGTACTGGTTGGGCGCTGGCGATCACTGCGCTGGCGGGTATCCGCGAAAAACTCAAGTACAGCGATGTGCCCGAGGGCCTGCGCGGCCTGGGCATTACCTTTATCACCGTTGGTTTGATGTCGTTGGGCTTTATGTCCTTCGGCGGCATCGATCTGTAACCGAGACGAGTAACTGGAGGCGTTTTAATGAATACAGTGGTTGTTCTCGGTGTGACGATGTTTACTGCGATCGTACTTTCTTTGGTCGCGGTGATCTTGATTGCACGCTCACGCTTGGTGAGTAGTGGCGATGTCACCATCGAGATAAATGGTGAAAAAACAATTCGGGTTCCGGCCGGCGACAAGCTGCTCGGCACCTTGTCCAATCAAGGCATTTTCCTGGCATCCGCCTGTGGTGGTGGTGGTAGCTGCGCGCAGTGCAAGTGCATTGTGACTGATGGTGGCGGCTCGATGCTGGCCACGGAGGAGGCGCATTTCAGCCCCCGTGAGGCCCGTGAAGGTTGGCGCCTGTCATGCCAGACTCCGGTCAAGCAAGACATGGTTATCGAAGTGCCAGAAGATGTGTTCGGCGTTAAGCAGTGGGAGTGTACCGTTGCGTCCAACCCCAATGTGGCGACCTTTATCAAAGAGCTGACACTTCAATTGCCAGAGGGAGAAAATGTCGATTTTCGCGCCGGTGGTTATGTGCAGCTGGAGTGCCCGCCGCACCACGTGAAGTATTCCGACTTTGATATTCCGGAGGAATACCGTGGTGACTGGGAGCGCTTTGGCTTCTTTAACGTAGAGTCGAAAGTTGACGAGACGGTGATTCGCGCCTATTCGATGGCCAACTACCCCGAAGAGAAGGGCCTGGTGAAATTTAATATTCGCGCTGCAACACCACCGCCGAATAACCTGGCGCTGCCCGCAGGCCAAATGTCTTCGTGGGTGTTTAGCCTGAAACCCGGCGATAAGGTTAAGGTCTACGGTCCTTTTGGTGAGTTCTTCGCGAAAGAAACCGAAGCAGAGATGGTATTTATCGGCGGTGGTGCCGGTATGGCGCCGATGCGCTCGCACATCTTCGACCAGCTCAAGCGCCTGAATTCCAAGCGTAAAATTTCGTTCTGGTATGGTGCGCGCTCGCTGCGTGAAGCCTTCTATATGGATGAGTACGACAAGCTGGCTGAGGAAAATGACAATTTTGAGTGGCACCTCGCCTTGTCAGACCCGCAGCCCGAGGACAATTGGGAAGGCCTGACCGGCTTCATTCACACCGTACTGTACGAGAATTATCTGAAGGACCACGAGGCGCCCGAAGATTGTGAGTACTATATGTGTGGGCCGCCGATGATGAATGCCGCAGTAATCAAAATGCTGGAAGACTTGGGTGTTGAACCGGAGAATATTCTACTTGATGATTTCGGTGGTTAATCGCTTCCTGTCCATGGAAAAAGCAGCCTTTGTGCTGCTTTTTCTGTTTTTAAGTGCCTGTAGTCCCGCCCCTGAAGAGATTATTCAGTTCAGCGGCAAGACGATGGGTACGACTTATCACATTACCCTGCGCAATCCGGGTAATCTTGAAAGCGCTGTGCTGAAGCAACAGCTGGACTACCAGTTGGCGCATTTCAATCGAATTGCCTCGACCTATATCGACGATTCAGAGCTTAATCTGCTGAATCGCGCGCCGCTGGGAGAATGGCAGGCACTGAGTGAGCCACTCTACAATATCCTCAGCCTGGCAATGGAGGTCAGTTGGCTCACCGCCGGGGCATTCGATATTACCGTGGCACCGCTGGTGGATTTGTGGGGCTTTGGGCCGCATAAGCGCGAAGGAAAGCCCAGTGCTGAAGAATTGCGTGGGGCATTGGCGCGGGTGGGCTATACCCGCCTGCAACTCGATATGCTCGAGCCTAAGCTGTTGAAGACGGCTGCGCTGCGCATGGATCTATCGGCCATTGCCAAGGGCTATGCAGTTGATGCAGCGGCGATTTGGCTCAGCTCACTGGGGGTGCAGGATTACTTGGTCGAGATTGGCGGTGAGATGCGGGTTGCCGGTCTGAGCCCACGCGGTGATGCCTGGCGCATTGGCGTCGAGAGCCCAATCGGCGGACAGGCGCAGCTGGCGATAGAGCTCGGAGATATCGCGGTGGCGACCTCGGGGGATTACCGCAATTATTTCGAAGAAGGGGGGGTGCGTTATTCGCATACTATCGACCCCCGCACAGGGCAGCCGGTCCGTCACACATTGGTGTCGGTGACCGTGCTTGACGCGTCCTGCGCTTTTGCTGATGCCATGGCTACGGCCTTTTCAGTAATGGGCGCTGAGCGTACACTGGCCCTTGCTGAGGCGCAGGACTTACCGGTGTATCTTATTGAAAGTACTGACCAAGGTTTTGTCAGCCGTTATAGCTCGGCCTTTGCGCCGTATATACAACCACAGGAGTAAATCATGGCGACGATACTGGCCACGATTATTTTTATGTTACTGGTCGTCACCGCGATGTCGGTGGGGGTGATCTTCGGGCGCAAGCCAATTGCCGGTTCCTGCGGTGGCGTCGGCGCAGCGTTGGCAGACCCAGAATATGTCTGCGATCTCTGTGGCAACGATCCAAACAAGTGTATTGAAGAGTCGGAGAAGGCCACCGGTAATTCCACTGGCGCGCAATTCTACGACGCCAGTCGCGACTAATCTTTTTTATATACGTCGCAGACAAAGCGGCGTAGACCTGCATTTTTCCTCGCTGGCGGTGCTAGTATAGGGCCTTTGTTTGTTAAGGCCATTAGCAGCTACTATGCCAGCCTCTCTCCCATTTTTTATCGGCCTGCGTTACTTCCGTAAGGGCGCCGGTGACGATCGATTTTTGTCACTGATGTCCTGGTTTTCTCTGCTTGGCATGCTGATTGGTGTGGTGTCACTGATAGTGGTCACTGCCGTAATGAACGGCTTTGAAGCGGAGTTGCAAAAGCGGGTTCTGGCGGTTTTACCCCATGCCTATATTGAGGGGCCAGCGCAGCGGCTGGACAACTGGCAGCAGTATCGCGATGCCCTCAGCGCCAGCGAGGGGTTGGTTGCTGCGGCACCCTATGTCGGTGGCAAGGCGATGCTGTCAACGGCGAGCAGCGTCCAGGGGGCGGCACTCTACGGGGTTGAGCCAGAGTTGGAGCAGTCGGTGTCCTCGGTTGCGGATAAAATTATCGCCGGGCGCTATTTGCAAAGCAGCGCTGGGCAGTATGAGGTTGTGCTGGGCGATATTCTTGCCAGACAGCTGGGGGTGATGCCGGGAGACCGCCTGCGGGTGATTCTGCCGAGAGTGACGGTGACGCCTTTCGGGCTATTTCCCCGCGAGCGCGAGTTCACCGTGGTGGGGATGTTTTCCGCCGGCGCTCAACTTGACGCCAGTACGGCCTTTATTCATCTTGGCGATGCGCAGAAACTGTATCAGCTCGGGGATGCGGTGCAGGGCTTGCGCTTGCAGTTTAGCGATATATTAAAATCTGCACAGTGGTCGGCGGCGCTGCTGCCGAAACTGCCGGTGGGCAGTGTAGTTGTCGACTGGAGCGTCAGCCAGGGTAGCTTGTTTCAAGCCGTCAAAATGGAAAAATTGATGGTGCGTTTGTTGTTAATGTTTATCGTGGTAATCGCCGCGTTTAATATTATTTCCATTCTCAGTATGGCGGTATCGGCGCGGCGGGGCGCTATAGCGGTACTGCGTACTATGGGAGCCAGTCCGGCCGGGGTGATGGCCATCTTTGTTGTTTACGGCATGGCGACCGGCCTGTGCGGGGTACTTGCTGGCTTGCTTATTGGCGTGCCGCTGGCGGTGAACGTTGGCGACCTTGTCGCCGGTTTTGAGGCGTTAACCGGTCTCTATGTTTTCGACCCGCAGGTGTATTTCATTAGCCGCATTCCATCATTGCTGAAACCCGGCGATATTGCGCTGGTCTGTAGTTTTGGCATCGCGCTAAGCTTGCTGGCCACGCTTTACCCGGCTCGCCAAGCGGCTAAAATCCAGCCCGCCGAGGCGCTGCGTTATGAATAAGCAGGAACTATGAAGCAAACTCAGACAGAAACCCGCAGCGCCGCGCTGGTGATGGAATGCCGCGCGCTAAGCAAATACTACCAGCAGGGTGATAGCCGCTTAAGTATTCTCGATGAGGTGGAGTTGGCCGTGGCGCAAGGCGAAACGCTAGCCATTGTCGGCCCTTCCGGTTCGGGTAAAACCACGCTGCTGCATATGCTCGGCGGCTTAGATTTGCCCAATAGTGGCCAGGTGTTGGTTAACGGCCGCGATATTGCCGTCTTGGACGACCGCGCTCGCAGTCGGCTGCGCAATGCTGAGCTCGGTTTTGTCTATCAGTTCCACCATTTGCTGGCAGAGTTCAGCGCCCTTGAGAATGCCGCGATGCCGCTGCTGATTGCCGGCCGCAAGCGCAGTGATGCCTTTGCCGAGGCAGAGCAACTACTTGCTAGAGTGGGTTTGGCGCCGCGTCTCGATCACCGTCCGGCGCAGCTCTCGGGCGGCGAGCGTCAGCGGGTGGCCATAGCCCGCGCATTGGTGAACAAGCCGGCCTGTGTTCTTCTCGATGAGCCTACCGGCAATCTCGATGCCGATACCGCCGAATCGGTACACACGTTATTGACGGAACTGAATCGCGAGTACGCTACCAGTTTGTTGATCGTCACCCACGATATGCAGCTGGCCAGGCGTATGGACAGAACGCTGGCGCTGCGCGCCGGAAAATTACAGGAGTTGCCGCGCTGATGGCTGGCTTGCCGCGTTTTATCGGCCTGCGCTACAGCTTGGGGGGCGGCGGAAGTCAATTGATGTCCTTCCTGTCGCGGCTATCGATGGCCGGGCTGGTGCTGGGTATCGCCATGCTGGTTACCGTGCTGTCGGTAATGAATGGCTTTGATCGGGAAATGCGCCAGCGTATTTTGGCGCTGGTACCACATATCACCATGCAGCCTTGGGGTGGCCAGGGCGACTGGCAGGCCCTGCGTGACAGCGTGCTGACACATGATGCGGTGCGCGCAGCGGCGCCGTTTTTGCAAGGCAATGCCTTGTTGGTCAAGGGTGCAGAGGCGGAGCCGGTGCAGTTTTTTGGTATTGATGCGGAGCGCGAGCGCGATGTGTCACGCTTGGAGGAATATGCCGATTTTAGCCGCTTTGAGGGGCGGCAATTGGTACTAGGGCACGCTTTAGCGTTGCGCCTGGGGGTTGTAGAAGGCGACAGCCTCAGCGTCGCCGTTCCGCAGCCGGGGCAGAACGGTGTGCGTTTCTACCGGTTTGAGATTGTCGCGACTCTCGACAGTGGCACCGAGCTTGACCAGCAATTGGTGTTGATGCCGCTCATCGAAGCTGAGCATTTGCTGCCCGGTCAGCGGCGGTCGCTGCGCCTCGCGCTGAACGATGTATTTGCCGCGCCGCGGGTGGCCTGGGAGTTGTCGATGGTTCACGGCCGCAACTACCGATTGCGAGATTGGAGCCAGCAGTTTGGCAATATGTATCACGCCATTCAGATGTCGCGAAAGCTGGTGGTAATCATGCTGCTGGCGGTGGTTGCGGTGGCGGTTTTCAATATTGTTTCGACACTGGTACTGGTGGTGAATGACAAGCGCGCAGATATTGCTATATTGCGCAGCCAGGGGGCCAGCCGCGGTGATGTGCTCGGCGTTTTTATGATCTACGGCGCGGTGATTGGCGGCGTGGGGACTTTGTTGGGAGCGGTGCTGGGAGTACTGCTGTCATTGGCTATCGGCGATCTAGTTGCCGGTGCAGAGCGCTTGTTCAATTTGCAGCTGCTGCGTTCCGACGTCTATCCAATCAGTTATTTACCCAGTGCTATTCGCGCTGTTGATGTCATGTTTGTCAGTGCCATCGCCTATGCAATGACAATTGTTGCCAGCCTCTATCCGGCTTGGCGAGCATCGCGCTTGTTACCGGCAGAGACGCTGCGTCAACACTAGGGTTTGTCATCGGGCTTGGTGAGGCGCGCGGCGCGCAATTGCTGGCGCTTTCGCCAGCGCCGCACAACGTGCACCCGCCATAAAATATGCATGGTTACCGCGCCTACCAAGCCGCTAAACAGCCCGGTCAATAAGCAGCCAAGCAAAAATGGTCGCCACAGCAAGACCAACTCATTTTGAACCCATTGCCAGGACAGCTCGAATACAAAGGTCTTGGCCGGCACATCCAGCACCGCCGCACCGACTTTGTAGCTAAAATAAAAAAACGCCGGCATCGTTACTGGGTTGGTGATCCATACTAGCATCACGGAAAGGGGCAGGTTGGCACGCAGTAAGATGGCGATCAGCGCCGCCAGCAGCATCTGAGTGGGCACTGGGACAAACGCAGTAAACAGGCCGATAAAGAACGCAAAGGTGACCGAGCGCCGATTTAGGTGCCAGAGATTGGGGTCGTGGAGCAAGCTGCCGAATACCCGCACAGAGGGGTGTTCGCGCATGCGCTCTGGGGCAGGAAGCCAACGCTTGAAAAATTTACGAGCCATTGGCCCCACTTTAATAGAAATCGATGCAAATGACAGCCGCAGCGCGACGAGTCACGCGGCGTTATTATGCATGTAAGTCCGGAGCTAAACCAGTATGTTGTCATGGATGACATTTGCTGCGCTCGGTCTGGCGATACCGCCGTTGTTGCCGGCCGTTGTCGATGCCCGCTGGCCTTTGTGGGTTGCCGTGGCTTGTGGGCTGTGCTGGCGTTGGCGGCCGATGCCAAAGTTGATTCTATTGCTGTTGGCGCTGGCCTACAGCGCTCACTATTGCGCGCAGCGGGCGGCGCAGCTGCCGCCAGAGGCATTGGCTTATGTCGACGTGGAGTTTGATGCGCTGCTACTCGGCCCGGTGGAGCGTCGCAGTACCGAGCGGGGAGCTTACTACCGCTTTGATGTGCAGCTCAGCCGCGGGCAGTGCGCGGCAAACTACTGTCCGCCGGGCCGACCAACGTTTCGCCTCAATTACTATGCTGGAGAGCCCCCGCCGGTCGGGCGTTGGCTACGCCTGCGCCTGCGTCTGCGGCCGCCTGATGGCAGCCAGTCCGAGGGGGCCTTTGACTATGCTCGCTGGTTAGTCGCCGGCGGTTACGCCGGCAGTGGCTATGTTCGCGAGGTGCTTGCGCCGCTGGATAGAGAACCGGGCTTATTGGGTCGTTATCAGCAATGGCGCAATAGCTTGTTGCAATGGGCGCGCCGCGATTTGGCGGTCTACCCACAGCAGGCCCTGATGCGGGCGCTGTTGGTTGCCGACCGGCGCAGCATGACGACAGCGCAGTGGCAGTTGTTTTCGATGACCGGCACCAGTCATTTGATGGCGATTTCCGGCATGCATATCGCCATTGTGGTGGCTTGGGGGTTTGCGGTGGCGCGGTTGTTGGCCGTGTTTGGCCGGGGAGGTCGCCACAGCTTGCTGATCGGCCCTTTGCTGGCATTGGCTGGGGCGCTGTTGTACAGCGCGATGGCGGGGTTCACACTGCCAACCCAGCGCGCGCTGATTATGGCGTCAGTGTTTTGTATAGCAATATTAGCCAGGCGCCGAATCAGCGCTTGGCAGGGCTGGCAGTTTGCTCTGTTGCTTGTGCTTTGGCGCGACCCTATGGCGGTGCACAGCGCCGGCTTCTACTTGTCGTTTGCCGCTGTGGCGGCGCTGCTGTTAATTGCTATGGAAAATTCGCCGCCGCGCTGGCGCGGCTTGCGCCTGCTGCGCATGCAGGCGCTGCTGCTTTTGGCCCTGCTGCCGGTGTTGGCGCTGTGGGGCTTTGGCCAAGGTTTGGCGGCCTTGCCGGCGAATTTGCTGGCGATACCGCTAATGGCTTTGTTGGTAATGCCGCTGCTGTTCACGGCGCTGTTTTTCGCAGTTTTGTGGCCGCCGCTGTCGGCAATAATATTTACCTTCGCCGATACCGCGTTGAGTAGCTTACTGCGTTATCTGGGCGTATTGGCGGAGTGGCCATTTTGGCAACCGCCGTCGACTGGCATGGCCTGGTTTGCGCTGTTATTGGCGGCGCTGTTGTGGCTGTTGCCCAGAGGTATACCCGGGCGGCCACTGGCAGCATTATTTTTAGTGGTCGCTGCCTTGCAACCGTCGGCTAAGCCCGATCCCGGTAGTTTCTGGCTCAGCGTCATCGATGTCGGTCAGGGCTTGTCGGTACTACTGCAACACGCCGATCGCGCTTTGCTGTTTGATGTGGGCCCGGATTTTGACAGTGGTTATAACACCGCAGACGCTATTGTCATGCCGCTGTTGCGCCGCAGGGGTATTACGCATATCGATTGGTTGGTGCTCAGTCATGGTGATCGCGACCACGCCGGTGCGGCGGCGGCTTTACTTGAGGGCGTGTCGGTGGGGCGCGTTTTTTCTGGGGATCCCGCGCGGCACCAACAGTGGCGGGCCGAGAACTGCCATAATAGCGCACCATGGCGTTGGGGCGAGATCAGCTTAGCCTTTATCGACCACGGTGGCAGCTCCGCTGCCAGTAGTAATAATCGCAGCTGTGTGCTGCTGATTCGGCTCGGCGAGTACTCGGTGCTGCTGCCCGGCGATATCGAGGCGCAGGCCGAGCAGCGGCTGTTGACACAGTGGCGGCCGGAGCGGCCCGTTGATTTGTTGGTGGCGGCGCATCACGGTAGTAACAGCTCCTCGTCGCCGCAATTTGTCACGGCAGCAGCGCCCACTGATGTGGTGTTTTCCGCGTCGCGCTTTAATCGCTACCGCCACCCCAGTGCCGAAGTGTTGCAGCGTTACGCGCAGCTAGCGTCTCGCTGTTGGCAAACCGGGCGCCATGGCAGCTTGCATTTTGTTATCGATAGCCGCGGTGTCAGGCCGCTTCATCAGGGCGGGCGCAGAGGCTATTTTTGGCAGCATCGACCCACGGAAATGTGCGCTGCTGCGGATTCGTTAGCGCAGTGACTTTTTCACAGCGGGCTTCGCTGTATAATGCAGCGACAAAAATAAAGGGGTCGTATTGTGCTGGAACTCGTAAAAGCAGGCGGTTGGCTTATGCTGCCGATAATCCTTTCGTCTATTCTCGCGCTCGCGATCTGCGTTGAGCGCTTTCTCGCCCTGAATCCCGATAAAGTCGCGCCGCGCAATCTGCTCAATCAAGTGTGGAGTTGGATGCAAAACAAGCAGTTGGACAACGACAAACTGCGCCAGCTGCGCAGGGGTTCGCCGCTGGGTGAGATCATTGCCGCGGGCTTGGGAAATGCCAAGCACGGGCGAGATATCATGAAGGAGAGCATTGAAGATGCCGCTTCTCATGTGATCCATGATCTCGAGCGCTATCTCAATGCGCTGGGGACGATCGCTGCGGTGGCTCCGCTACTGGGGCTGCTAGGCACTGTGGTCGGCATGATTAGGGTGTTCAGCGAAATTATGGTGCAGGGCACAGGCAATGCCGGCGTGCTCGCCGGAGGCATTTCAGAGGCCTTGATTACAACGGCTTCGGGGTTGTGTGTGGCGATTCCAGCGCTGATTTTGCACCGTTATTTCCTGCGCCGTATCGACGCGATTGTGGTGACCATGGAGCAGGATGCGATTAAGCTGATTAACGCCGTGCATGGCGATGTGCAGATTAAAGAGAGCAGTGCGGCGGGGCGGGCAGCGTGAAGTTTCGGCGTCAGCGTATTGATGACGGCGGCGTCAACCTGACACCACTGATCGATGTGGTGTTTTTGTTGCTGATTTTTTTCATGGTATCGACCACCTTTACCAAAGAGAGCCGCTTGCAGTTGCAGTTGCCCACCGCTGACGGTGAACTCGCGGTGGAAGATGTCGAAGCAATAGAGATCGTTATTGACGCTCGCGGCCGCTACCAGGTGGACGAGCGCTCACTGGGTGATGGCAAAATTGAGGCCTTGTTACGGGCGATGCAGGCAGCGGCCGGGGGTGATACGATGCGCCCGGTTGTGATTACCGCTGATGCCAATAGTCCCCATCAAGCAGTCGTTACGGCGATGGATGCAGCTGGCAGATTGGGTTTTGTGCAGCTGAGTATCACCACACAGGATGCCGATGTCGGTCAGCCCTAGTGCGGCTTGACGGTATAAATTATGAGTGAAAAAACTTCAGACCTCGCCATTTATGGCCGACTAATTAAATACGTGATCCCGTTTTGGCCACTGTTTGTCATCAGTGTGCTGGGGTTTTCCTTATATTCCGGTGTGCAGGTGCTGCT
>JBFKEA010000009.1:0-22371 GCA_041619375.1 Spongiibacter sp. | reverse complement strand
CACGCCGAGATGCGTTTTGACAATGTGCGGGTGCCGCTGGAGAACGTGTTATTGGGTGAGGGGCGCGGCTTTGAAATTGCCCAGGGCCGACTGGCACCCGGCCGCATGCACCACTGCATGCGACTGATTGGCGCCGCCCAGCGCTCGCTGGAATTGGCTTGCAAACGCGCGGTGTCGCGCACCACCTTTGGTCGGCCGCTGAGTCGCCACCAGTCGGTGCGCGAAGACATTTCCCGCAGCTTTTCCGAAATTGAAATGGCGCGGCTGCTGATTCTGAAAACCTGCAAGCTGATCGATGAGCAGGGGCCAATGGCGACGGTAGACATGATTGCGGCGACCAAGACCACGGTGCCACTGCTGGTACAGACGGTGATCGATCGCTGCATGCAGCTGCACGGCGCCGGTGGTTTTACCGAAGACTATATGATGGCCGAGGCCTTTAACTACGCGCGCTGGTGCCGTCAGGCTGACGGCCCGGATCAGGTGCATCAAATGGCGCTGGGCAAACACATAATCAACCGCTACAGCGGTGAGGCATAAAGGAGATAGCATGGCTGCGTTTGAACTGGATACCGATTCGCTCTGCACGTATTTGGAGGCTAATGTCGAGGGCTTTAAGGGGCCGCTGACCGCAAAAAAATTCCCCGGCGGGCAGTCGAATCCGACTTACCGTATTGATGCCGCCAGCGGGGCCTATGTGCTGCGCCGCAAGCCACCGGGAAAACTGCTCAAGTCGGCCCATGCGGTCGACCGCGAATTTCGCGTCATGTCGGCGCTGGCAGGCAGTGCGGTGCCGGTGCCTACGATGAGGGTGCTCTGCGAAGACGACAGCGTGGTCGGCTCGATGTTTTATCTGATGGATTACCTCGACGGCGATATTTTCTGGAATGCGGCGCTGCCCGAGCATCGCCCCGAAGAGCGCGCCGAGATCTACGACAATATGAATCAGCTGCTGGCCAATCTGCACAACATCGATGTCGAGGCGGTTGGCCTGGCGGATTACGGCAAGCCGGGCAGTTATTTTGAGCGCCAGCTCAGCCGCTGGACCAAGCAGTATCGCGCCAGCGAAACCCAGCGGCTGGAGTCGGTGGAGACGCTGATTGCCTATCTGGAAGCCAACCTTCCCGAAGACGACGGCCAGGTGTGCCTGGTACACGGTGACTTCCGCATGGACAATATGATGTTTGCCAAGGGCAGCAGCGAGTTGATTGCACTGCTCGACTGGGAGCTGTCGACGCTGGGCCACCCCTATGCGGATCTGGCCTATCAGTGCATGCAGTGGCGTCTGCCCGGCGGTGCGGCGATACCCGGCTTGGGAGATGTTGACCGGCAGGCGCTGGGTATTCCCAGTGAGGCGGAATATGTGCGCCGTTATTGCCAGCGTCGCGGTATCGACGGTATTGATCATTGGGTATTCTACCTGGCCTTTTCCTTCTTCCGCCTCAGCGCGATTTTGCAGGGGGTATACAAGCGTGCCCTAGAGGGCAATGCCTCTAACGACAAGGCCAAACAGGTCGGCGGTATGACTGGGCCGCTGGCGCAGATGGGGGTGGATATCGTCGAACGTGGTGCCTAATGAAGGGCTTGGCAAGACGACGGCACACCGACTGATCGCGCCGCGCGATAGCAACGAACTTTCAAGGAGAACAGCATGGCAGAAAGAGCAACTGTACTACTCAGCCGCGACGGCCACGTGGCGACGGTTCGCCTGAATCGCCCTGAGGCGCTCAATGCCTTTACCCGGCAAATGCGCAGCGACTTACTCGCTGCCTTGCGCGAGGCCAATCAAATGAGCGGTGTGCGGGTCATTGTGATCGGCGCTGAAGGGCGTGGCTTTTGCTCTGGCGCCGACCTGACTGAAGGGCCTGGGCCGGGGCAGACCGTCGAGCGGCAATTGCTGGATGAGTACCTGCCCATTTTCAATCTGATTGCCTCCATGGAGCAGACGGTGATTGCCGCCGTGCCGGGGGTGATGGCCGGGATCGGCGCGGCGTTGGCCATGCACTGCGATCTGTCGGTGATGGCCAGCAGCGGCACTATGGTGATGGCGTTCACGAATGTCGGTCTGGTGCCCGACGGCGGCGCCAGCTGGAATTTGCTGCGCGGCATGGGCTATCAGCGCGCCTTTGCGTTTATTGCCGAGGGCGGAAAATTAAATGCCGAGCAGTGTCTGCAGTTGGGCTTGGTCAATAAACTGGCCGATGCCGATCAGGTGCTGGCCGAGGCGCAGGGCTGGGCGGCGGCGTTGGCAGAGCGTGCGCCGATTGCGCTGCGCGAAACCAAGGCGCTGCTGCGCGGCGCGGCGGCGCAGACCTTTCAGCAAACCTTTATGGCAGAGGCGAGCGCGCAGAATACCTGCCTGGGCAGTGACGATGCGGCCGAGGCCATCGGTGCATTTTTTGAAAAGCGGAAACCGGTTTTTAGCGGCAAATAACGCCACAAGATAACCATAAAAAGGAGTACAGGATGGCAGATGAAGTACTGGTCAGTATTGACGATGGGGTGATGCTGGTGACGATTAACCGGCCCAAGGCGAAAAACTCCGTCAACCTGGCGGTGGCCAAGGGTATTGCGCAGGCGATGGAGGAATTGGATGGCAATGCCGATATTCGCGCGGCCATTCTGACCGGGGCCGAGGGCAGTTTTTGTTCGGGCATGGACCTCAAGGCCTTTGTCACCGGTGAGTTGCCGATGATCGAGGGGCGCGGCTTTGCCGGCCTGGTCGAGGCGCCGCCGCGCAAGCCGCTGATTGCTGCGGTGGAGGGCTACGCGCTGGCCGGCGGCTTTGAACTGGCCATTAGCTGCGACCTGATTGTCAGCGCCGCCAATGCCAAATTTGGCATACCGGAAGTGAAGCGGGGGCTGGTGGCCGGCGCCGGTGGCCTGCTGAATTTGCCGCGGCAAATTCCCCGCCGCATAGCGATGGAGCTGGCTCTGATCGGCGACGCCATCGACGCCGACCGGGCTTATGCACTGGGGCTGATCAACCGCGTCGTTGAGCCCGGCCAGGCGCTGGCCGAGGCCCGGGCGCTGGCGGCGAAAATCGCCGCCAATGGCCCGATGGCGGTATTGGCCAGCAAGCAGATAATGCGGGAGTCGGTGGAGTGGTCGGCGCAGGAGCTGTTTAGCAAGCAGAACGAAATCGCCCTGCCGGTATTTGCCAGTGAAGATGCCATTGAGGGCGCCACGGCCTTCGCGGAAAAGCGCCCGCCCAACTGGAAGGGCCGCTAGCAGATCGATGACGCCGCATATAGACCCGGCCATGTGCCGGGTTTTTTTGTGCCGGCTGCCGCTGGGGAAGAGGCCTGCATAAACAGTGTCACAGTGCACAGTTTGTAAAACGTGGCTTGCCGAGTCGCGATTTGCTGCTATGTTACGTTTCGGTAATGTTTTCGGCGCATACTTTTGCCGTGTCTTACTCATGCCAATTGGCGCCGGCCGTTTAGGCCAGTTGCGGCGCCGCATTGGGCGCTCACCCAGCGTGGTGAGTGAACATAATAATAAATGGAGAGAACAGCATGATGAAATTCAGTCGTCGCACTTTGTGTGCGGCATTATTACTGAGCTTGACGGCCCTGCCGGTGCAGGCGCGGGACGCCAACAAAACTGCTTACCCGATCGTGTTTGCCCACGGTATGGCCGGTTTTGATGACATCCTCGGGTACGACTATTGGGGGGACGACTACGGCGTTTATGTGCTCGATACCTGTCAGTGGGGTGAGTACTACTGCAATCACGACATCAATTCGGGGCAGGAGTCCTTTGTTGCTTCAGTGACCCCCTTTGCCAGCTCTGAGCAGCGCGGTTACGAGCTGTATCAGGACATCGAGGGCTATCTGGCCAGCTCTGGCCACAGTTATGTGAATATTATTGGCCATTCTCAGGGCGGTTTGGACCTGCGCAAGGCGGCCCGTTTACTGCGCGAGAATCGCGGCTATAAAGTGGTTAAGTACGGGATCAGTATTTCTTCCCCCCACCGCGGTTCACCGATAGCGCAATATGTGCTGAATTTGCAGCCTGGTGTTCAGTCGGTACTGGAGACATTGGCGGAATATTTTGGCAACACCATTTATCAGGGTGGCAACGATGCGATTGCCGCGCTTAAGCAGTTGGTTAACCACGATTTTGACCCCAACGACGGGGTGGTGACCGGCACCTATGCCTTCAACCAAAACTACCCGGCCGGCAGTCAGAATATCGAGCGTTCGCGCAGTTTTTTGACCGGGCAGGACAACGGCAATATGAATCCGGCGCTCTACCTGCTTAAAGAGCTGTGGACCGAAATCGACGGCGACGGCTATGCCAGCTACGACGCCAATGGCGACGGCGCACTGGGCACCGGTGATGGCAATGCCAGTGATAATGACGACGACGGCTTGGTAGGCATTAATTCTCAGCAAATGGGCTATCGCCTGGAGTACTGGGAGTGCTATGGCTGCCTTGATTACGTTTGGACCCAGAGTAACACCGGCTATGTTGCCGACCTCAATGCGCCCGATAGTACGCAAATGACATCCCACGCTTGGAAGATTAATCAGGATCACGTGGATGTGATTGGCGTGCCGCCGGATACCTTCGACGAAATGGAGTTTTACGCGGCCATTACCGATTTTATTGCCGATAACGGTTATTAATTCGGAGCGTGATAATGTCGGAATCGATGTCCTTTTGGCGGAGCCCTCGTGGCTTCGCCATTGTTATTAGCGCGGTGTTATTGGTGTTTGCCACCGGTCTGTCGCTGTTGCCAGATCGCGTCGAGCCGGTGAATACGGCCGGCCAGAGCGGCGATCGTATCGAGCCGTCGGTGGCTGTGACGCCGCAGGAAGCATTGACCGCCGCCGCGCAGGAAGCGGCTTTTATTGAAGACCTTCAGCTGCGTTTTGCCCCGGTGATTGAGGTCAAGCACGCGCAGCTGCGAGTGATCGAACAGTTAATTGCTTATTTAAAGCAGCGTTATCCAGAGGATTGGCAGCAGCGCATCGCCGGGTTTTTGCGGCGCCTATTTCCAGAGCACGCCGAAGCGTTACTGGCGAAATACTTCAGCTTGGCCAGTTATAACGATTGGTTGGCGATGGAGCGTCAGGCCCTGCAAACTATGACGGCGGAGGAGCGCCGCAGCGCGCTGTGGGAGCAGCGTTATGCCGCCTTTGGGGCCGATGCTGAGGAAATCTGGGCGGCGGAGCTGCGCAATCAGAAAATTTCCGACACCTTGGCGGAGCTGGGTAGGCAGCCGGAATTGGGCGCGCAGGCCTCGGTAGAGCAGTTTGTCGGCAGCCTGCGCGAGCAGTTTGGCGACCACGCCGATGCATTGTTGGCGGAGCGGCGCACCGAGTTGCTCAACCGCGTTGTCGAGCTGGAGACGGTGCAGAGCGACCTGCGTCAGCTGCCCGCGGAGCGGCGTCGCGAGACACTGCGCGAGTTGCGGCAAACGATGGGTATGGATGAGGCGGCGCTGGATCGCTGGCAGGCCCTGGACACACGCCGCGACGAGCGCTGGCAGCAGGGCGAGCAGTATATGCAGCAGCGTCAGGCGATTGCTGCGCGCTATGAAGGCGAGGTGCGGGAGGCGGAGCTGGCGGCTCTGCGCGAGCAGCTGTTTGGCGAAAATGCCGACGCTATTGCGCGCGAAGAGCAGGCTGGCTTTTTTCGCTACGACCGCCAGCGCCGCATCGGGCGCGAGTGAGGCTTACAGCGCGCCGAGGCCGCGATTGAGTGCCGCCGGTAGGTAGTCGGAAACGATGCGTGCCGGTGGCACCCGGTAGCGGTTAAGCTCGTCCCAAGTTAGCAGCGAGTAGTAACTGCGGATATTTTCCACGTAGCGCACGGGCTCGTCGCCGCGGGCGTAGCCGTAGCGGGTCTTTTTATACCACTTGCGCTGGCGCAGCAGTGGCAGCCGTTCTTTTACGTCTTTCCACAAATTGGGGTTGCCGCCAGTACTCTCGGTAATGACGCGCGCATCTTCCAGGTGGCCCAGGCCGATGTTGTAGGCGGCCAGCGCGAACCAGCTGCGGTCGGGGGGCTCGATGCCGCTGGCGAGGCGGGCGTAGAGTTTTTTGTAGTAGCGGGCGCCGCCACGCAGGCTTTGCAGCGGGTCCAGCCGGTCTTTTACTCCCAGCTCACTGGCGGTGGGTCGGGTCAGCATCATCATGCCGCGCACCCCGGTAGGGGATTTGGCGCTGGGGTTCCAGAACGATTCTTGGTAGCTGATAGCCGCCAGAAAGCGCCAGTCCATGTCGTATTCAATGGCGACCTGCTCAATCAAGCCCTTGTATTGCGGCAGGCGACTCTCCTTCATTTGTAAAAAGGTTTGGGTGCGGATGAAGGGTTGGCGCTCGTTAAAGGTGAAAAATCGGTCGATCAGTCGCGGCAGCTCGTTGCTGCGGCGCACTTCGGCAAAGAAGTCTTGGAGAGTGTCCTGCAGAGCGCTGTTGTAGGGGGATTTTTTCATCGCCCAAGCTAGTTTGGCGGTCTCATTGGCGCTCATCGCAATGCGGAAATCCGGGTAAAAGGCGCGGTTGGCATGGAACTCATTGGCGTCGACCATGGCGATATCGATGTCGCCATCGTTAAGCAACTCCAGCAGGTCGATGGTTTCCTGGTCGCGGCTTTCGCTCCACTCAAGCGCCGGGTAGCGCTGTTTTAGGTCGCGCAGAGTTTCGGCGTGCGAGCTATTGCCCAGCACTCTGATGCGCAGGCCTTGCAGGTCTTGGTAGTCCTGTGGTTTTTCGAGGTTCTTTCGGTTGTATATAAACAGCTGTTTGACGGTCATGTAGCTGGGGCCAAAGGCCAGCGATTCACTGCGCTCTGGGGTAATGCTCAGGCCGGCAGCGGCCAGGTCGGCGCGGCCATCGTTAAGCTGGCTAAACAGCTCGTCCAAGCCCACCACCGGTATCATCTCTAATTCGACGCCGAGGTGGTCGGCAAATTCCTTGGCTAAATGGTATTCAAAGCCACTGGGGTTGCCCTGGCTTTCGTAATAGGTGGTGGGGCCGTTGCGGGTGAGTACCCGCAGCACGCCTTCTTCGCGGATATTGCTCAGGGCGTCTTGCGGTTGTGAGCAGGCGGTGCTCAATGCCAGCAAAACTAGCGCTACAAGGGTCAGCGCATGTCGCTGTTTGCTGGGGATGCTGTCTGTCAATCGCCGCGCTCCGTGGAATCTCCGGGACATTGTATCGGGCTTGCAGTGTTCGCACCATAAGCCTGAATTTTCGCTGGCGATTGCTGTACAATGTCGGCCTTTACCCCGTCGACCGAGGTTGTAGACCTGCATGCTGATCGTTCCTGGCGCTGCGGCGCTTTCCGAATTCCGTATTGAAAAACTGCTGAACACCCTGCGCAAGGCCATTCCGGACTTGCAGGCGGTCAGCGCTCAGTTTGTGCATCTGGCCGAAGTGGAGGGTGAACTCAGTGAGGCGCAGCAGCAGGTTTTGAGAAAACTGCTGGATTATGGCCCCAGTGCCGACGCTGCTGAGTTGGAGGTCGGCGGCAGCGAGTTTTTCGTTGTTCCGCGCCCCGGCACGATTTCACCGTGGTCCAGCAAGGCCAGTGATATCGCCCATATTAGTGGCCTGCAGACGCTGCGGCGCCTAGAGCGCGGCGTGCTATACCGCCTGCGCAGTAGCGAGGCGCTGACGGCGGCGCAGCGCGAACTGGCGGCGGCGGCGATTCACGATCGCATGGTCGAAACCGTGCTCGACTCAGTCGCTGAGGCCACGGTGCTATTCAGTCAGCATTCGCCGCGCGAGATGCAGCGGGTCGATGTGCTCGCTGGTGGCCGCGAGGCGCTGGCAGCCGCCAACGGTGATCTGGGTCTGGCCTTGGCCGACGATGAGATCGACTACCTGGTGGACAGTTTTACTGAGCTGAAGCGCAACCCCAGCGATGTAGAGCTGATGATGTTTGCCCAGGCTAACTCTGAACATTGTCGCCACAAGATCTTCACTGCCAGCTGGACGATTGACGGTGAAGAGCAGGACAAATCGCTGTTTGCGATGATCAAGAATACCAATGAACTGGGCGGCGAAAACGTGCTCAGTGCCTACTCGGACAACGCCGCGGTTGTCGCGGGGCACACGGCGGGGCGCTTCTACCCCGACCCAGAGACCGCCGAGTACCAATTCCACCACGAGGACATCCACCTGCTGATGAAGGTGGAAACCCACAATCACCCGACGGCGATCGCACCGTTTTCCGGGGCCGGCACTGGCGCCGGGGGGGAAATTCGCGACGAAGGGGCGGTGGGGCGCGGTTCCAAGCCCAAGGTGGGACTGACCGGCTTTACCGTGTCCAACCTGCAGCTGCCTGGATTTGAGCAGGCCTGGGAGCAGGATTACGGCAAGCCAGAGCGCATTGTTACTGCCCTGGATATTATGCTCGAAGGTCCCATCGGCGGCGCGGCATTTAACAATGAGTTCGGCCGCCCCAATCTCTGCGGGTATTTTCGCAGTTACGAACAGAATATCGTCACCGCCGACGGCGAAGAGCGGCGCGGCTACCACAAGCCGATTATGCTGGCCGGTGGTTATGGCAATATCAAAGCCGAACATGTCGACAAAGACGAATTTCCCGCAGGCTATAAGCTGATCGCGCTGGGTGGGCCGGCAATGTTGATTGGCTTGGGTGGCGGAGCGGCCTCGTCGATGAGCAGTGGCGCTTCCAGCGCCGATCTGGATTTTGCCTCGGTGCAGCGCCAGAATCCGGAAATTGAACGCCGCTGTCAGGAAGTTATCGACCGCTGCTGGGCCATGGGTGAGCGTAACCCCATTGCCTTTATTCACGACGTTGGCGCGGGTGGTTTGTCCAACGCCTTTCCCGAGCTGGTCAAAGACGGCGGCTGTGGCGGCGATTTTGAGTTGCGCGAAGTGCCCAATGACGAGCCGGGGATGTCGCCGCTGGAAATCTGGTGCAACGAATCGCAAGAGCGTTACGTGATTGCGATTGCGCCGGATAATCTGCAGGACTTTGCCGATATCTGTGCCCGCGAGCGCGCGCCTTATGCGGTGGTAGGCGAGTCCACGGCAGAGAAGACCTTGCGCGTTGGCGACCGTCACTTTGACAACAATCCGGTTGATTTGCCGATGTCAGTGCTGTTTGGCAAACCGCCGAAAATGCACCGCGAGGCGCAGCGCAGTCACTTCCGTCCGGCAGATTTTGACGGCAGCCAGCTCAGCGTGGCTGAGGCGCTGGACCGCTTACTCTGTCTGCCTGCGGTGGCAGGCAAAAGCTTCCTGATCACCATAGGCGATCGCTCGGTAACGGGTATGGTGCATCGCGATCAAATGGTGGGCCCCTGGCAGGTGCCGGTTGCCGATTGTGCGGTGACCACAGTGAGCTACGACAGCAGCGCCGGTGAGGCGATGTCGATGGGTGAGCGCACGCCGCTGGCCCTGTTGGATGCACCGGCCTCCGGGCGCATGGCGGTGGCCGAGGCCATTACCAATATTGCGTCGGCGCGTATCGCCAGTCTGGCGGACATAAAACTGTCGGCGAACTGGATGTGTGCGGCGGGACACGGCGATGAAGATGCGCGCTTGTACGACACCGTTAAAGCCGTGGGGATGGAATTTTGCCCGGCGCTGGGTATCACCATTCCGGTGGGCAAAGACAGTATGTCGATGCGCACCGCCTGGCAGCAAGACGGCGAAAATAAAGCGGTCACTGCGCCGATGTCGCTGGTGATTTCCGCTTTTGCCCCGGTTGTCGATGTGCGTAAGACGGTCACGCCGCAACTGCAGCTCGGCGAAGACAGCGTATTGTTGTCGATTGACCTCGGTGCCGGCCAGCGCCGCTTGGGTGGCTCCTGTCTGGCGCAAGTGTGTGGGCAGCTGGGTAGCGAGGCGCCCGATATTGACGATCCAGCGCGCTTGAAGGCGTTTTTCAACGCGGTTCAGGCACTGCTGGAAGAACAGCGTATTTTGGCCTATCACGATCGCTCTGATGGCGGTTTGCTGATTACCGTGCTGGAAATGGCCTTTGCTGGGCACTGCGGCGTCAATGTTGAATTGCACGGCGCCGCTTCCGCTCAGGCGGAGTTGTTTGCCGAAGAAGCCGGCGCGGTGATTCAGGTGCGCCGCAGTGAATTGGCGGCGGTTGAAGCAGAATTTGCCAAACACGGCCTGGGTGATGCTGTGCAGTGTATTGGCAGCCCCAGCGCCGGAGCCGAGGTGCTTGTTAAACACAATGGTGAGCTGGTGCTCAGCGCCAGCCGCCTTGATCTTCACCGCCGCTGGAGCGAGTTGAGCTACCGCATGCAGGCGCTGCGCGATAACCCAGATTGCGCCGAGCAGGAATACCAGTCACTGCGCGAGGAGGATCCGGGGCTGAGTGTCGCACTGAGCTTTGATGCGCAGCACGATGTCGCGGCGCCCTATGTGAATAGTGGCGTGCGCCCCAAATTGGCGGTGCTGCGCGAGCAGGGCGTAAACGGACAGATGGAAATGGCGGCAGCCTTTGATCGCGCCGGGTTCAGCGCCGTCGATGTCCATATGAGCGACATTTTAACCGGGCGTGTCGATTTGGCCGACTTCAAAGGCTTGGCCGCCTGCGGGGGCTTTTCTTACGGCGACGTATTGGGTGCCGGTGAGGGTTGGGCGAAAAGTATTTTGTTCAACAGTCGCGCCCGTGATGTCTTCCAGGCTTACTTCCAGCGTGAAGACAGTTTTGCGCTGGGGGTGTGTAACGGTTGTCAGATGATGTCCAATTTGCACTCCTTGATTCCTGGTGCCGAACATTGGCCGCGTTTTGTGCGCAATCGCTCAGAACAGTTTGAAGCGCGTTTTTCTATGGTTGAAATTCCGCAATCGCCCTCCATATTGTTAGCGGGCATGGCCGGTTCTCGTCTGCCAGTGGCCGTGGCACACGGCGAGGGGCGCGCGGAGTTTGGCAATGCCAGTCAGCTGCAAGCGCTTGCAGGCTCGGGCAGTGTGGCGCTTCGCTATGTCGATAATTCCGGCGCGGTTACTGAGCGCTATCCGGCTAACCCCAACGGTTCGCCGCAGGGGATTAGCGGCGTGAGTTCACAGGACGGTCGGGTCACAATTATGATGCCGCATCCCGAACGCGTATTCCGCACGGTCAGCAATAGCTGGGCGCCGGCCGATCAGGGCGAAGATAGTGGTTGGATGCGCATGTTCCGCAATGCGCGGGTGTGGGTCGGCTAGGTCTTTCGGTCAATCATTTTATAATAATGGACACCGCCCTGCGCGGCGGTTTTGGTGGATAACAATGCTCAATAAATACCCCCTGTGGAAAAATCTGCTGATTATGGCAGTGCTGGGGATCGGTTTGCTTTACGCCTCGCCCAACCTCTATCGCCCGGACCCTGCAGTGCAGGTTTCCGGTGAGAGCAGCGGCACGGCCATTGGCGAGCGGGAAATGGATAAAATTTCCGCTGCATTGACGGCAAAGAATATTGACCATTTTGGCGCCAAAGCCGATGACACCGGTAAGAGCGGCTTGGTGCGACTGGCGAATGCCGATGACCAATTGCGCGCGCAAAAGCTGATTCAGCGCGCCTTGGGTGATGGCTATGTGGTGGCGCTGAATATGGCCTCCAATACGCCCGATTGGCTGAGCGCCCTGGGCGCCCAGGCGATGAAGCTGGGTTTGGATCTCAGCGGCGGTGTGCACTTTTTGCTGGAAGTGGATACCGACGCAGCGATTGCCACTCGGCTTGAGCATTACAGTACGGGCATCAAGAAAAAGCTGCGCGAAGAGCGTGTGCGCGGCTTTATCAGCTTAAATGGCGACGGCGTCATTCGCGGTAAATTTCGCAGCGAGGAGAATCGCGATAAGGCACTTGCGGTGATTCGCCGTGATTTCACCGAGCTGACAGTGCAGCGTGCGGCGGCCACTAAGACCGGCGACGATGCTTTTTATCTGCAGGCGCTGCTGTCTGATGTTAAGCGCAAGGAAATTGAAGATTACGCGGTGGGTCAGAACCTGACGACCCTGCGCAACCGTGTCAACGAGCTGGGTGTTTCCGAGCCGCTGGTACAGCGTCAGGGGCGCAATCGTATTGTGGTTGAGCTGCCGGGTATTCAGGATACGGCCGAAGCCAAGCGTATTCTCGGTAAAACGGCTAACCTGGAGTTTCGTCTGGAGGCCCGTTACGACGCCGAGCCCTCGGATCGCGAGCAATTTGAGTTCCGCAACCCCGGTCGCGGTGAACCCAGCGGCTGGTTAGAGCGCGAGGTGGTAATTACCGGTGAGCGGGTGGCTAATGCGCAAGCCAGCTTTGATGAGAACGGCATGCCGCAGGTCAATATCACCCTCGATAGCGAGGGTGGGGCATTGATGCACCGCGTTACCCGCCACAATATTAACCGCCGTCTTGGTGTACTGTTTATCGAGCGGAAAAGCCGCACGCGCTACGAGGTCGATGAAGCCGGTGTCGAGCAGGCGGTGCGTATTCCCTACGATGAAAAGAAAATCATCAGTTTGGCGACGATACGCGATGCGCTGGGTGTGCAGTTCCGCATAACCGGTTTGGACGCGCCCGGCGAGGCGACCGAACTGGCGCTGCTGCTGCGCGCCGGTGCCTTGGCCGCGCCGATAGATTTTGTGGAAGAGCGCACGGTTGGGCCGTCGCTGGGTGCCGAAAATATTGCCAAAGGCCTGCTGTCAGTGCAGATCGGTTTGGCAGGGGTGGCGCTGTTCATGCTGGTGTATTACCGCGTGTTCGGCATTATCGCGGTGGCGGCACTGGCCTTTAATATCGTGCTACTGGTCGGCGCTATGTCGCTATTGGGCGCGACGCTGACCTTGCCCGGTATCGCCGGTATTGTGCTGACGGTCGGTATGGCGGTTGACGCCAATGTGCTGATTTTCTCGCGGATTAGAGAAGAGCTGGCCGCCGGCCAGTCGCCCCAACAAGCCATTACCGCCGGCTATGGCCGAGCCTTTGTCACCATTATGGATGCCAATATCACCACCTTGCTGGTTGCGGTGATTCTTTATGCGGTGGGTACCGGGCCGGTGCGCGGCTTTGCCGTCACCCTGTCGCTGGGCATTGTGACGTCGATGTTCACCGCGATTATGGGGACTCGTGCAATTGTGAATCTGATCTACGGCGGCCGCCGTGTCAGCAAACTGGCAATATAAGGAAAGGCCAATGTCAGAGGAAAAGAAATTTATCCGCTTTATGAGCGCCCGCAAAATTGCCGCGGCACTGTCGCTGTCGGCCGTTATTGCATCGCTGTTGCTCATCGGCTTCAAGGGTCTTAACTTCGGTCTCGATTTTACCGGCGGCACCTTGATTGAGGTGATTTATGACGAGTCGCTGCCACTGCAGGAAGTGCGCGCCACGCTGGAGCGCGAGGGTTTTGACAACGCCATTGTGGTGAACTTTGGCTCGGATACCGACGTGCTGGTGCGCTTGCCGCAGGGCATGAGTCCGGAGCTGGGCGATAAAGTGTTGGCGGCGTTACGCGCCGACAGTCCGTCGGGAGTGGAGCTGCGCCGAATTGAGTTTGTCGGCCCTCAGGTCGGTGAGGAATTGCGCGAGCAGGGCGGTCTGGCGATATTACTGGCGCTGATTGTGGTATTGATCTACGTGGCGATGCGCTTCCAGCTGAAGTTTGCTTTTGGCGCGGTATTGGCCTTGGGCCACGACGTGATTATTACGCTGGGTGTCTTCTCACTGGTCGGTTGGGATTTTGACCTGACGGTGCTGGCGGCGGTGCTGGCGGTGATCGGTTATTCGCTTAATGACTCGATTGTTGTGGCCGACCGTATTCGCGAGAATTTGCGCGGGCTGCGCGGCTATGAGCCGGTCGACATTATTAATATTTCGCTGACTGATACTCTGGGTCGTACCTTGGTGACCTCGGGTACCACCTTGCTGGTATTGGTTGCCTTGGCGTTAGTCGGTGGGGAAATGATTCACAGCTTTGCCTTGGCGCTGTTGGTCGGGGTGGCGGTGGGTACCTATTCCTCGGTGTTTATCCTCGCCAGCCTGCTGGTGGTGATGAAGATCAGCCCAGAGGATCTAATGCTGCCCGAAAAAGAGGGTGCCGAGTTAGACGAGCTGCCATAACGTCGGTGTATAAAAAAAGGCGCCCAGCGTAAGCTGGGCGCCTTTTTTTTGCTCGCCGTATTTAGCTGATGTGCTGAAGCGGCGGTTTGACAGCTTGCAGCAAACCTTTCAGGCATTTCGGGTTGGCAGCGACAATATTGCCGCTTTCCAAGTAGTTTCCGCCCCCTTGGAAGTCGCTGATCAAGCCGCCCGCTTCGCGAACCAGCAGCACACCGGCCGCAATGTCCCATTTGCTCAGGCCGATTTCCCAGAAGCCGTCCAGGCGACCGGAGGCGACGTAGGCCAGATCCAGCGCTGCTGAGCCGGCGCGGCGAATGCCTGCGGTTTCGCGCGCCACTGCCTCAAGGCTTTTCATATAGGCCGAGATATGCTGTTCACTGCGCGATTTAAACGGGATGCCGGTGCCAATGAGGGTGCCTTCCAGGCTTGCCGCTGAGGTGACCCGCACCCGCCGGCCGTTCACTTGGGCGCCGCGACCGCGGCTGGCGGTGAACTCTTCGCGGCGAATAGGATCTAGCACGACGGCGTGTTCGATTTGTCCCTGATAAATACAGGCGATCGAAATGCAGTAGTGGGGGATGCCGCGGACGAAGTTAGTGGTGCCATCGATGGGATCAATGATCCACTGGTAGTCGCTGTCGGGGTTGCCCGATTCACCGCTTTCTTCGCCGAGGAAGCGGTGTTCTGGGTAGGCTTTTTGCAGGTGATAAATGATTTCCTGTTCGGCCTTGCGGTCGATTTCTGTGACAAAATCGTTTTCGCCCTTGGATTCGATTTTTAGGCGGTCAATCTGTTCGGCGGCGCGGGCGACCAGATCACCGGCCTTGCGCGCGGCGCGCAGGGCGATATTGAGCATGGGTTGCATAGAACTAAGACCTTGAATGTGCAAGCAATTAGCCGGGCAGTATAACAGAGCTCTGGCTGGGCTCAGAGGGCTAATTTCATTGTCTCGCCTGATCCATGCTGCTAAACTGAGCCCCCATCTTGCAGGGGCCTTGAAAACATCGCTTTTCCCGGCTCTGCCCCCTTACCAGCTCGACATATAGGCATTACATGGCGCGTTTCATATTCGTCACTGGCGGCGTTGTTTCTTCACTCGGCAAAGGCATCGCCTCTGCTTCGCTCGGGGCGATTCTCGAAGCGCGTGGTCTGAAGGTCACTCTGCTGAAATTGGATCCCTACATTAATGTAGACCCAGGGACGATGAGTCCCTTCCAGCACGGCGAGGTGTTCGTTACTGAAGACGGCGCTGAAACCGACCTGGATTTGGGGCACTACGAGCGCTTTGTTCGCGCCAAAATGAACAAGCGCAATAACTTCACCACCGGTCGCGTGTATGAGACGGTGCTGCGCAAAGAGCGCCGTGGCGACTACCTGGGCGGTACGGTGCAGGTTATCCCCCATGTGACCGACGAGATTAAACGCCGCGTGATTGCCGGTGCCGGTGATGCCGATGTAGCAATTGTTGAGATCGGCGGCACGGTCGGTGATATCGAAGGTCTGCCGTTCTTCGAGGCGGCTCGGCAGTTAAAAACTGAGCTGGGCGCTAAGCGCGCGATGCTGATGCACCTGACGCTGGTGCCCTATATTGCCACTGCCGGTGAAACCAAAACCAAGCCCACCCAGCATTCGGTGAAAGAGTTGCGCTCTATCGGCCTGCAACCCGATGTGCTGTTGTGCCGTTCGGATCACGAAATAGATTTGAGCAGTCGCCATAAGATTGCGCTGTTTACCAATGTTGAATCGCGGGCGGTTATTCCACTGCGCGATGTTGATTCTATCTATCGCATCCCGTCTCTGCTGTCGGCAGAGGGGCTAGACGATTTGGTGGTAGAGCGTTTTGGCCTGGAGTGTCCTGCGGCGGATCTGTCGGAATGGGATACGGTGATCGATGGTGATCTTCATCAAGATCAGCAGCTGACCATTGCCATGGTCGGCAAGTATATGGAGCTGCTCGACGCTTACAAATCGTTGAACGAGGCGCTTAAGCACGCGGGTATCCACACCCGTACCAAGGTGACGGTACGCTACATCGACTCGGAAACCATTGAAACCGAAGGTGTCGATGTGCTCAAGGATGTCGACGGTATTCTGGTGCCTGGCGGCTTTGGTAATCGCGGTGTGGAAGGTAAAATTCGCACAGTGCAATATGCGCGTGAAAACAAAATCCCCTACCTCGGTATCTGCCTGGGTATGCAGGTGGCGGTAATTGAATTTGCCCGCAATGTGCTAGGCCTGAGCGACGCCAATAGCAGCGAATTTGTCGACGACGGTGCTAATCCGGTCGTTGGTTTGATTACTGAGTGGGTGACCGCTGAGGGTGAGACCGAGCAGCGCGACGCCGCCTCTGACCTTGGCGGTACCATGCGCCTCGGTGCCCAGCTTTGCCATCTGAGTGAGGGCTCTTTGGCGCGCGAGATTTACGGCGCAGAGCAAATCACCGAGCGTCACCGCCACCGTTATGAGGTGAACAATAATTACGTGCAGGACCTTCAGGACAAGGGACTACGCATCGGTGGCTGGTCGGCAGATAAGAGCCTTGTCGAAGTGGTGGAAGTGGTTGACCACCCGTGGTTTGTCGCCTGTCAGTTCCACCCCGAATTTACCTCGACGCCGCGCGATGGTCATCCCTTGTTTACCGGCTTTGTGCGCGCAGCGCTTGAGCACCAGAAGAACTAAATACTGTTCTTGCAGCTGAAAATAACGACGGCGGCGCAGCCAGCGCGCCGCCTGTTCACCGGAGTGAGTCATGCAAGATAAACACCTTACAATCAGCGAGTTGACGGTGGGCAATGACTTGCCCTTCGTTTTGTTTGGCGGGATGAACGTGCTGGAATCGCGTGATTTGGCCATGCAGGTTGCCGAGGCTTACGTCGAGGTCTGTGCAGAGTTGGGCGTTCCCTATGTGTTCAAGGCGTCTTTTGACAAGGCGAACCGTTCCTCGATCCACTCTTATCGCGGGCCAGGTATGGATGAGGGTTTGAAGATCTTTGAGGAGATCAAGCAAACCTTCAAGGTACCGGTGATTACCGATATCCATGAGATTGATCAAGCTGCGCCGGTGGCGCAGGTTTGTGATGTGATTCAATTGCCGGCCTTTTTGGCTCGCCAGACCGATCTGGTGGCCGCGATGGCAGCCACGGACGCGGTGATTAACATCAAAAAACCGCAGTTCCTCAGCCCCGCGCAGATGAAAAACATCGTCGAGAAATTTGCCGAGTGTGGCAATGAGAAGGTGATGCTGTGCGAGCGCGGCAGTAATTTTGGCTACGATAATTTGGTGGTCGATATGCTGGGTTTTCGCACTATGCGTGAAGTCAGTGGCGGCGCGCCGTTAATCTTTGATGTTACCCATGCGCTGCAGTGCCGCGACCCCATGGGGGCGGCCTCTGGCGGTCGCCGCCACCAAGTCGCTGAGCTCGGGCGCGCGGGCATGAGCCAAGGCTTGGCGGGCTTGTTTTTAGAGGCGCACCCGGACCCAGACCGGGCACTGTGCGATGGCCCCAGCGCCTTGCCACTGTCCGCTCTCAAAGCCTTTTTGCAGCAAATGAAGGTCGTTGACGACCTGATTAAGTCGCTGCCGGTATTAGAGATACGCTAAGGCATCTCGACACAGTTAATACAATGACGGCGCGTCCTTGGGCGCGACACAAAGATATTTTTGGAAGGAGATCTTCACATGGCAGAAATCGTCGATATCAAGGCATTCGAGGTACTCGATTCTCGCGGTAATCCAACCGTAGAGGCCGATGTTGTACTGGCGTCCGGCGCCGTTGGCAGTGCCTGTGCGCCTTCAGGTGCATCGACGGGATCACGCGAAGCATTGGAGCTGCGCGATGGTGATAAGTCGCGCTACCTCGGTAAAGGTGTCACCAAAGCGGTCGCCAATATCAACACCGAGATTCGCGATCTACTGATGGGGATGGATGCCGAGGATCAGCGGGCGATTGATCAGGCGATGATCGACGCCGATGGCACTGAGAACAAAGCCAAGTTCGGCGCCAATGCCATTCTTGCCGTGTCTCTGGCGGTGGCAAAAGCGGTGGCTATCGAAAAAGGTATTCCGCTGTATCAGCGCATTGCCCAGATCAACAACACCGAAGGGCAGTACACCATGCCCGTGCCGATGATGAATATCATCAACGGTGGTGAGCATGCCGATAACAACGTAGACATTCAGGAGTTCATGATTCAACCGGTAGCTGCCGACAGTTTTGCCGAGGCGCTGCGCATTGGTGCCGAAATCTTCCACGCGCTGAAGAAAGTACTGGCCGGACGTGGCTTGAGCACGGCAGTGGGCGATGAGGGCGGGTTTGCGCCTAATCTGCCTTCTAATGAAGCGGCCTTGGAAGTGATCGCAGAAGCGGTCGCCAACGCCGGCTACACCTTGGGCGAGGACGTGACCCTCGCACTGGATTGTGCAGCCTCTGAATTTTACAAAGACGGCAAGTACAAGCTCAGTGGCGAAGGTAAGGAGTTTGATGCCGCCGGTTTTGCTGCCTACCTAGACGGTCTGACTCAGCGTTATCCGATTATCTCTATTGAAGATGGTATGGACGAGAGCGATTGGGACGGTTGGGCAGCATTGACTGAACTGACTGGCGAGCGTGTACAGTTGGTTGGCGACGACTTGTTTGTAACCAATACCAGCATTTTGAAGCGCGGTATCGATAACAACATTGCCAATTCGATCCTGATCAAGTTCAACCAAATCGGTTCCTTGAGCGAGACCCTCGATGCCATCAAAATGGCCAAGGACGCAGGTTACACGGCGGTCATTTCCCATCGCAGCGGTGAAACTGAAGATACCACCATTGCCGATTTGGCGGTGGCGACCTCCGCGGGACAAATTAAAACCGGCTCACTGTGCCGCTCTGACCGTGTGGCTAAATACAACCGCCTGCTGCGCATCGAGGCTGAAATTGGTGCCGCTTATCGTGGCCGCGATGAGTTTCGCGCCTGATTTTTGCAGCGAGTTGTCTGCCCGGTACGGTTTTTCAGCGTGCGGCCCATTGTCTCCGGGTGAGCAATGAGCCGCCGGCATTTGCTGATAGTACTGTTGATCATGCTGTTTGCCCTGCAGCTGCGGCTGTGGAATGGCAGTGGCAGCTGGGAACAGATTGTCAGTTTGCGTCGAGAAATCGCTGAGCAGCAGTTGCACAACGCCGGCCTACGTGAGCGCAATGAGCGCTTGCTGGGCGAGGTGAATAGCTTGAAAAGTAACCTCGATAGCATTGAGGAAAGGGCCCGCAATGATATGGGCCTGATCAGGGATGGCGAAACGTTTTATCTGATAATAGAAGAATCACCGTGACACAGCGACTTTGGGCGGTTATTCCCGCCGCCGGTACCGGCAGCCGATTTGGCGCGGCGATTCCCAAGCAATACCTTTCATTACTTGACCGTTGTGTCATTGAGCACAGCGCGGCGGCGCTGCTGGCCGAGCCGCGAATCGAAGCCGTATTAGTTGCCCTCCACCCCAGTGATGAACAGTTTTCCCGTTTGAGCTTAAGCCGTCATCCCCGTGTGCGCGCAGTGGCTGGAGGCGCGGAGCGGGCTGATTCGGTTGAGTACGCCTTGTTGAGCGTGCGCGCAGAAGCCAGTGACGCCGACTGGGTATTGGTGCACGATGCGGCCCGGCCCTGTTTGACTGGCGACGATCTGCACGCGCTGATCAGCCAGACCATGGAGTGCAACTGTGGCGGCCTGCTGGCGGCGCCGATCGTCGATACGGTAAAGCGCAGCGACGCCGCTGGCGATGTGGCGTCGACGTTGGACCGCAGCCATCTGTGGCGAGCGTTAACCCCGCAGGTGTTTCGCTACGGTGAATTGCTGGCGTCGCTGCGCCATTGCCGAGAGCGGGGGCTGGTTGTTACCGACGAGGCTTCAGCGGTTGAGCACTGCGGGGGGCGGGTTCGCCTAGTTGCTGGCAGTGCGGCAAATATCAAGGTGACCTACCCTGAGGATTTGGCCTTGGCGGCTTTCTACCTGCAGGCGCAATCGACTGACAAGGGTGAAAAATCATGACGGCGATACGTATTGGCCACGGCTATGATGTCCACCGTTTTGGCGAGGGTGAGCACATTGTTCTGTGCGGCGTAAAGCTCGATTACGAGCGCGGTTTAGAGGCCCATTCGGATGGCGACGTCGCTATCCATGCTCTTTGCGATGCCCTGTTGGGTGCCCTCGCACTGGGTGATATCGGTCAGCATTTTCCGGATACCGACAGCGCGTTTCGCGGTGCGGATAGCGCGCACTTGCTCGCGCACTGCTATCAGCTAATCAACGAGCGCGGTTATGTGCTGGGCAATGCCGATATCACCATTGCCGCGCAAGCGCCGAAGCTGGCGCCGCATATTGTCGCCATGCGGCAGCGCCTGGCCGAGATTCTCGCGGTGGATATAGACCAGATCAGCGTTAAAGCGACGACCACCGAGAAGCTGGGTTTTGTCGGTAGAAAAGAGGGTATCGCCGTTGATGCGGTAGTGTTGCTGGAGCGTTGCTGCGATGCTGCCTGATTGGCCACGAGCGCTGGGAGTGCCGCGGGCCTCTGGACTTCTACGCAGCTGCCCCGAAGATTTCGAGGTTGAAGAGCAGTTTGATGTCGAATTCAGTGGCGACGGTGAATTCGATTGGCTGTGGGTGGAAAAGCGCGGTGACAATACCGACTATGTGGCACGCCGACTGGCAACTATTGCCGGGGTGGCGCCGCGCGCGGTGACGTACAGCGGCCTGAAAGATCGCCATGCGCGAACGCGTCAGTGGTTCTGTATCCATTTACCGGGCAAACAGGGGCGCAACTGGGACAATACCGCCGAGCAGTCGGCGGACTCGGCGTGGCAGGTACTGCGTTGGGGGCGTCACCGCCAAAAACTTCGCCCCGGCAGCCATCGGGCCAACCGTTTTGTGCTGACATTGCGTGAGATCCGTGCTGAGTGCGATGATATTGAGCAGCGCCTGCATAAGCTGGGAGCGGGTGTCCCCAATTATTTTGGCGAGCAGCGCTTTGGGCGCGGCGGCGACAATCTTAATGCCTGCCGGCAGTGGTTCGTCGGGGATTCGCGCCCGCAGCGTTTTCAGCGAAGTATTTACCTTTCGTCGGCGCGCTCCTATCTGTTTAATGAGGTGTTGGCTCAGCGCCTGCGCGACGGCACGTGGCTTAAACCGCTCAGTGGCGAGTTGTTTAGTCTTCGCGACAGTGGCAGTGTCTTTACTTCTGATGTCGACAGCGAAATACAGCGCCGTGTGGCCGAGGGGGATATCCACCCCAGTGGACCGCTGTTCGGCGCGCCGGGTCGCCACACCGTGAGTGGACAGGTCGCCGAGTTGGAGGCGGCCGTTTTCGCCGCCAACGAGCTGTACTGTGAGGGCTTGCTACGCCATGCCATGAAGATGGAGCGCCGCAGTCTGCGTGTTATTCCCCAGCAGCTGCACTGGCAGTGGTTGGCAGGGGATACCCTGCAGCTGCAGTTTTCTCTACCTAGGGGATGTTTCGCCACGGCGCTTGTGCGAGAATTTATTAACGCCTGAAGGCCATAAAAAAGAGAATAGCAAAGGTGAGCAGCATCAATTTGCAGGGCATTGGGATGACGTCTCAACGCACCCGGGATCGACTTATCGAGCGCCTGCGTGCGCAGGGCATCACCGATCAGCTGGTGCTAGATACGATGCGGGCAACGCCTCGGCATATTTTTCTCGACGAAGCGCTGTCTCATCGCGCTTATGAAGACAGTGCACTGCCTATCGGTTTTCAACAAACCCTGTCACAGCCTTATATTGTTGCCCGCATGACCGAGCTGTTGTTGGCGGGCGGGCCGCGAGAGCGGGTGCTGGAGGTCGGCACCGGCTCCGGGTATCAGACGGCGATTCTGGCCCAGCTCGTCGGCAGGGTTTTTAGTGTTGAGCGCATTCGGCCGCTGCAGGAAAAAGCGCGTCAGCGCCTGCGCCAACTGGGTTTGCACAATGTGCATTTGCGCCACGCCGATGGCGGCATGGGCTGGGCCGAGCGCGGCCCGTTTGATGCTATTTTATCGGCCGCCGCCCCCGAGGTGGTGCCATCTGAGTTGCTCGCGCAGTTGGCGATTGGGGGGCGTTTGGTAATTCCTGTCGGTGGCCAGGGCAAGCCGCAAAGCCTGTATGTCTATGACCGCAATGAAGACGGCATTGTAGAGCAATGTATTGAGCCGGTGTTGTTTGTGCCGATGCTCAGCGGCGTGGTCGCCTGAATTTCAATAGGGAAAGTTTATGAATGGCCTGAGTGGCGGCGTATTCCTGCGCGGTATTGCGATGGGAGCTGCTGATATTGTGCCCGGTGTGTCTGGCGGGACCATTGCTTT